>NZ_JBEXWP010000005.1:0-366615 GCF_040629895.1 Streptomyces sp. NPDC005866
TTGTTGTTGGGGTGTGTTTTCTCCCGCTCACCCCCGCTCCCCTCCCCCCCCCCCCGTGTGTGCCGCCCGCCGGCGCCCCGTCACGGTCACCGTGACGGCGCGCGGCCTCGGCGGGCAGTCCGACCCTATAGTCCCCATATGGGCCTTCTGGCATTCGGCGTCCAGTCCGACGAGAAGCCCCTCCTCGAACGCGCCTTCCGCTCCACCCCACACGACATCCGCTGCCTCGACGTCTTCCTGAACCAGGACACCGCCCCCATCGCCACCGGCTACGAGGCCGTCTCCACCAGCGTCAACGCCGGCCTCGCCGCCCCCGTCCTGGAGGTCCTCGCGGCCGGCGGCACGCGGATGATCGCCCAGCGCAGCACCGGCTACAACAACATCGACCTCACGGCGGCCGAACGCCTCGGCCTCACCGTCGCCCGCGTCTCGTCCTACTCCCCGTACTCCGTCGCCGAGTTCGCCTGGACCCTGGCCATGGCGGTGAACCGGCGTGTCGTGCGCGCGGCGACCCGCACCCGTGACTTCGACTTCCGCCTGGACGGCCTGATGGGCCGGGACATGCACGGCCGTACCGTCGGCGTCCTGGGCACCGGCAGGATCGGCGAGGCCTTCACCCGGATCGCCCACGGCTTCGGTATGAGGCTGCTCGGCTGGGACGCCGCCGAGAACCCGGCCTGCGTCGAGCTCGGCATGGAGTACGTCTCCGGGGAGCAGCTGCTCGCCGAGTCCGACCTGGTCAGCCTGCACGTCCCGCTCATGCCCGAGACAGAGCGGCTGATCGACGCCACCGCGCTGAAGGAGATGAAGGACGACGCGATCCTGGTCAACTCCAGCCGCGGCGGCCTGATCGACACCGCGGCCCTCTTCGACGAACTCCGTGCCGGCCGGTTCACCGGTGTCGGCCTGGACGTGTACGAGTCCGAGGCGGGCCTGTTCTTCCTCGACAAGTCGCTGGAGGCCATCGAGGACGACATCCTGGCCCGCCTGGTCACCTTCCCGAACGTCCTGGTCAGCTCCCACCAGGCGTACTACACCGAGGACGCCGTCGGCCAGATCATCGACGCCACGGTGCGCAACGTCCTTGACTACAGCGCCGGCCGCCGCTCGGAGAACGTGCTGGTGCCGCGCAGCTGACCGATCAGCTCGCGCACCACGGCCGCGCCGTTCAGCGAGAGGATCGACTCGGGGTGGAACTGCACCCCGGCGAATGCGTTTCTCGGCGCGCCTCCGGCACGACGCGGACCCCGCAGAGCGTGCACCTCGCCCGAAGCGCTGCGGCTCACCTCAACGCCGTCCGCCGCCAACTGCCGTGCCGCGTCCTCGTCGCAGCGGGCCACGAAGCTGTTGTAGAAGCCGACGGTCTCCGGACGCCCGAACAGGTCCACGGTCGTCTGCGCCCCCTGGTACGGCACCTCCTTCCGCACGATGTCCACGCCCAGCTCGGCCGCGATCAGCTCGTGCCCCAGGCAGACGCCCAGCACCCCGTGCCGGTGCTCCCGGAGCACGGCCGCCGTCAGCCGCCGCAGGAACCGCATCTTCGGATCGGCCGGGTCGGACGGGTCACCGGGCCCCGGGCCCAGCACGACAGGGCCCTCGTGGGCGAGCACCGCCGCCCGCAGCCCCGGCTCGTCGTAGCGCCGGACGGTCACGTCGAGCCCGGCCGCCCCCAGCACATGCGCGAGCATCGCCGTGAAGGTGTCCTCGCCGTCCACGACCAGCGCCTGCCCGGACAACTCCCCGGTCCGCTCCTGCATCCGCAGCCAGAACGGCGCCAGCGCGGCCCGGCGCCCGTCCAGCGCGGCACGCACCCGGGGGTCGTCGGCCAGCCGGGGGCGCGTCCCCTCCGCACGCGGCCGTGACGGTCGTACCCCGAGGGCCGCGAGGACCCCCGCCGCCTTCGCATGGGTCTCCGCGACCTCGCTCGCCGGGTCCGAGCCGCGCACCAGCGTGGCGCCGACGGGCACCCGCAATCGTCCGTCCGCATCGATGTCGGCTGTGCGGATCAGGATGGGGGAGTCCAGGGTCTGGGCGCCGCCGGAGTCCCGGCCGAGCAGGGCCAGCGCACCGGCGTAGTAGCCGCGCGCCACCCCGTCCCGCCCGAGGGGCTCGTACCGCTCGATCACCCGGCAGGCGTTCTGCACCGGCGAGCCCGTGACGGTCGCCGCGAACATGGTCTCCTTCAGGACCTCCCGCACGTCCAGCGAGGACCTGCCGCGCAGCTCGTACTCGGTGTGCGCGAGGTGCGCCATCTCCTTGAGCCGCGGGCCGACCACCACACCCCCCATGTCGCCGACCGTGCACATCATCTTGAGCTCCTCGTCGACGACCATCGACAGCTCCTCGATCTCCTTGCCGTCGGCGAGGAAGCCGAGCAGGTGCTCGGGGGCGGGCCCCTCGGCCGGATAGCGGTAGGTCCCGCTGATCGGGTTCATGACCACCGTGCCGCCGGACATCCGGACATGCACCTCCGGACTGGCGCCGACCAGGGTCCGGTCCCCGGTGTGCACCACGAACGTCCAGTACGCGCCCCGCTCGCCCTCCAGGAGCCGCCGGAACAGCGCGAGCGCGTCCACCCGGCCGAAGCCCGGGATCCGGCCCTCGTAGGTCCGTCGGATCACGAAGTTCGCGCCCTCGCCCCGGCCGATCTCCTCGCGCAGCACCCGGCCGACGATCTCCGCGTACTCCTCGTCGCCGACGTCGAAACCACCGCCCTCGACCCGCACCGGGTGCGCGGGCAGCTGGGCCAGGGCGTCCGCCAGGGGCAGGGTGTGGGTCTCCTCGGGGGTGAGGACCAGCAGGGGCGTGCCGTCGTCGCGGACGTCGAAGCCGCGCTCGCGGATCTGGCGGAACGGGACCAGGGCGAGCCCCTCCTCGGGCAGGTCGGCGAGCCGGTCCCGGGCGGCGACCGGGCCGAGCAGCACCTCCACCGTGTTCTCGTCATGGCCGGGGGTACGGCGCCGGAGCACGGCGAAGGGGCGTTCGTCGTGGAGCAGCTGGGTCAGGTCCATGGTTCCTCTGCCTGGTGAAGGAGGAACGACCCCGGAAACGCCGAAGGCCGCCCCTCGGGCGGCCTTCGCGAAGTGTTGCGTACGCGCAGTCAGTGGGCCGCCGGAGAAGCGGTCCACCACCAGTTCTGGTTCGAAAGCGCGAACATGCGGAAACCCTACCGCACCCCACCCTCTGTCCACAGGACAAGCACTCCGTCTCACCAGTCGAGCCAGGGAAAAAACAGGCGACACGACCCCGTAATGTTTGGGGGGTGACCGTGAACGCTAAGACCAGCCCGAGCGCTGGCAACACCTGGCGAGACCTGCCCGCGGCGCAGCAGCCCGAGTACCCCGACCCCGAGGCTCTGCGCGCAGCGATCGCGGACCTCGAGTCGTATCCGCCGCTCGTCTTCGCGGGCGAGTGCGACCAGCTGCGCGTCCGGATGGCGGCCGTCGCCAAGGGAGAGGCGTTCCTTCTCCAGGGCGGTGACTGCGCCGAGGCCTTCGACGCGGTGTCGGCCGACCACATCCGCAACAAGCTCAAGACCCTCCTCCAGATGGGCGCCGTGCTGACGTACGCGGCGTCGGTGCCCGTGGTGAAGGTGGGCCGGATCGCCGGCCAGTACAGCAAGCCGCGTTCCAAGCCGACCGAGACCCGTGACGGGGTGACGCTGCCGACCTACCGGGGCGACTCCGTCAACGGCTTCGCGTTCGACGAGGCCTCCCGTGTCCCGGACCCCGAGCGGCTGAAGCGGATGTACAACGCGTCCGCTTCCACGCTGAACCTGGTGCGTGCCTTCACCACCGGCGGTTACGCGGACCTGCGCCAGGTGCACGCCTGGAACCAGGACTTCGTGAAGTCCTCCCCGTCGGGCCAGCGCTACGAGCAGCTCGCCCGCGAGATCGACAACGCGCTGAACTTCATGCGGGCCTGCGGCGCGGAGCCCGAGGAGTTCAAGACGGTCGAGTTCTTCTCCTCGCACGAGGCGCTGCTGCTGGACTACGAGTCCGCCCTGACCCGGGTCGACTCGCGCACCGGCAAGCTGTACGACGTCTCGGCGCACATGGTTTGGATCGGTGAGCGCACCCGGCAGCTGGACGGGGCGCACATCGAGTTCGCCTCGAAGATCCGCAACCCGATCGGCCTCAAGCTCGGCCCGACGACCACGGCCGAGGACGCGCTCAGGTACATCGACCGCCTCGACCCGGACCGCGAGCCGGGCCGGCTGACCTTCGTCGTCCGGATGGGCGCGGACAAGGTCCGCGACAAGCTTCCCGAGCTGGTCGAGAAGGTCACCGCCTCGGGTGCCACCGTGGCCTGGGTGACCGACCCGATGCACGGCAACACCTTCGAGGCTGCCTCGGGTCACAAGACCCGCCGCTTCGACGACGTGCTCGACGAGGTCAAGGGCTTCTTCGAGGTCCACAAGACGCTCGGCACCCACCCGGGCGGCATCCATGTCGAGCTCACCGGTGACGATGTCACCGAGTGCGTGGGCGGCGGCGACGAGATCTTCGTCGACGACCTGCACCAGCGCTACGAGACGGCCTGCGACCCGCGCCTGAACCGCAGCCAGTCCCTCGACCTGGCGTTCCTGGTCGCGGAGATGTACAGGGACCAGTGACGGGTTCGGCTGTTACAGCGACGTGAAGTGGGGCGTGGATCACATACGATCCACGCCCCCTCCACTTTTGTTGCCTGCGAGGCGTGGGTAAGGTTAGGTAAGCCTCACCGATTATTCGGGACGGCGCCACTGGTCGATCCCGGCGGGAGGTGAATCCGCGTGTACGTCTGCAGCTGTTTCGGGGTGACCGAAGCGCAGGTCAAGCAACACGCGGAGGACGGGGCGTGCACCCCTCGCCAGGTAGCGTCCGCCTGCAAGGCGGGGACGGACTGTGGTTCGTGCGTCCGCCGGATCCAGGCGATCCTCGGCCGGGGCGCCTGCCCCCGCCGTGAGCCGGCCGACCAGGGCCGCCCGGTGCTCTCCGAGATCGACGGGCTCGGCGGGCTCGACGAGGCGGCCTAGTCTCAGCTGCTCTCGGGCTGCTCGATGATCTGCGAGATGTAGAGCGCCTCACCGAGCTTCTCCACCAGATCCAGCTGGGTGTCGAGGTAGTCGATGTGGTGCTCCTCGTCCTCGAGGATCTCCTCGAAGATGTTCGCGGACGTGATGTCGCCCTTCTCGCGCATCACCTTGATCCCGCGCCTGAGGCGGTCGATCGCCTCCACCTCGATCTGCCTGTCCGCCTCGAACATCTCCTTGACGGTCTGCCCCACCCGCACATGGAACAGCCGCTGGTAGTTGGGCAGCCCCTCCAGGAACAGGATCCGGTCGGTGAGCACCTCGGCGTGCTTCATCTCGTCGAACGACTCGTGCCGGGTGTACTTCGCGAGCTTGTACCAGCCGAGGTTCTCCTGCATCTTCGCGTGCAGGAAGTACTGGTTGATCGCGGTGAGCTCACCGGTGAGCTGCTCGTTGAGGAATTCGATGACCTCGGGGTCGCCCTGCATCGCAGAGGCTCCTTCCGCATGCGTTCCGTCGGGTTCCGTACGGGACTGGGATGTTTGCGGCGCATGATTGCACCGGCATAGAAGATCGTCCAGTAAGTGCGTACTTAGTAGGTAAGGGCATGCTTGGCGTCAGTTACCCGGTTTGTTGACCCTTGAGAAGTCTGCCTGGTCAGATGCACCGCTTGCGGTCTGTCAGGATGGAAGGCATGGGTCATCCGGTGGAGCGCGCGTCTCGAGAAGCGGCAGGGGCCGAGCTTCCGCCGGGACAGCGACTGCAGCGCGGCTGGCCGGTCACCCACTATGGCCCGGTGCCCAGGTTCCGGCCGGAACGCTGGGAGTTCAGGGTCTTCGGCGCCACCGCCGACGCGGGCGCGCACACCTGGAACCACGAGCAGTTCACGGCCCTGCCGTACACCACCGTCGTCGCCGATCTGCACTGCGTGACGAAGTTCAGCATGCTGGGCGCCGAGTGGGGCGGGATCCCGGCGTGGACCGTACTGGAACTCGCTCCGCCCGCCCCCGACGTCACCCATGTGATGGTCTGGGCGGAGTACGGCTTCAGCTCCAACCTGCGCCTCACGGACTTCGCCGCCGAGCGCACGATCTTCGCCACCCACAAGGACGGCGAACTCCTCACCGCCGAGCACGGTTTCCCCGTCCGTCTGGTCGTCCCGCATCTGTACGCCTGGAAGGGCCCCAAGTGGGTCCGCGGCATCGAGTACATGACCGCCGACCGCCGGGGCTTCTGGGAGGAACGCGGCTACCACAACCTCGGCGACCCCTGGAAGGAACAGCGCTACTCCTACCAGGAGGGGCCGGGGGACGGTCCGGAACTCTGAGCCTCCAGCCGGCTAGTGGTGGTACCTGCTGCGCCGCTCGATGGCGCTGCTCGGGGCGGGCCTGCTGCTGGCGGCGGTGCCGCTGGCGGTCGGCTGACCCGGGTGCCGTCAGCCGTCGCGGAGCCGCTTGAGGCGCTCGACGTCCGCCGCGTGCCCCTCCTTGCCGCCGGGCGTCTCGATGATCAGCGGTACGCCCGCGGTCGCCGGGTGGGTCATCAGCGCACGGAACGGATCCTCGCCGATGTGCCCGGCGCCGATGTTCTCGTGCCGGTCCTTGTGCGCGCCGACGACGTCCTTGGAGTCGTTGGCGTGGATGAGCTTCAGCCGCCCCGCGCCGACGGTCTCCACCAGCAGGTCCAGCGTCCGGTGCATCCCGCTCGGCCCGGTCAGGTCGTGCCCGGCGGCGAAGACATGGCAGGTGTCCAGGCACACGCCCAGCTTCGGATGCGCGTCCAGCGCCTCGAAGTACGGCCCGAAGTCCCAGGTCCGCGAGCAGAGCGAGGCGCCCTGCCCGGCGGTGGACTCCAGGAGCAGGAACGGGTCGTCGTCCTGGGTCAGCTCGTCCAGCAGCGGCAGCAGATGCTGCCGTACCTGCTTCAGGGCCACGTCCCTGGCCCGCCCGCCGGTGGCGCTCCCGGTGTGCACCACCACCCCGAGCGCCCCGATGTCCCGGCCGCGCCGCAGCGAGTGCCGCAGCGACTCCACCGACCTCTCCACGGTCGCCTCGGTGTCCGAACCGAAGTTGATCAGGTAGGGGGCGTGCACATACGCCGGGATCGACCCCTCCGTGCAGGCCGCGCGGAACGCCTCGTCCTGCTTCGGGCTGCCGGCCGGGGTGGCCCAGCCGCGCGGGTTGGCGACGAAGACCTGCACGGTCTCGGCCTTCAGCGCACGGGCGTACGACAGCCCCACGGAGTGCAGGCCGCCGGCCACGGGGACATGACCGCCGATGGGATTGCGGGAGGAACCGGACCACGGGGGGCCGGAGGGACGGGACGACTGCGGGGTGCAGGAGGGACGGGACGGGTGACTCTTCACCCGTCAAGGGTGTCACGCCGCGGACCGACCCCCGGTCACCGGACGGTGATCGTGATCGTCGACCCCTTCGGCGCCTGCTCTCCGGCGTCCACCGACTGTTTCTTCACGGTGTCGCCGAACAGCCCGATCAGCCCGCGGTCCTCCTTGACCTGGAAGCCGGACTGCTCAAGCAGTTTGGTCGCGTCGTCGACCGTGGCCCCGACCACGCTCGGCACCTCGACCATCTCCGGGCCCTTCGACAGGGTCAGCGTGACCATGTCGCCCTCGGCGGCCTGTGCGTCGCCCACCGGGGTCTGCCGGGCGACCTGCCCCTGGTCGTACTCGGAGTTGACCTCGCTGGCCGACACGGTCACCTTCAGCCCGGCTTCCAGAAGCTGCTGCCGGGCGTTGTCCAGGTCGTCGCCGGTGACGTCCGGGACGTCGATGGGGGATCCCCTGCTGACGACGAGCGCGATCGCCGACCCCGCGTGCCGCCTGGTCCCGGCCCCGGGATCAGTGGAGATGACCGACCCCTTGGGCACGCTGTCGCTGAACTCCCGAGTCACCATGCCCGGTTCCAGCCCGTCGGCCCTCAGCTGCGCCTTGGCCTGCGCCTGGGTCCGCCCCTGCACATCCGGCACGTTCACCGTCTCGGGACCGTCCGAGATGGTGAGCGTCACCGAGTCGTTGCTGCGGATGCGCTTGCCGGCCGCCGGGTCGGTGCTGATCACCGTGCCCCGCTTCACCGTGTCGCTGTAGGCGTGCTCGACCCTCTTGATGTCCAGCCCGGCCTCCTTCAGCCGCGCGGTGGCCTGCGCTTCGGTCTTCGACAGCAGCGGCGGGACCTTGGTGAACTGCCCGGAGTTGATGTACCAGATCCCGGCCCCGGCGCCGAAGAGGACCAGGACGCCCACGACGAGCGTCACCAGCCCGCGCCGGGACCGGCGGCGGCCCCCATGCCGCCGGTCCGGCACCGGCGGCGCCTCGAACCGGCTGGTGTGCAGGACCCGGTCGTCCGCCTCGTTGACGGGCAGCGGCCGGGGCACGGTCAGCGACCGCGCAATGACACTCGTCCGGTCCTCGGCTATGTCATGCGCCTCCGAGAGCGCCTGCGGCGGTACGGCGTCCAGCTGCTCGTCACCGAGCGCCTCCCGCGTCTCCCGCACCCGGGCCAGCAGCGCGACGGCGTCGTGCGGCCGGACCTCGGGATCACGGGCGGTGCCGAGGGCGACCAGCTCGTCCAGCTCGCAGGCCAGGCCGGGCACGGTGGCGGACGGGGGCGGCACGTCCTCGTGGAGATGCTTGTAGAGAATCACCGCGGGCGAATCCCCGCTGTGCGGCTTCTCCCCGGTCAGCATCTCGTACAGCACGACACCGCACGCGTACACGTCGACGCGCGGATCGGCGGCCCCGCTCTCGACCTGCTCGGGCGCGAGGTACGACACGGTTCCGAGCACGGCGCCCGTGGTGTCGGTGACGCTGTCCACGGACCGCACGAGCCCGAAGTCGGCGACCTTGACCCGCCCGTCGTCCCCTATCAACACGTTCTCGGGCTTCATGTCCCGGTGCACGAACCCGGCGCGGTGCGCGGCGCCCAGCGCGGCCAGGACGGGCTCCAGGATGTCCAGCGCGGCCCGCGGCTGCAGCGCGCCGCGCTCGCGCAGCACGTCACGGAGGGTGCACCCGGCGACGTACTCCATCGCGAGATACACATACGACCTGTCGGCCCCCTGATCGAAGACCTGGACGACGTTCGGGTGGGCCAGCCGGGCGACCGACTTGGCCTCCCGGATGAACCTGTCGACGAACGCCCCGTCGGCTGCGAGTGCCGGATGCATCACTTTCAGGGCGAGCACCCGGTCCAGCCGGACGTCCACGGCCCGGTAGACCGTGGCCATCCCGCCGACGGCGATCCGCGCGTCGACGCGATATCGGCCGTCGAGCACCTGCCCGACGAGAGGGTCCTGAAGGGTCGTGTCCACCCAGCGAGTGTACGAGCCCGACTGCAGCCCCACAGGTGAGACGGCTTTCCCCGCCCGACTGCAGCGCACCTGTGACGCACCGCTCACCCCCGCACACCCCCACACCTGGGGTGGGAGAGTGGGCGGGAATGGGCCGGCGTTCAGAACGCTGGGCGCTCGGGGTCCAGGGCGGCCAGGCCCTCCGTGGGGGACGACGCCTCCGCGAAGTGCCGGAACGGGATCCGCCCCGCCAGCCGGGCCAGCCTCCCCGCCTCCACCCCGGCCCGCATGGCGAACGCCATCCGCTCAGGATCCTGCGCCCGGGTGACCGCCGACGCCAGCATCACCCCCGCACACCCCAGCTCCATCGCCAGCGCCACATCCGACGCCGTACCGGCCCCCGCGTCCAGGATCACCGGCACACGCGCGTGCTCGACGATCAGCCGGAAGTTGTGCGGGTTGCGGATCCCGAGCCCCGACCCGATCGGCGACCCCAGCGGCATCACCGCGGCGCACCCGACGTCCTCCAGCTTCCGGGCCAGTACAGGATCGTCGTTTGTGTACGGCAGCACCGTGAACCCGTCGTCTACCAGCGTCTCCGCCGCGTCCAGCAGCTCGATCGGATCCGGCAGCAGCGTCCGCTCGTCGGCGATGACCTCCAGCTTGATCAGTGAGGTTCCCAGCGCCTCCCGGGCCAGCCGGGCCGTCAGCACGGCCTCGCCGGCGGTGAAGCACCCCGCCGTGTTCGGCAGCACCCGGATCCCCAGCCGCTCCAGGACCGACAGCACGGAGCCCCGTACCCCCGGATCCACCCGCCGCATCGCGACGGTCGTCAGCTCGGTCCCGGACGCGACGAGCGCCCGCTCCAGCACCTCCAGGCTGGGCGCACCCCCCGTCCCCATGATCAGCCGGGACGAGAACGTCGTACCCCCGAGGACAAACGGATCGTCGGCCATGGCTCAGCCTCCCTGCACGGCGGTCAGGACTTCCACGCGGTCACCCTCGGCGAGCCCGGTCGTCGGCCACTCCGTACGCGGTACGACGGTCTCGTTGACCGCCGCGGCCACCCCGGACGGCGCGGCCGTGAGGGACTTCACGAGCGTGTCGAGAGCGATGCCCGGCTCGATCTCCCGGCGCTCCCCGTTGACGGAGATGTTCATGCGGTCTGCTCCACGAGTACGCCAGGGACGGGGCCGAAACGCTTCGGCGAGAACGGACGGGCCTCCTCCGGCAGCTCACCGCCGACCAGCAGCTCCGCCATCACGTCTCCCGTGACCGGCGTGAGCAGCACCCCGTTGCGGTGGTGCCCGGTGGCCAGCAGCAGCCCGTCGAGGCGGGTCGGCCCGAGCAGCGGCGCGTTGTCGGGGGATCCGGGGCGCAGCCCGGCCCGGGTCTCGGTCAGCGGCAGCTCGGTGATGCCGGGCACCAACTCGTGCGCGTCGCGCAGCAGCTCGTAGACACCCCCCGCCGTGACCGTCGTGTCCCAGCCCAGCTCCTCGCTCGTCGCCCCGACGACCAGCTCGCCGTTCTCCCGGGGCACCAGGTAGAGATGGCCGCCGCGCACGACGGCCCTTACGGTCCGGCTGAGGAACGGCGCGTACCGCGCGGGCACGGTCAGCCGGAGCACCTGCCCCTTCACGGGCCGCACCGGTGGCAGCACGTCCTCGGGCACGCCCGCCAGCCGCCCGCTCAGACTGCCGGCGGCGAGCACGACCCGGTCCGCGCCCAGCAGGTCTCCCGCGCGCGTGACGGCACCGGCCGCCCCCTCCCGTACCACCTCCAGGCGCTCGGCCCAGTCGCGGTGGAAGACCACCCCGGCCCGCTCGCACGCCGCCACCAGCGCGGCCGCCAGCCGGCGCGGGTCGATCTGGTGGTCGCCGTCGACCCGCAGCCCGCCGCGCACGCCCGGCGCGAGCATCGGCTCCAGGCGCCGGCACTCCCGCCCGGACAGCCACTCGGAGTCCAGCCCCGACTGCTGCTGGAGGGCGTGCAGCTCACGCAGGTTTGCGCGGTCGTCGGCGTCCAGCGCGACCGCGAGCGTGCCGCAGCGCCGGTAGCCGAGGTCATGGCCGGTCAGCTCGGTGAGCTCGGCGGCGAAGTCGGGATAGCGGCGGGCGGAGGCCAGATTGAGCCCCAGCAGGGTCTGCTCGCCGTAGTGCAGTTCGGTGACCGCGGCCAGCATCCCCGCCGCGACCTGCGCGGCCCCGCCGCCGGGCTCGGGGTCCACCACGGCGGTGGCGAGCCCGCGCTGCGCGGACCGCCAGGCCGTGACCAGGCCGATGATTCCGCCCCCGATGACGAGGACGTCGGACATACGTGTGGACATGGGCGTCCAGCCCCTCCCTTCGCCGGCATGACCCGGATCAGGTTCGTACGGTCGGAGGCCGCCAGCCTCCCTCTCAGCCCGGTGCGTCCGGACTCCCGCGAGTGCTTGTACGTTGGCCACCCTAGTCCGTGCCGCTTTCCGCAGTAAGGGAGCCTCCTTCCGTGGCCAGTTCGCTCGACGGTCTGACACTCGCCCCCGTCGCGGACCAGGCCCCAGGTCAGGTGGGTATCGGCACCCGGTTCGCCTACCACGAGCAGGACGGCGAGATCTGGGCCGACTACGCGGGCGGCGACGTCGTGCGCGGACATCTGGTCGGCACCCGGACGGGGGACCGGCTCGACTTCCGCTACGTCCAGCTGAGGCGGGACGGGACCACCTCGTCCGGACACTGTGTGTCGACGGTGGTCGAGTTGCCGGACGGACGGGTACGGCTGGAGGAGACCTGGGAGTGGGAGTCGCAGCCCGGCGCCGGGACGAGCGTTGTGGAACAGGTCACTCAGCACGCCCCCTGACTGACTCCTTGTCAGTTGTCTATCGTTCCTGACTATGGTGATCAGGTGAGCGAGCAGACGCAGCGACGGGGCACGTCACAGGCGCGACGCGTGGTCGTCGTGGGCGCGGGCATGGCCGGGGTGCAGACCGCCGTGGCCCTGCGCGAGCAGGGGTTCGCCGGCACCGTCACACTGATCGGCGCCGAGCCGCATCAGCCGTACGACCGGCCGCCGCTGTCCAAGGCGGTGCTGCTCGGCAAGGCTGAGGGCTCCGCCTTCGAGGTCGACTTCGAGGCGCTCGGTATCGAACTGACGCTCGGCCGTGAGGCCCTCGGCGTGCGCCCCGCCGACCGTGAGCTGGACACCGAGGCCGGACCGGTGCCGTACGACGTCCTGGTGCTCGCCACCGGTGCCGAGCCGATCACGCTGCCCGGCACCGAGGGCGTGCCCGGCGTCCATCTGCTGCGCACCCTGGACGACGCCGAGCGACTGCGGCCCGTGCTCGCGCGGCAGCACGACGTCGTGGTGGTCGGCGCGGGCTGGATCGGCGCCGAGTTCGCCACCGCGGCCCGGGAGGCCGGCTGCGCGGTGACCGTCGTGGAGGCCGCCGACCGTCCGCTCGCGGGAGCGCTCCCCGCCGAGGTGGCCGCGCCGATGACCGCCTGGTACGCCGACAGCGGCGCCGAACTGCGCACGCACGCGCGCGTGGCGCATGTCGAACCCGGCGCGGTGGTGCTCGACGACGGCTCGCGGGTGCCCGCGGGCGCCGTCGTGGTCGGGATCGGCGCCCGCCCCGCCACCGCCTGGCTGGCCGGCTCCGGCATCGAACTGGGCGCGCACCGGGAAGTGGTCGCCGACGACCGGCTGTGTACCGGCGTCCCGGACGTCTACGCGGTCGGCGACTGCGCCTCCTTCCCGTCCGGCCGCTACGGCGAGCGCCTCCTGGTCCACCACTGGGACAACGCCCTGCAGGGCCCGCGTACGGTGGCCGCCAACATCCTCGGCGAGTCCGGCGCGGTCTACGACCCGGTGCCGTATTTCTGGTCGGAGCAGTTCGGCCGTTTCGTGCAGTACGCCGGCCACCATCCCGTGGCCGACCGCCTGGTCTGGCGCGGTGACCCGTCCGGCCCCGCGTGGACGGTGTGCTGGCTCCGCGAGGACCGCCTGGTAGCTCTCCTGGCCGTGGGCCGCCCGCGTGATCTGGCCCAGGGCCGCCGCCTGATCGAGGCGAACACCCGAATGGACGCCGAGGCCCTGTCCGATCCCGCCCGCCCCTTGAAGAACGCCACTGCAGCGCCCCTCTAGGGGCGCGGGGCCATGACATGTGCGGCTCCGCCAGGTGGGCGCGATCAGCCCCCACAGGGCCGCACCCGAACGACGCCCGTCCCGGCACTACCATCGCGGCCCCCCTGGCGGAACGCCTACCCTGGATCCCGTGACCGAGATTGACGCAAAGATCGATGCTCTCGTCCCCGCCTGGCTCACCCTCCCCGACATCGCAGAGATGCTGGACGTCGAGGTGACGCGCGTGCGGCAGCTGGTCAAGGAGGGCCAGCTCATCGCCGTTCGCCGTGGTGAGAACCGCGCGCTACAGGTCCCCGCCGCCTTCATCGACGGGGACAAGGTCGTCAAGGGCCTGTCCGGAACCTTGACGCTCCTGCGGGACGACGGCTTCACGGACGAAGAAATGCTGGAGTGGCTCTTCACACCTGACGCGAGCCTGCCCGGCACCCCCGCGCAGGCCCTGAGCGAGAATCGCGGCACGGAGGTGAAGCGCCGCGCCCAGGCGCTCGCCGTCTGAGTCAACCAGGACCGACACCACGGGGGACACCGATGACCGACACCGCCCACGCCCAGCTGGCCGACGCCCGTCTCTACCTCTGCACGGACGCCCGCAAGGAGCGGGGCGACCTCGCCGAGTTCCTGGACGCGGTCCTGGCGGGCGGTGTCGACATCGTGCAGCTGCGCGACAAGGGCATGGAGGCCGCCGAGGAGCTGGAGTACCTCGCGGTCTTCGCCGACGCCTGCGCCCGGCACGGCAAGCTGCTCGCGGTCAACGACCGCGCGGACGTGGCCCACGCGGCCGGCGCCGACGTGCTCCACCTCGGCCAGGGGGACCTGCCCGTCACGGCCGCCCGCGCGATCCTCGGCCCGGACGTCCTGATCGGCCGCTCCACGCACGCCGGGTCCGAGGCCGCCGCGGCCGCCGTCCAGGACGGCGTGGACTACTTCTGCACCGGCCCCTGCTGGCCCACGCCCACCAAGCCCGGCCGCCCCGCTCCCGGCCTCGACCTGGTGCGGTACACCGCCGCCCTGGGCACGGACCGCCCCTGGTTCGCCATCGGCGGCATCGACCTGGGCAACCTCGACCAGGTGCTGGACGCGGGCGCCCGCCGGGTGGTAGTCGTCCGAGCGCTCACCGACGCCGACGACCCGGGCGCGGCGGCGGCCGAGTTCGCGAAGCGACTGCGGTCCGTGTAGCTCTTCGACATGACCGTCCGGATACTTGTCCAGTATCCGGACGTGGGGCCGACAATCCGGGCAAATCACCGAGTTCGGTTGGGTGACCGTCCGCCCCTGGCTAACCTGCGAGTATGGCCCTCGGAACCGCATCCACCAGGACTGACCGCGCACGCACCGTGCGTGACATGCTCGCGAGCGGCAAGACCACGTACTCGTTCGAGTTCTCGGCGCCGAAAACCCCGAAGGGCGAGCGGAACCTGTGGAACGCGCTCCGGCGGGTCGAGGCGGTCGCCCCCGACTTCGTCTCCGTGACCTACGGCGCCGGCGGCTCGACCCGCGCGGGCACGGTCAGGGAGACCCAGCAGATCGTCGCCGACACCACGCTCACCCCGGTCGCCCACCTCACCGCGGTCGACCACTCGCTGGCCGAGCTGCGCAACATCATCGGCCAGTACGCGGACGCCGGGATCCGCAACATGCTCGCGGTGCGTGGCGACCCGCCCGGCGATCCGATGGGGGAGTGGGTGGCGCATCCGCGGGGGCTGACCTACGCGGCCGAACTCGTCCGGCTCATCAAGGAGTCGGGTGACTTCTGCGTGGGCGTAGCCGCCTTCCCGGAGATGCATCCGCGCTCCAGCGACTGGGACGCCGACGTCCGGCACTTCGTCGACAAGTGCCGCGCGGGCGCCGACTACGCCATCACGCAGATGTTCTTCCAGCCCGAGTCGTATCTTCGCCTTCGGGACCGGGTTGTCACGGCCGGCTGCGAGACTCCGGTGATTCCGGAAATCCTGCCGGTCACCAGCGTGAAGATGCTGGAACGGTTGCCCAAACTCAGCAACGCGGCCTTCCCGGACGCCCTGAAAGAGCGGATCCTCACAGCCAAGGACGATCCCGCGGCGGTACGCTCCATCGGTATCGAATTCGCCACGGAGTTCTGCGCACGGCTGCTGGCCGAGGGCGTCCCCGGACTGCACTTCATCACGCTGAACAGCTCCACGGCGACGCTGGAGATCTACGAGAACCTGGGCCTGCACCATCCCCCGCGGGCCTAGACCGGCCGCACCGGAGTAGGACACACTGCGTAGCGGTAACTGGGAGAGGGGCGTACATGGGCTGGACGGTCCTCTACGTAGCGTTCGGCATCGTCGCGCTGTGGTTGCTGGGCGAGGTCCTGCTGCAGTACAAGGCGCGGCTGCGCTGGCGCCTGCTCGCCTTCGCCGGCTTCCTCGGGGTCGTGTTCGGTGTCCTGATCCCGTCGGTGATCGTCATCGGTCTGGGCGCGATCGCGTTCGCGGTCGGGCAGACCTACGTCACACTCTCCTTCCGCCGCGGCTTCGAGGCCGGCTGGGCGGTCAAGCGTCCCGGCGCGGACGACGAGGACGGCGGCCCGAGCAAGCGCCGCCGCGGCGAGCCGGACGCGGACCTGGAGGCCACCGACCCGGACCCGGCCGACACCGGGTACGCCGACCAGCAGGCCGCCTACGCCACGGGCGGCAACCCGACCTACGGCGGCGACGACTACGACCGCGACGACGTCTTCTCCCCGGCCCGCGCCAGCGAGCCGACCGCCGCCGAGTCCACGGCGGTGTACGAGCCGCAGCCGATGCCCGACGATACCGGCTCCTACGGCATATACGGCGAGTCCGGCTACGCCACCACCGGCGACCCCGCCTACGCGACCGCCGGCCAGGACCAGGCGTACGCCGCCCAGGGCACCGACCAGAACTACGCCTACGACTACTCCGGCTACGGCCAGCAGCAGTACGGCTACGACGTCAACGGCCAGCAGCAGTACGCCAACTACTCCGACCCGTACATCGGCAACCAGACCTACGGCGGCGCCGGCTACGACCAGTCCTACGGCACCCAGCAGTACGACCAGCAGGGCTACGCCCAGGACCAGTACGGCACCGGCGGCTACGGCGAGACCCCGTCGGGCGGTGTCTGGGTCCCGCAGCAGCGCGCCGACGAGACCTACGGCGGCGAACTCCCGCAGGAGCAGCCGTACCCCTACCAGGGCGACGGGCAGGGCCAGCAGCAGGACCAGCAGCAGGGCCAGCACGGCACCGGGTACGACGAGCAGTACCGTTTCTGACTCTGCCGTTTCTGACGCTGACGTTTTTGAGGCGTCGGCCGCGCCTCACTGGGAGCCGCGGAACTCCGGTCCCTCCACGATCAGTCCGGCCACCAGCGCCCCCGACATACCGGCGTGCGGCAGTCCGCCGCCGGGGTGCGACCAGCCACCCACCGTGAACAGGCCTGACAGATCAGTGGTGTTGGCCGGATGGAGCAGCCCTCCGGCGCCGGCCGCCAGCGCCGGGGGCGGGACCGCCCCGCCGGCCGCGCCGGTCTCCGCCGCGATGTCCGCCGGACTGCGCACCTCCTGCCACAGGACCCGGTCCCGCAGCCCGGGTACGGCACGCTCGGCGACGGTGATCATGTGCTCGGCCCAGCCGGGACCGCCGCTCCCGGCGGGCACCGTCGCGACCAGCGCGACCGCCTCGTGACCCGCGTCCGGGACCAGGGCCGGGTCGTCGGGCCGCAGGACCGTCACCGTCCCGGGCAGGGCAGGCGCCGAGCCGAAGAGGCCGTCCAGCTCCGCGGCACGGTCCGCCGCGTGCACCACGGTCCGGTGAGCGGTCCCCTCCGGCCGCCCGCCCCGCAGCGCCAGCAGCACCGTCAGCCGGCTCGGCAGCCCCTGCCGGGGCGCGGGACCGGCACCGGTCCGTACCGCGGGCCGGCCGAGTGCCTCCGGCGCCATGCCCGCCACCACGAAATCGGCGTCGGCCACCCCGTCGCCGGCCAGCTCCACCCCCGCCGCCCGGCCGTCCTTCTCCAGGACCCCGGTGACCTCCGCGCCGAAGACGAACTCGACCCGGCGCTTCACGCACCGCTCGTACACCGCGCGCGCCAACTCCCTCATGCCGCCGCGCACATACCAGGTGCCGAAGGCGTGCTCCAGGTACGGCAGCACGGCCGCGCTCGCCGGAGTGTCACGGGGGTCGAGGCCGTACGCGAGCGCGTGGCTGTTCAGGAGGGCGGCGAGCCGCTCGTCGCGCAACTCCCAGGCGCCGATCTCGGCGAGCGTGGTCGCCCGGCGCGTGCGCAGCAGCTTCTTGTGCGGCACGGACGGATAGGGCTCGCGCTCGGCCAGCACGGGCCAGTTCGGCCACAGCGGCTCCTCCAGGAGCGGGCGCCTGGTGCGGTCCCAGGCCTCCCGGGCCCGCACCAGGAAGTCGCCCCAGCGCTGTCCGGCGCCCGCCCCGAGGGCCTCGTCCAGGGCGGTGACGACGCCCGCGCGGGAGGCGTTCGGCAGCGCGACGTGGGTGCCGTCCGCGAAGACATGCCGGGCCGACGGGTCGACCTGGACCAGCTCGACCTGGTCCTCCAGCGGCTGCTTGCCGGTCTTGACGAACAGATCGCGGTAGACGGCGGGCAGCGGCAGCAGACCAGGGCCGGTGTCGAAGGCGAACCCGTCGCGCTCGAACCGGCGCACCCCGCCGCCGTACGTCTCCGTACGCTCGTACACCGTCACCCGGTGGCCCGCGACGGCCAGCCGGGCGGCCGCCGCCATGGCGCCCATCCCGGCGCCGATCACCGCAATCCGTCCCATGCCCGCGACTTTATCGACCGCCACTGACAACCCCGCTCGGTGGGCCGTCAGTCCGGTGGTCTGCCCACCTGGGCCGCGAGCCGCCGTTCCTCCCGGCGCTGGGCGCGGCGGCGCCGGAAGCGGCGGATCCGGGAGATCAGGAAGACCAGCAGGATCAGACCGGTGGCCAGCAGCACCGCCGCGATGATCGCCGCCGCCAGCGGGTGGAACATCGCGAACGACACGATCGCGCCGACCCCGAGATCCTCGGCGAAGCTCAGCACGATGTTGCTGAACGGCTCCGGTGAGGTGTTGACCGCCATCCGGGTCCCGGCCTTGACCGTGTGGCTGGCCAGCGCCGTCGAACCCCCGATCAGCCCCGCCGCCACGTCCGACACAGAGCCGCTGTGCCCGGCGAGCAGCGCCCCGACCCAGGCGCCCGCCACCGGCCGGATCACCGTGTGCACGGAGTCCCACACCGAGTCGACGTACGGGATCTTGTCGGCGACCGCCTCGCACAGGAACAGCACGCCCGCGACGATCAGCACCTCGGGGCGCTGCAGCGTCTCGGGGACGTCGTCGCTCACGCCCGTCGCGCCGAAGAGGCCGAGCAGCAGCACCACCGCATAGGCGTTGATTCCGCTGGCCCAGCCGCTGGTGAAGACCAAGGGGAGTACCGACACGGACGCGATCGTAACCAGTCGGCGGCCGCGCGTCCTGGGCCTGAGCGCCCAGAGGTGAGTACGCGTACCTAGAGAGCGAGTTGAGTACGCGCGCGGATGGGCCGCGACCTGCGCGAACGACACAGTGGAGACACGGAAAGGGACGCCAGGTCCGGTACCGCCGACACGGGGCGGCGGAACGGCGAGGGCGCCCTTGACCTCTCCTTCCGCCGACTCGTCGGCGGAAGCGGGACACGGGGGAGAGGGGACCCGGGGGAACAACGGGAAACCGGGGGAACACGGGGGTGCACGGAAGGCGCCGGTCCGACGGCGGCCCGCGGGGGACGCGGCCGCTGAGGGCCGGCGCTTTCATGGGCCCACGCGCGCGTGCGGCCCTCTCGCGTCCACGCGCGCGTGCCGACATCGAAAGGGCTCAGCCCTTCTTCCCGCTCACCCGCCCCTGCAACAGCCGGGAGAGCGCCGCATGGACGTCGTCCAGGGAGCGCTCCGGCTGGAAGGACTTCCAGTCCAGCGCGGCCACCAGCACCATCCCGAACAGCGCGGCCGCCGTCAGCTGGATGTCGATCTCGTCGCTGAACTCGCCGTTCTCCACGCCCTCGCGCAGCACGCCCTCGACCACCGCGACCGCCTGCTGCCGGACCACCATCAGCGTCGACTGCCAGGCCCGGTTGGTGCGCCACAGCTCGGCCACATAGAGCTGGGTGAAGGCCGGGTAGCGGTCGATGAAGACGAGGCCCGCGCGCACCATCGCGTCCAGGGCGTCGACCCGGCTCCCGCCCTCCCGCGCGGTCCGCTCGGCGGCCTCCTTCAGGGAGGCGGTGAGGAGGCCCACGCCGTGCCGCAGCAGCTCCTCGAAGAGGACCGACTTGCTCGCGAAGTTGTAGTAGACCGTGCCCTTCGCGACCCCGGCACGCTCGGCGATCTCGTCCACGGTGGTGGCGGAGAAGCCCTGTTCGGCGATGAGGGTGACGGCCGCCTCGTAGAGCTTCTGCCGGGTGGCTTCACGGCGCGTGCTGCCGCCCGTGGTGCTGCTGCTTTCCATGGTTCTGATTCTCACAGGAACGGTGGCGCCGGCGGGCACGGAAGAGGAGGTCATGGGTGTCCTCACAGGCTCAGTTCAGGGTGCAGCCGGTCCAGCGTCCACACCTGGCGGCGCCGGGCCGACAGGGCGGTGAGCGCGAGCGCGCCCACCGTGAACGCCGTCAGGACGCCGCAGGCCTGCCACACCGGCCCCAGCCCGCCGCCCGTGATCAGCCTTCGCAGCGCTTCCACGATGTAGCTCATCGGCAGGAACGGGTGGATCGCGTTGAAGAAGCCCGGACTGGTCTGCACGGGATATGTGCCGCCCGCCGACGTCAGCTGGAGCATCAGCAGCGCCAGCACCAGGATCCGGCCGGCCGCCCCGAAGTGCGCGTTCAGCCACTGCACGATCGCCGCGAAGCACGCCGCGACCAGGGACAGGAAACCGACCGTCCCGGCCGCGCGGACCATCTGGAGCCCGATCGCCCAGTGCAGTACGGCCATCAGGGCGGCGGTCTGCAGCAACCCGACCGCGACCACCGGCAGCCAGCCCGCCAGCGCGATCCGCCAGGCCGGCGAACCGGCCGCCAGGGCACGCCGGTTGAGCGGCTGGATCAGCATGTAGGCCACCATCGCGCCGACCCACAGGGACAGCGGGATGAAGTACGGCGCGAACCCGGTGCCGTAGTTGGGCGCCTTGTGCAGGTCCTGCGAGGCGAGCTGGACCGGGTCGGCCATCACCCCGGTGCGCTGGTCGCGGTCCTTCTCGCCGTAGTCGGGGATCTTCTCCGCGCCGTCGCGCAGGCCGCCGGCGAGCTTGCCGGAGCCGTCGACGAGCTTGTACATCCCGCCGTTGAGGTCGTAGGCGCCGGTCTCGAGCCTGCCGACGCCCGTGTCCAGGCCGGTCGCGCCGGTCAGGGCGGTGCCCAGGCCGGTGTGCAGCTTCTCGGCGCCCGCGGCGACCTCGGCCGCGCCGTCGTTCAGCTTGTTGATCTTCTTGACGGCGTCGGCGACGTCCTCGGAGAGATGCGGGGCGCGCTCGGCGAGGGCCTCGGCCTGCTGCTGAAGGGTGCCGAGGTCGCCGTCGAGCGTCCTCAGGCCGCCGTGCTGGTCCGCGATCAGCGTATTGAGGTCGTCGGCGACGGCGGCCACGTCGTCGGCCGCGTCCCTGGCCTTCTTCAGGTCGGGGCAGACGGGGTCGTCGAGCAACCCGGCCGAGCAACGCGCCCGGTAGACCTCGTCCAGCGTGCCGGCGGCCGTGTGCGCGGTCTTCGCGGCCGCGGGGGCCGCCTTCACCAGAACGTCCAGGTTGTCGCGGACGGTCCGCGCCGAGTCGGCGACCAGTCGTGCCGTGTCACCGATGGTCTTCTCGTTGTCCTCCAGATACGGGCCGACCTTGCCGTAGACCCCGTTGACCTTGTCCGCGAGGGCCTGGGTGCCGCCCGCGACCTGCTGCGAACCGTCCTCCAGACGCCCCGCGCCCGCGTCCAGCTTCTTGATCCCCTTGGCGAGCTTCCCGCTGCCGGTCTTGGCATCCTTCAGCCCGTCGGCGAGGTCCTCCGAGCCCTTCTTGGCCTTCCCGATGCCACCGGTGAGCGTGTCGGCGCCGTCGGCGGCCCTGACGGTCTGCCCGTGGATGTCGGCGAACGAGATGAAGATGCGGTCCAGGAAGGACCGGGACGCCTTGGTCGACGCGGCCGAGCGCACCTCGCTGAAGACCGTGCGGGAGATCTGCCCGACGATGTAGTTGTTGGCGTCGTTCGTGCGCACCTGGAGCGCGCCAGTCTCCGGTGAGTCGCCCGCGCTGGAGGCGATGCGCGCGCTCAAGTCGGCGGGCATCGTCAGCGACAGGTAGTAGGTGCCGTCCTCGACACCCCGGCGCGCATCGGCCGCGCTCACCTGGTGCCACTCGAACGTCCTGCTGTCCCGCAGCCCGTCGACGATGTCGTCGCCCGCGGTGATCTCCTTGCCGCTCGCCGTCGCCCCCTCGTCGTTGTTCACGAGCGCCACCGGGATGCGGTCCAGCCGGCCGTACGGATCCCAGAACGACCACAGGTAGAGGGCGCCGTACAGCAGCGGCAGCACCAGCAGGGCCACCAGGGCGGCACGGGGCAGCTTCCCCCGTCCGAAGCGCCTGAGCTCAAGCGCGGCCAGTCGCGGCGAGTGCATCGCCGGCCTCCTCCCCGGTTCCGGTGCCTTCCGGCATCCCGGTCTCCTCTTGCTGAGCGGTCCCGGTGCGTACCACGACCGCCCCTTCCAGCGCCTCACCGCACACCGCCACCACGGTCGTCCCGGCCTCGGCGATCGACGCGAACAGCGCCCGCACCTCGGCCCGTTCGGCCGCCGACAGCTTCAGGTCCGCGTCGTCCACGGCCAGCAGTCGCGGCTTGCCGACCAGCGCCAGCGCCACGGACAAGCGCAGCGCCTCGATCCGCTCCAGATCGCGTACGGCGGTCCGGGCGCCCTTCGGCAGCGCCTCCAGGTCGAGCCCGGCGGCGGCCAGGGCGTCGTCGATCAGCTGCCTCGCGCGTGCGGCCCCCTCGGCCCGGGGCCGCAGCAGGGCGCGCAGCGAGTCGCCGAACCGGCGCTGCAGGAGGGCCCGTTCACGCAGGTGCTCGCCGACGGTCAGGGTGGGTTCGAGGTCGGTGACCCCGGCGACGTTGGCCACCGCGCTGATCCGGCGCACGGCCGCCGACTGCATGGGCAGCCGGGCCTCGCCGACGGTCGCGGTGCCCTCGGTGGCCCTCATCCGTCCGGTGAGCGCGAGCAGCAGACAGGTGCGGCCGGAGCCGGACGGCCCCTCGACCGCGATCAGTGCGCCGGGCCCGGCGTCCAGGGAGATCCCCCGGAACGCCCAGCCGCGCGGGCCCTTGAGCCCGAGGCGCTCGGCTGTGACAGATACGCCGTGCACAGGTCCCCCCTGCCTTCTCCGTCTTTTCCGAAATCGGCTTCTTTTTTGAACTGACTGGTCAGTGCAAAAACTAACCCGAACCTGCGATCGAAGCAAAAGCCCAGGTCAGAACGGATTGTCAGTGGCATACCTCACGATGGGCACATACGGCACCCCCGTGTGAGGGAGCCGTCACCCAGACGACAGGAGGTTCGTCATGGCCAACTCCTCAGCGGCCGCCGCCCACCGGCGCCGCGCCACCGGCCCTGCCCCCTCACTGACCGGCCCGGCGAGCGATGTGCACCCCGTGCTCCGCCGGGCCACGGCCCCGCCCGCCGCCCTCGACCTGCTCACCCAGGCCCACGCCACCCTCGACGAGGCCGAGTTGCTCCACACGCCCAACGAACGCTATGCGACCGCCCACCTGGCCGCCCTGCGCACCGCGGCCGCCGTGCTCGCCGCCCGCGCCCGCCCCGAGACCTCGCCCCGGCGCCGGGCCCGCATCCGCAGCGCCTGGGAGGTGCTCCCCGAGGTGGCGCCCGAGCTCACCGAATGGAGTGCCCTGTTCGCCTCCGGCGCCCGCCGCCGTGCCCGCGCCGAAGCGGGCATCCAGGGCGCGGCCAGCCGCCGCGACGCCGACGATCTGATACGGGACGTGGAGATGTTCGTCCGCATCGTCGAGCGGATGCTCATCCTCCAGCCGGTGCTGCCGCAGCCACGCCGACAGGACGGGGAGCGGCCGGACGGCGACCCGGACAGGGGGTTGCCCGACGTGGGGTGACCGGGACCGGAGACGCCCGGCGCGGGGTGACGGGGCCAGGCGGCGGAGGCAATGGGAAAGCAGCGGAGGCAATAGGGTGGAGAGCGCCTGAAGCCTTCCTTCCTCCCGCACCCCGGGCCGGGAAGGCGCCGAGTTCGCGCCGCCGGGCAACAGGCGGTGCCGCGCCGAGGAGTCAACTGCCGTGCCGGACCCCACACGACCCCGCGCCTCTCTTCGTACCGCCGTGGTCTGGGAGGTCCTCCAGGACGCCCTCGACCGCCGGGTCAAGGCCACCGGCCGGGAGACGCTGGACGTCCTCGACACCGGCGGCGGCAGCGGCAAATTCGCCGTACCCCTCGCCCGCCTCGGCCACCGTGTCACCGTCGTCGACCCCAGCCCGAACGCGCTGTTCGCGCTCGAGCGCCGCGCCGCCGAGGCCGGCGTCGCCGACCGGGTCAAGGGCGTCCAGGGCGACGTCCACGGCCTGTTCGACGTGGTCGAGCGCGGCGGCCACGACGTGGTGCTCTGCCACGGCGTCCTGGAGTACGTCGACGACCCGGCCGAGGGCGTGCGCAACACGGTGGCCGCGCTGCGCTCCGAGGGCGTCCTCAGCCTGCTCGCCGCCGGGCTCGGCGGGGCCGTGGTCGCCCGGGCCCTCGCCGGGCACTTCAAGGAGGCCAGGCAGGCCCTCGATGACCCCGACGGCCGCTGGGGCAGCGGGGACCCCATGCCGCGCCGCTTCACCGCCGAGCAGCTCACCGGCCTGGTCGAGGGCGCTGGTCTGGCCGTCGCCGCCGTGCACGGTGTGCGGGTCTTCGCCGACCTCGTCCCCGGCGTCCTGGTGGACACCGAGCCCGGCGCTCTCGACGCCCTGCTCAAGCTGGAGGCCGCCGCGGCCGAGCTCCCGG
Source organism: Streptomyces sp. NPDC005866 (assembly GCF_040629895.1). Taxonomy (NCBI): domain Bacteria; kingdom Bacillati; phylum Actinomycetota; class Actinomycetes; order Kitasatosporales; family Streptomycetaceae; genus Streptomyces; species Streptomyces sp. NPDC005866. The sequence goes on from NZ_JBEXWP010000005.1 coordinate 24,456, forward strand.
CCTTCCACGCCGTCGCCACCCAGCTCCATGTGCTCGGCGAGACTCCGGGTGTGGCGGGGGCCTGAGACTCTCCTGAGACGAGCCCGCTGATCAGGGGCTCGGCAGCGGATGGAGTACGCCACAGGCCCCCCGATCGAGGGGTTTGCGCCGTATGATCGAGGCAGACCGCTCGGCATGACGGGTCGGCCGCTGGGGAATGGAAGCCTCAGTGAGCCGGGACGGCCATGGCGGATTCCGGTTGGCCAACTGGCCTAGAGGGGCGGGTTTCACGGGGGCGATTCCCTGCCTATCCTGAAGGGACCCCCCGGGTCGCCCCGGCGACTGCACGATGAGGAGGACGCCGTGCCGCTCTCGGAGCACGAGCAGCGAATGCTTGAGCAGATGGAGCGAGCGCTGTACGCCGAAGACCCCAAGTTCGCGACAGCGCTTGAGGGAAGCGGGCTGCGGACGTACACCCGGCGACGGGTCTACCAGGCGGTCGCCGGCTTCCTCGTGGGTATCGCGCTCCTCATTGCCGGAATGGTCACACTGCAGATCTGGGTCAGCGTGGTGGGCTTCCTCGTCATGCTGGGCTGCACGGTCCTAGCCGTCACCGGCTGGCGCAAGGCTCCCAAGCCCGGCGAGCAGCCCGCGGGAGGCCCGCAGGCCCGCCGCCAGGGCCGGCCGAAGCGCTCCATGATGGACCGCATCGAGGAGCGCTGGCAGCGCCGCCGCGACGAGCAGGGCCACTGAAGCTTCGCCGAACAGGCCGCCGAACAGACCAGAGCGTGACTGAGGGGTGACCACCCAGCGGGTGGTCACCCCTCAGTCACGCCCAACCCCTTTCCGCGAGCCCCTTCCCGGTCAGCCCTGCTGACCCCACGGCTTCCGCAGGGTCGGCCGGACCGATGCCGCCCGCTCCCGCAGCCGTGCCCACCCGGCCGACGCCGCCCACAGCGCGCGCACGGTCGACCGTGGAGCGAACAGCGCCCTCAGCCGCGTGGGGGCGCTGACCGTGCCGCTGAGCGCGGTCGTCACCCGGCGGACGTCGTCCGCGAGCCCCGCCGTCAACCGCGGCCGCGGCGCGTACAGCACCTGTTCGACCGCGTCCGCCACCCGGTGCACCGAGGCTCCGGCGACCGGGTCGAGATGGCCGAGCCGGACGATCCGGGCCGCCGCCCCGCGCGGGGTCTGCGACTCGTCCGGAGGGATGCCGAAGTCCCAGGCCGTGTCAGCCAGTTCCTGCCAGACCGCCAGCGTGTGCGCCGCCACGCCCGCGGGGGTACGGTCGTAGGCCCCGAGCCGGTTGGCACGCACCTGCTGCCGGTAGAGCATCGGCGACAGCGGCACCGCCAGCACAGCGAGACCGGCGAGCGCCCACAGTGCCAGCTGCCACCACGGCGGCCCGCCGTCGCCCCGCTGCACCGTGCTCGCCGCCGACGGGCTCGCGCAGCCGTCCAGCCTGCGCAGCTGGGGCGTGCAGCTCTCGCTCTGCGAGGCCGAGGCCGACGGCGCCGCCGACGCGCCCTTGGAGGGCAGGGCCTCGTCCGGCACCGAGGAGCCGGGGGTGTCCGACACGGTGTAGGACGGGACGGTACCCCGGGTCGGCGTGGGCTCGAACCGGGTCCAGCCCACCCCTTCGAAGTACAGCTCCGGCCAGGCGTGCGCGTCCTTCAGCCCCACCGAGACCGTGCCGTCGGCCTGCGGGGTGCCGGGCGCGAAGCCCACCGCGACCCGGGCCGGGATGCCCAGCGTCCGGGCCATCGCGGCCATCGCGAAGGAGAAGTGCACACAGAAACCGCGCTTCTGCTTCAGGAAGTTCGCGATCGCGCCCTCGCCCCGGCCCACCTCCACCTGGGTGTCGTACTGGAAGCCGCCGTTCACCGCGAAGTAGTCCTGGAGCTTGACCGCCTCCTCGTAGTGGCTCGTCGAGCCCGCGGTGACCGCCTCTGCCGTCCGCGCCACCACCAACGGCAGCGAGGAGGGCACCTTGGTGTACTCCTTCTTCATGGCCGCCGCCGGCTCCGGCGCCGCGGCCAGCTGCTCCGCCGTCGGCCGCACGTCCAGGCTGGTGACCTGGTAGGTCTCACCGCGCGTGTTCTGCCCGTGGTCGCCGACGAGGGTCATCCCCACGGGCTCGTAGCGCCAGGTGCCGGCGACCTTCACCCCGCTCGGCGGGTACGGCATCGGCAGCCAGTCCTGGGCGTACCAGTCGGCGGCCGAGATCGTGGTCCTCACCGTCGCCCGCTTGACGTCACCGCCCAGGCCGGCCGGGGCCGGGAACGTGCCCGGCACGCCGGTGATGTGCCGCTGGGCCGGCTTCCAGGTGGTGCCGTCGAAGTCGTCCAGGGAGACGATCCGCAGATACAGGTCGGAGACGTCGGCGGTGCTGGTCCGTACGGTCAGCACCTGACGGTCCTCGTCCACGTTGAGGCTGTCCCGCAGCGACACCAGCGGGTTGACCGCGGAGATCGTGCCGCCGTTCCCGTTGCCCACGCCGACACCGGTCCCGGTGCCGTCCAGCAGGCCACCCTGGATCGAGGGCATCACGAACGGCACGAACAGGGCGACGCTCAGCACGGCGAAGCCGATCCGGCGTCCGGTGCGCACCGGGGCCACCACGCCGCTCTCCTGGCCGCCCGGGGTGCGCGAGACCCCGCCGAACACCCGGCCCCACTGCGAGAGCCGGTCCCGTCCCTCGGCGAGCAGCAGCAGCAGATAGCCGGCCGCCGCCACCAGGAACCAGAGCCAGTCCGTCGGCCCGTCGGACAGGCCAGCCGCCACCGAGTACAGCGCGAGCAGCGGAAGCCCGGCCGGGGCCGCGCTGCGGAAGGTCACCGCGAGGGTGTCCACGATCAGCCCGATGATCAGCACCCCGCCGATCACCATCAGCCGGATACCCTCCGTCAGGGGCGCGGGTATCGCATACTGGCTGACGTCCAGGGAGCCCTGCTGGAGCAGGTCGGCGAAGTACCGGAAGGTGCCCGGGCCGGGGATCAGCCCGGCGAGCGCGTGGCCCCGGGCGAAGACCAGGGTCAGCATCAGCAGCGTGACCAGGGCCTGCGCGGCCACCGTCAGCGGCCGGGCCAGTGGTACCCGGCGCGCGGCCGCGCCCACGCCCGTCTGGACCGCCACCAGGAACGCCGCCTGGAACAGCCACGTCATCGGCGAGACCAGGGGCAGCAGGGCGCAGGACGCCATCAGCGTCGCCGCCGCCGCGGTCAGGGCAAGCCGGGCCCGTCCGCTCATCACCGCGCCTCCCCGCCCACCGCGGCCTCCGAGACGCGCTCCCGGTCGGCCTGCTGCCACAGCTCGGCCAGCGGGGCGCCGCGCGGCACGCTGACCGCCGTCCAGCCGGCCTCGCGCAGCGTCCGCAGCCCTTCCTCGTGCGTGTTGCCCGGGGCGGGCACGTCGGTGGGCTCGCGCACCCAGGTGTCCGGGTCCAGGACGAAGACGACGGCACCGCCGCTGCGCTGGCGCATCTTCGTGGCCACCGCCGCCTGTTCCTCGTCCAGATCGCCCAGGAACGCCACCAGCAGCCCCTCGTTCCCGCCGCGCAGCACGTCGTAGGCCCGGGACAGGCCCGTGCCGTCCGAGTGGTCGATCACGGCCAGGGTGTCCATCATCAGCCCGGCCGCGTCCACCGTTTCCTGGCCGGAGCCCGCGAAACCGTCGGCCCCCTCGCCGGGCACCGAGCTGCCGGTGTCCGTCAGCAGCCGCACCGAGAAGCCGCGTTCGAGCATGTGGACCAGGACCGAGGCGGCGCCGGAGACCGCCCATTCGAACGCCGAGTCGGGGCCCGCGCCCTCGTAGGCGATGCCGCGGGTGTCCAGCAACACCGTGCAGCGGGCGCGCTGAGGCTGCTCCTCGCGGCGCACCATCAGCTCGCCGTAGCGGGCGGTGGAGCGCCAGTGCACGCGGCGCAGGTCGTCGCCGTACCGGTAGCCGCGCGGGATCACGTCGTCCTCGCCGGCCAGGGCCAGAGAGCGCTGCCGCCCGTCGCCGTACCCCTTCGCCTCGCCGCTGAGCCGGATCCGCGACAGCGGCTCCACGCGCGGGATGACGGTCAGGGTGTCGAACGTCGAGAAGGAGCGGGTCAGTTCGCACATCCCGAACGGGTCGGTCAGGCGCAACTGGAGCGGGCCGAGCGGATAGCGGCCGCGCAGGTCCGAGCGGACCCGGTAGGAGACCTCCCGGCGGCCGCCCGGCTCGACCCGGTCCAGGACGAAGCGGGGGCGCGGGCCGAGGACGTAGGGCACCCGGTCCTGGAGCATCAGCAGGCCGGTGGGCAGCCGCGAGACGTTGTCCATCCGCAGATGGACCCGCGCCTCGCTGCCGGCCGGCACCCGCGAGGGGGAGAGCCGGCGGCTGCCGGCCACCCGGTAGCGGGTGCGGTAGAGCACGGCCGCGCAGATCAGCGGCAGCACGGCGAGGAGCAGCCCGACCCGGCGCAGATCGCTCTGGCCGAGCACGTACGCGCAGATCACCGCCGCGATGCCGGCCGCCAGGAAGGAGCGGCCTCGGGTGGTCAGCCCGGCCAGGGCCGCGCGGACACCGCCCGTCTCCTCGCGGTCGGCCTCCGCCGGGACGCTCATCACAGACTCCGCGGCGGCTGCTGGGGATACGCGGGCACGCCCCGGCCCAGACCGCCGAAGCCGTTCTGCTGCTGAGGAGCCGCCGGCACCGGGGTCTGCTGCAGGATCTCCTGGACGACCTGCTCCGCGGTGCGCCGGTTGAGCTGGGCCTGGGCGGTGGGCAGCAGCCGGTGGGCCAGGACCGCGACGGCGAGCGCCTGCAGGTCGTCCGGCAGCGCGTACTCCCGGCCGCTCAGGGCGGCGGACGCCTTCGCCGCGCGCAGCAGATGCAGCGTGGCGCGCGGGGAGGCGCCGAGTCTGAGATCGGGGTGGGTCCGGGTGGCGGAGACCAGGTCCACCGCGTACCGCCGGACGGTCTCGGCGACATGGACTCCCCGCACGGTCTCGACGAGCTTGACGATGTCGTGCGCGTGCGCCACCGGCTGGAGGTCCTCCAGGGGGCTCGCCCCGCCGTGGATGTCGAGCATCTGCAACTCGGCCTCCACGCTGGGGTAGCCGACCGAGACGCGGGCCATGAAGCGGTCGCGCTGGGCCTCCGGCAGGGGGTAGGTGCCCTCCATCTCGACCGGGTTCTGGGTGGCCACCACCATGAACGGGCTGGGCAGTTCATAGGTCTGCCCGTCGATGGTCACCTGCCGCTCCTCCATCGACTCCAGCAGCGCCGACTGGGTCTTGGGCGAGGCGCGGTTGATCTCGTCGCCGATCACGATCTGGGCGAAGACGGCGCCCGGCTTGAACTCGAAGTCCCGGCGCTGCTGGTCCCAGATGGACACACCGGTGATGTCCGACGGCAGCAGGTCGGGCGTGAACTGGATGCGTCGCACCGAACAGTCGATGGACCGCGCCAGCGCCTTCGCCAGCATCGTCTTGCCCACGCCGGGGACGTCCTCGATCAGGAGATGTCCCTCGGCCAGCAGCACGGTCAGCGAAAGCCGTACGACCTCGGGCTTGCCCTCGATCACACCCTCCACCGAACTGCGGACCCGCTCCACAGTGGCGGTCAGATCAGTAAGGCTCGCTCGATCGTCATAGGTCGTCACCCGGCCCTCCTCGGCCCATCATTGCCCGGGCCGGCGCTCTGTCAGCGGAACCGGCCCACCCCGAAACACGGACACCACGCGTGAATAGTTCCGCGCGACGTCCCACACCGCATTCTTGCTGCCGTTACCGATTCGTGTCACTCGCCTGTGGACAACTGCCCGCACTTTGTCGGTCTTACGGCCTTTCGACCGCGTATTCGACAGCATCTCGACAGGGTGCGGAGGCGGTTTCCGGGGTGGGCGGTCCGTCGGAGCCTCGGTCTCAGGCCGCCTCGACCTCGCGCAGCAGACCGGTGCGGACGTCGAAGACGAAGCCGCGTACGTCGTCGGTGTGCAGCAGGAACGGCGAGGTGCGCACCCGCTGCATGGACTGCCGTACGTCCTGGTCGACGTCCCGGAAGGACTCCACCGCCCAGGCCGGGCGCTGGCCGACCTCCATCTCCAGGTCGGTGCGGAAGTCCTCGGTGAGGGCCTCCATGCCGCAGCCGGTGTGGTGGATCAGCACGATGCTGCGGGTGCCGAGCTTGCGCTGACTGACGGTGAGGGAGCGGATCACGTCATCGGTGACCACACCGCCGGCGTTGCGGATGGTGTGGCAGTCGCCGAGCTGCAGGCCGAGCGCCTTGTGCAGGTCGAGGCGCGCGTCCATGCAGGCCACCACGGCCACGTGCAGCACGGGCCGGGCGTCCATGCCGGGGTCGGTGAAGGCGGCGGCGTATGTGCGGTTGGCGTCGACCAGGCGGTCCGTCACGGTGCCGCCGTCGGTTATGGCGCCTTCGGATCCAGTGGGAGCTGCTGCGGAAGTCGTCATAGACACAACGGTACTGGTCACGGGCGGTCAGGGCCTGCTGTGGGAGGGGACAAAGAACGTCACTGTGGCTTGTTGTGAGCTAACCCACACGGAGGGCAAGCCAGGGCTGTACGGGTGATTCCTTTCCAATGGTGGCCCCCGCCACCATGCCGTACGCGCCGCGCAGGCCGGTTGATTGACCGGGCGACACGGTGGACTAAAGTGACGCGAAGCGGGAGGCGAGGCTCTCCCCGCTGGTGAAATCCCCTGGAGACCCCGGCACGGTGCCCGGGCCGTCTCCCCACGTGCGCGGCGCGCGTACCGAGCGGGCGGGGACCCGGGGGTGCGTATCTCCCGCGCGGACCTGAGAGGCCCCCTTGAGCCAGAGTCGACACGTCCCGGTGATGCTCCAGCGGTGCCTGGATCTGCTGGCACCCGCCCTGGAGCGGCCGGGAAGCGTGGTCGTCGACTGCACCCTCGGCCTCGGCGGCCACAGCGAGGCGCTGCTGACCCGCTTCCCCGAGGCCCGCCTCGTCGCCCTGGACCGGGACAAGGAGGCCCTGCGCCTGTCCGGCGAGCGGCTCGCGCCCTTCGGTGACCGCGCCACCCTGGTCCACGCCGTCTACGACGAGCTGCCCGGGGTACTCGAACGACTCGGCATCGCGCGCGTGCAGGGCGTGCTGTTCGACCTCGGCGTCTCCTCCATGCAGCTCGACGAGGCGGACCGCGGTTTCGCCTACGCCCAGGACGCACCGCTCGACATGCGCATGGACCAGACGACCGGCGTCAGCGCCGCCGAGGTCCTCAACACCTACCCGGCCGGTGACCTCGTGCGCATCCTGTTCGCGTACGGCGAGGAGAAGCAGGCCAAGCGGATCGTCTCGGCGATCGTCCGGGAGCGCGAGAAGGAGCCGTTCAGCAACAGCGCCCGGCTCGTCGAGCTGATCCGGGACGCGCTGCCGCAGGCCGCCAAGCGCACCGGCGGCAACCCGGCCAAGCGCACCTTCCAGGCGCTGCGCATCGAGGTCAACGGCGAACTGGCCGTCCTGGAAAGGGCGATCCCGGCCGCGGTGAAGGCCCTCGCGGTCGGCGGCCGGATCGCCGTACTGTCGTACCACTCGCTCGAAGACCGTCTCGTCAAGCAGGTGTTCGCGGCCGGTGCCGCCACCACCGCGCCGCCCGGGCTGCCGGTCGTGCCCGAGCAGTACCAGCCCCGACTCAAGCTGCTCACACGCGGTGCCGAACTTCCCACGGAGGAAGAGGTCGCCGAGAACCGCAGGGCCGCGCCCGCGCGTCTTCGAGGGGCCCAGCGCATCAGGGAGTCCATTGAATGAGCGGCGTGAGCACGCGGGGTTTCCGGACCCACCGGAGGACACGTGAGTAGGAAACCCGAGCTGAAAGGGCGGGCCGCCCGGCTCGCGCGGCTCCTTCCGACCGGCCGGGCCAACCAGGCCGCCCGCACCCCGTTCGTCCTGCTCGTCGTCCTGTTGCTCGCCGGCGGCCTGATCGGCCTGCTCGTGCTGAACTCGGCGCTCAGCGAGGGCTCGTTCAGACTCGACGACCTGCAGAAGCAGACCAAGAGCCTCACCGACGAGGAACAGGCGCTGCAGCGGGACATCGACGCCTACTCCGCTCCCGACGCCCTCCAGCGCCGGGCCCGCGAGCTCGGCATGGTCCCCGGCGGCGACCCGGCCTTCCTCGGCCCCGACGGCACCGTCAAGGGCGTCCCCAGCCCCGCCGCCCTCCAGCAGAACACCCAGCCGCGCGCTCCCGAGGTCATCGGCACCCCGTCCGTCGCCGTACCGACGCCGGACGTCTCCGCGCCGGTGAACGTACCGACACCCGCGCCGGTCACAACGCCGGTGACGACCCCGGCGCCGGCACTCCCGCCCGTGACCCCGACCACGACCCCCGGCAGGTGACGGAAGTGCCAGACACTTCTGGAGAAAGGCAATCGCCGCGCCGCCGTGTGCCCGGCCCCGCCAAGCCGCCCCGCCCCCGGGAGCCCCGGGGCGCGGTCCGGCGCGGGCCGGGCCCCGGCCCCGGCGCCCGCCCGGTCCGCCGCCCGAGCGCGCCGCGGCCCCCGGCCCAGCGCCCGCTGCTGCTCGGCAGCCCCCGCCCCCGGCTGCGCATGGTCGGCTTCGCCCTGACCCTGGTGCTGCTGGTCTTCGTCGGACGGCTGCTCCAGGTCCAGGCCGTCGACGCCAGCGCGTACGCCGCGAAGGCCGAGCAGAACCGGTACGTCGTGCACACCCTGGCCGCCGAGCGCGGCGGGATCACCGACCGCAACGGCGTGGCGCTGGCGATCAGCGAGGACGCGTACGACATCACCGCCGACCCCACGATGTTCACCAGAAAGCAGCTCAAGGTGGACGACGGCCCCGAGCAGGCCGCCGCGCTGCTCGCCCCGATCCTCGGCAAGAACCAGGCCGACCTCGTCAAGCTGCTGCTGCCCGAGAACAGGGAACTGCGCTACGTCCGGCTCGCCGCCCGGCAGACCCCGCAGGTCTGGAAGCAGATCAAGGACCTGAAGACCGCCCTCACCAACAAGGCCGGGGCCGACAAGAACACCGTCAACGTGCTGGCCGGTGTCTTCGCCGACCCCAGCAGCCAGCGCGTGTACCCGAACGGCGATCTGGCCGCCGGGATACTGGGCTGGGTCAACGCCGACGGCAAGGGCGGCGGCGGTATCGAGCAGCAGCTCGACAAGCAGCTGACCGGCAAGGACGGCAAGATCCGCTACGCCCAGTCCGGCGGGCGAGAGGTGCCCACCGCGGGCTCCACGGAGACCCCGGCCGTGGCCGGCTCCGACGTCGAGCTGACCATCGACCGCGACATCCAGTGGGCCGCGCAGAACGCCATCACCGAGCAGGTGAAGAAGTCCAGGGCGGACCGCGGCTATGTGGTCGTCCAGGACACCAGGACCGGACAGATCCTGGCGATGGCCAACTCGCCCGGCTTCGACCCGAACGACCTGTCGACGGCCGACGCGGCCGCGATGGGCAACGCGGCCCTCCAGGACGCCTACGAGCCCGGCTCCACCGCCAAGGTGATGTCGATGGCGGCCGTCCTGGAGGAGAACGCCGCCACCCCGCTCACGCATGTGGTGGTGCCCAACCGGCTGCACCGCGGCGACCGGCTCTTCAAGGACGACATCGACCACGCGACCTGGTACCTCACGCTCAACGGCGTGCTCGCCAAGTCCAGCAACATCGGCACCATTCTCGCGACCGGCCAGCTGGGCAAGACCCAGGAGCAGGCCAACCAGGTCCTCTACTCGTATCTGCGCAAGTTCGGCATCGGCGGCTATACCGGGCTCGGCTTCCCCGGCGAGACGAGGGGGATCCTGGCAGCCCCGGACAAGTGGTCGACCTCGCAGCAGTACACGATTCCTTTCGGCCAGGGTTTCTCCATCAACGCCATGCAGGCGGCCTCCGTCTACTCGACGATCGCCAACGGCGGAGTCCGTGTCGAGCCGACCCTGGTACGCGGATCCAAGGGTGCCGACGGCCGCTTCACCCCGGCCGCGCAGCCCAAGAAGACCCGCGTGGTCAGCGAGAAGACGGCCAAGACCGTCGCCCAGATGCTGGAGTCCGTCGTGGGCGACGAGCAGGGCACCGGCGCCAAGGCGGCCATCCCCGGCTACAACGTCGCGGGCAAGACCGGCACCGCCAACCGAGTGGATCCTGCCACCGGCAGATACCGCGGCTACACCTCGTCGTTCGCCGGGTTCGCGCCCGCGGACAATCCTCGCATCACCGTTTACTGCTCCATCCAGAACGCCACCGCCGGCAGCTACTTCGGCGGCCAGATCTGCGGCCCGATCTACAAGCAGGTGATGGAGTTCGCCCTCAAGACCCTCCAGATCCCTCCGACCGGCGCCAGGGCGGCGAACCTGCCCGTCGACTACAAGCCCTGATCAGCGCCTCAGCTTTTCGGAAAGACCACCAGGAACGAGCCCGTGACAACGATCACCCCCGATCCCGGGAACCACCGGGCCCCACGCCCCTCACTTCGCTCCGGAGCGGGTGCGCCGGGTACGCTCACCGCCGTGCCACACGCTGATCAGTCCCAAACCACCCAGAAGGGCGCTTCCGTGACATATCCGGGGCCGCCCAGGCCGGTTCAGGTCTCCGCCACACCCCTCGCGGAGCTCGCCGATCAGCTGGGCGCCGCCGAACCGGACATCACGGAGAACACAGCGGAGGTCACGGGCATCACCCACGACTCGCGCGCGGTCCGCCCGGGCGACCTGTACGCCGCCCTGCCGGGCGCCCGTCTGCACGGCGCCGACTTCGCCGCCCAGGCCGCAGGCCTCGGCGCGGTCGCCGTGCTGACCGATCCGACGGGCGCCGAACGCGCCGCCGCGACCGGCCTGCCGGTCCTGGTCGTCGACGACCCGCGCACGCGGATGGGCGAACTCGCGGCCACGATCTACGGCCACCCGGGCCGCGACCTGCTCCAGATCGGCATCACCGGCACGTCCGGCAAGACCACCACGGCCTACCTGGTCGAGGGCGGCCTGAAGCGCACGCGCAGCACGGGACTCATCGGCACCGTCGAGATGCGCATCGGCGACGACCGCATCAAGTCCGAGCGCACCACCCCCGAGGCAACCGACCTCCAGGCCCTGTTCGCCGTCATGCGCGAGCGTGGCGTCGAGGCGGTCGCCATGGAGGTCTCCAGCCACGCCCTGGTCCTCGGCCGGGTCGACGGCTGCGTCTTCGACATCGCCGTCTTCACCAACCTCAGCCCGGAACACATGGAGTTCCACTCCGACATGGAGGACTACTACCGGGCCAAGGCACAGCTGTTCACCCCGAAACGCAGCAAACGCGGGGTGGTCAACGTCGACGACGAGTACGGCCGCAGGCTCGCCCGGGAAGCCACCGTCCCGGTCGTCACCTACTCCGCCGAGGGCCACCCCGACGCCGACTGGCAGGCCACGGACGTCCACATCGGCCCCATGGACTCGACGTTCACCGTCATGGGGCCCGAGGGCGTCCGGATCGCCGCCAAGTCGCCGCTGCCGGGCCCATTCAACGTGGCCAACACCCTCGCCGCGATCGTCGCCCTCGCCGCCGCGGGCCTCGACCCGCAGACCGCGGCCGACGGCATCGCCGCCGTCCCGGGCGTCCCGGGCCGCCTGGAGCGCGTGGACGCCGGACAGGCCTACCTCGCGGTCGTCGACTACGCCCACAAGACGGACGCCGTCGAGTCGGTCCTCAAGGCCCTGCGCAAGGTCACCAAGGGCCGGCTGCACATCGTCCTCGGCTGCGGCGGCGACCGCGACAAGACCAAGCGGGCCCCGATGGGCGCCGCCGCGGCCCGGCTCGCCGACACGGCAGTACTGACCTCCGACAACCCCCGCTCCGAGGACCCGCTCGGCATCCTCGCCACCATGCTCGCCGGCGCGGCCTCGGTACCCGCCCACGAGCGTGGCGAGGTGGTCCTCTTCGAGGAGCGGGCCGCCGCGATCGCCGCGGCCGTCGCCCGCGCACACCCCGGCGACACCGTGCTGGTCGCCGGCAAGGGCCACGAGCAGGGCCAGGACATCGCCGGCGTGGTCCGTCCCTTCGACGACCGCCAGGTGCTTCGCGAAGCTATCCAGAAGACCCAGGGATGAACTTGTGATCGCCCTCTCCCTCGCCGAGATCGCAGCAGTCGTCGGCGGGCAGACGCATGACATACCGGATCCATCCGTCCAGGTCACCGGCGAGGTCGTCCGGGACTCCCGCGAGGCGGGCCCTGGCAGTCTGTTCGCCGCCTTCGTGGGCGAACGCGTGGACGGCCACGACTTCGCCGCCCAGGTCGTCGAGCAGGGCGCGGTCGCCGTTCTGGCGTCCCGACCCGTCGGCGTGCCCGCGATCGTCGTGGACGACGTCCAGAGCGCCCTCGGCGCCCTCGCCCGCCATGTCGTACGACGGCTCGGCGCGACCCTCGTGGCCCTGACCGGTTCGGCCGGCAAGACCAGTACCAAGGACCTCATCGCGCAGGTGCTGCGCACCAAGGCGCCGACCGTGTTCACGCCCGGCTCGCTCAACAACGAGATCGGACTGCCGCTGACCGCCCTGTCCGCCACCGGGGACACGAAGTTCCTGGTGCTGGAGATGGGCGCCCGCGGCATCGGCCACATCCGCTACCTGACGGATCTGACGCCCCCGAAGATCGGCCTGGTCCTCAACGTCGGCACCGCCCACATCGGCGAGTTCGGCGGCCGGGAGCAGATCGCCCAGGCCAAGGGCGAGTTGGTGGAGGCCCTGCCCTCGGTCGAGGACGGCGGCACCGCGATCCTCAACGCGGACGACCCGTTGGTGCGGGCCATGGCCTCCCGTACCAAGGCGAAGGTGGTCCTTTTCGGAGAGTCGGCCGAAGCGGACGTACGCGCCGAGAACGTACGACTCACGGACACGGGACAGCCCGCGTTCAGCCTTCACACACCCTCCGGTGCAAGCGATGTGACCATGCGCCTGTACGGTGAGCATCACGTGTCGAACGCGCTCGCCGCGGCCGCCGTCGCCCATGAGCTGGGCATGTCCGCGGAAGAGATCGCCACCGCGCTCTCCGAGGCTGGCTCCCTCTCCCGCTGGCGTATGGAGGTCACCGAGCGCCCGGACGGCGTGACCATCGTCAACGACGCCTACAACGCCAACCCCGAGTCCATGCGAGCCGCGCTGCGCGCGCTGGCGGCCATGGGCAAGGGGCGCCGCACGTGGGCGGTGCTCGGCAAGATGGCCGAGCTCGGGGACGAGGCGCTCGCCGAGCACGACGCGGTCGGACGGCTCGCCGTCCGGCTCAATGTCGGCAAGCTCGTCGCGGTCGGGGGCGTGGAAGCCTCCTGGCTGCAACTGGGCGCATATAACGAGGGTTCGTGGGGTGAGGAGTCGGTGCACGTGTCCGACGCACAGGCGGCGGTCGACCTGTTGCGCAGCGAGTTGCGCCCGGGGGACGTCGTCCTCGTGAAGGCGTCACGGTCAGTGGGCCTGGAGAGCGTTGCCCAGGCGCTCGTGGAGTCCGGTGCCGAGGGTGTTGATGCCCGATGATGAAGCAGATCCTCTTCTCGGGCGTCATCGGTCTCTTCCTGACGCTGATCGGCACTCCGCTGCTGATCAAGCTCCTCGCCCGCAAGGGCTACGGCCAGTACATCCGTGACGACGGCCCGCGTGAGCACGCCAGCAAGCGCGGTACACCGACGATGGGCGGTATCGCCTTCATCCTGTCGACGGTCGCCGCCTACTTCCTGTCCAAGGTGATCACCGGCTACGCCCCGACCTACTCGGGTGTGCTGGTGCTCGGCCTGATGTGCGGGATGGGCCTGGTCGGCTTCCTGGACGACTACATCAAGATCGTCAAGCGGCGTTCGCTGGGTCTGCGCGCCAAGGCGAAGATGGCCGGCCAGCTGATCGTCGGTATCGCCTTCGCGGTGCTGTCGCTGCAGTTCGCCGACGCCCGCGGCAACACCCCGGCCTCCACCAAGCTGTCGTTCATCACGGACTTCGGCTGGTCCATCGGCCCGGTGCTGTTCGTGGTCTGGGCGCTGTTCATGATCCTGGCGATGTCGAACGGCGTGAACCTGACCGACGGTCTGGACGGTCTCGCCACCGGCGCCTCCGTGCTCGTCTTCGGCGCCTACACGTTCATCGGTGTCTGGCAGTTCCAGGAGTCCTGCGCCAACGCGCAGACGCTCACCAACCCGGCCGCCTGTTACGAGGTGCGCGACCCACTGGACCTCGCGGTCATCGCCTCCGCGCTGATGGGCTCCTGCCTGGGCTTCCTGTGGTGGAACACCTCGCCGGCCAAGATCTTCATGGGCGACACCGGTTCGCTCGCGCTCGGCGGTGTCCTCACGGGCCTGGCGATCCTCTCCCGCACCGAGCTGCTCGTGGCCATCATGGGCGGTCTGTTCGTCCTCATCACCATGTCGGTCGTCATCCAGGTCGGCTCCTTCCGGCTCACCGGCAGGCGCGTCTTCCGGATGGCGCCACTCCAGCACCACTTCGAACTCAAGGGCTGGTCCGAAGTCCTCGTGGTGGTCCGCTTCTGGATCATCCAAGGTATCTGTGTGATCGTCGGGCTCGGCCTCTTCTACGCGGGATGGGCAGCGGACAAGTGACCTCCTCGGTGTCCCCGGAATTCCACGGCACGCACGTCACCGTCGCGGGGCTAGGCGTCTCCGGCGTCCCGGCGGCGAAGGTGCTGCACGCGCGTGGGGCGATCGTCACGGTCGTCAACGACGGCGACGACGCACGCGCGCGTGAACAGGCCGCGGAGCTGGAGACGCTCGGCATCACCGTGCGTCTCGGCGACGGGGCGACCCTGCCGGAGGGCACCGAGCTGATCGTCACCGCGCCCGGCTGGAAGCCGGACAAGCCGCTGTTCGCGGCGGCCCGGGCGGCCGGCATCGAGATCTGGGGCGATGTCGAACTCGCCTGGCGGCTCAGGGGCCCTGGCGCGGCCCCCTGGCTGGCCGTCACGGGTACGAACGGCAAGACCACCACCGTCCAGATGCTGGCGTCGATCCTGAAGGCGGCGGGCCTGCGCACGGCCGCCGTCGGCAACATCGGCGTCTCGCTTCTCGACGCGGTCCTCGGCGACGAGGAGTACGACGTCCTGGCTGTCGAGCTGTCGAGCTATCAGCTGCACTGGGCGCCCTCCCTGCGCGCCCACTCGGCGGCCGTGCTCAACCTCGCCCCCGACCACCTCGACTGGCACGGCTCCATGGAGGCGTACGCCAAGGACAAGGGCCGTATCTACGAGGGCAACCGGGTCGCCTGCGTCTACAACGTCGCCGACAAGCTCACCGAGGAGCTGGTGCGCGAGGCCGACGTCGAGGAGGGCTGCCGGGCCATCGGCTTCACCCTCGGCACCCCGGGACCCTCCCAACTCGGCGTCGTGGAAGGCATCCTGGTCGACCGCGCCTTCGTCGAGAACCGGCAGCAGAACGCCCAGGAGCTGGCCGAGGTCTCCGACGTCGACCCGCCCGCCCCGCACAACATCGCCAACGCCCTTGCCGCGGCGGCGCTCGCGCGCGCCTTCGGCGTGCCCCCCAGGGCCGTACGGGACGGGCTGCGCAACTTCACCCCGGACGCCCACCGCATCGCGCACGTGGCCGACGTGGACGGGGTCGCGTACATCGACGACTCCAAGGCCACCAACACACATGCGGCGGAAGCCTCGTTGGCGTCATATGAGTCGATTGTATGGATTGCGGGCGGTCTTGCGAAGGGCGCGACCTTCGACGAACTGGTCGCCAAGTCGGCAAAGCGACTTCGCGGTGTGGTGCTGATCGGCTCCGATCGCGCCCTCATCCGGGACGCCCTCGCGCGACACGCGCCGGAAGTACCCGTCGTCGACCTCGACCGGACCGACACTGGGGCGATGCTCGTGGCGGTCCAGGAGGCGCGGCGACTCGCTGTTGCCGGAGACACGGTGCTGCTGGCACCTGCTTGTGCCTCCATGGACATGTTCGCCAACTACAACAAGCGCGGTGACGCGTTCGCTCAGGCTGTACGCGAACTCGGCGCCTGACCCGGCCGCCTGCCGGGCGACCTTGGGAGGGACGCGTGGGACGGTCGACGTTCAGCGGAGGCGTTGATGCCCGGTAGCCGCACCGGCAGGCCGCCCGTACAGCGTGCAGTCCGCAGGCCCGCCGCCCCCCGCGCGTCGCGCGAGAATCCGCTGCGACAGTTCTACACGCGCGCCCACCGGGCCTGGGACCGGCCGCTGACCGCGTACTACCTGATCCTCGGCGGCAGTCTGCTGATCATCGTGCTGGGTCTGGTGATGGTCTACTCGGCCTCCCAGATCACCGCGCTGCAGATGTCGCTGCCGGGCTCCTTCTTCTTCCGCAAGCAGTTCCTGGCCGCCTGTATCGGGGGTGTGCTGCTGTTGGTCGCGTCCTGCATGCCGGTGAAACTGCACCGGGCGCTCGCCTACCCGATCCTCGCCGGTGCCGTGTTCCTGATGGTCCTGGTGCAGGTGCCGGGGATAGGGATGTCGGTCAACGGCAACCAGAACTGGATCTCCCTGGGCGGCTCCTTCCAGATCCAGCCCAGCGAGTTCGGCAAGCTCGCCCTGGTGCTCTGGGGCGCCGACCTGATGGCGCGCAAGCAGGAGAGGCGGCTGCTGACCCAGTGGAAGCACATGCTGGTGCCGCTGGTCCCGGTCAGCTTTCTGCTGCTCGGCCTGATCATGCTCGGCGGCGACATGGGGACCGCGATCATCCTGACCGCGATCCTGTTCGGTCTGCTGTGGCTGGCGGGGGCACCGACCAGGCTGTTCGCCGGGGTACTGTCGATCGCCGGCGTGCTCGGTATGATCCTCATCAAGACCAGCCCCAACCGTATGGCCCGGCTCGCCTGTATCGGCGCCACCGAGCCCAAGACCGGCGTCGCGGACTGCTGGCAGGCGGTTCACGGCATCTACGCCCTGGCCTCCGGCGGACTCTTCGGTTCCGGACTCGGTGCGAGTGTGGAAAAATGGGGCCAACTCCCCGAAGCCCACACCGACTTCATCTTCGCCGTCGCCGGTGAGGAACTGGGCTTGGCGGGGACGCTGTCGGTACTGGCCCTCTTCGCGGCTCTAGGCTATGCGGGTATCCGCGTGGCCGGACGCACGGAGGACCCCTTCGTGAGGTACGCCGCGGGAGGCGTGACCACCTGGATCACCGCACAGGCGGTGATCAACATCGGTGCGGTACTCGGCCTGCTGCCGATCGCCGGCGTCCCCCTCCCGCTGTTCTCCTACGGAGGCTCCGCCCTGCTGCCGACCATGTTCGCCATCGGGCTGCTGATCGCCTTCGCGCGCGACGAGCCCGCTGCGCGGGCGGCGCTTGCGGCGCGGCAACCTCGCTTTGGTAGAAAGCGGGGGGCTGGGAGCCCTGCGGGGCCTCGGAGATGGAACACGATGCGACGGCGCGCCTCGGCGGCGCGCTCGTCCGGAGAGCGGTGAATTTCGGTGCATGTCGTACTCGCTGGTGGGGGGACCGCCGGCCACATCGAGCCCGCGCTCGCCCTCGCGGACGCCCTGCGCAGGCAGGACCCCACCGTGGGGATCACGGCCCTGGGCACGGAACGCGGCCTTGAGACCAAGCTGGTGCCGGAGCGCGGTTACGAGCTCGCCCTGATCCCGGCGGTGCCACTGCCCCGCAGGCCCACCCCTGAACTGATCACCGTCCCGGGCCGGCTGCGTGGCACCATCAAGGCGGCCGAGCAGATCCTCGAGCGCACCAAGGCGGACTGCGTCGTCGGCTTCGGCGGCTATGTCGCCCTGCCCGGCTATCTCGCCGCCAAGCGCCTCGGCGTGCCGATCGTGATCCACGAGGCCAACGCCCGTCCGGGCCTCGCCAACAAGATCGGCTCCCGGTACGCCGCGCGGGTCGCCGTCTCCACCCCGGACAGCAAACTGCGCGACGCCCGCTACATCGGCATCCCGCTGCGCCGCTCCATTTCCGTCCTGGACCGCGCCGCTGCCCGCCCGGAGGCCCGGCACCGTTTCGGTCTCGATCCCAACCTGCCCACGCTGCTGGTCTCCGGCGGCTCCCAGGGCGCCCGCCGTCTCAACGAGGTCGTCCAGCAGGTCGCGCCCTGGCTGCAGCAGGCCGGCGTCCAGATCCTGCACGCGGTCGGCCCGAAGAACGAACTGCCGCAAGTGCACCAGATGCCGGGGATGCCCCCCTATGTCCCGGTAGGTTACCTGGACCGGATGGACCTCGCGTACGCCGCGGCCGACATGATGCTCTGCCGCGCCGGCGCGATGACCGTCGCCGAACTCTCCGCGGTCGGGCTCCCGGCCGCCTATGTCCCGCTGCCCATCGGCAACGGCGAACAGCGGCTGAACGCCCAGCCGGTGGTCAAGGCCGGCGGCGGTCTGCTGGTCGACGACGCGGAACTCACCCCGGAGTGGGTGCAGCAGAACGTCCTGCCCGTGCTCGCCGATCCGCACCGGCTGTACGAGATGTCCCGCGCGGCAAGCGAGTTCGGCCGCCGGGACGCCGACGACCTGCTCGTCGGCATGGTGTACGAGGCGATCGCCTCAAGTCGTTAGGCCGTATGACGAAAGGCAAGTGAGCAGCGTGGCCGGACCGACCACCGCCCAGCGCGGTGAACGCCAGCAGGAGTCGTCCGGCCCGCCGCCCGCCCGGCGATGGAGGAACCGCCGCTTTCGTACGATCGTCATTCTGGTCCTGGGAGTTGTGTTCCTGGGTTCCGGTTCCGTCTGGCTGCTGTACGGCTCCCCGTGGCTGCGCTTGCGGCATGTCTCCGTCTCCGGCACGGCCGTGCTGACGCCCGGGCAGGTGCGGGAGGCCGCCGACGTCCCGGTCGGAGCGCCGCTGATTTCCGTCGACACCGATGGCATCGAGGCCCGACTGCGCCGGAAACTGCCTCGAATTGACGCGATTGACGTCGTCCGTTCCTGGCCCCGTGGAATCGGGCTGAAAGTGACCGAGCGCACTCCGGTTCTGCTCATTGAAAAGGGCGGAAACTTCATCGAAGTGGACAAGGAAGGCGTCCGGTTCGCCACGGTTTCGCAGGCGCCGAAAGGCGCTCCGGCACTGGAATTGACTCTGTCCCGGTCGGGTTCGGCCACCGCGAGCCTGCGCCGTTTCGGCACCGACCGGCTGGTGCGGGAAGCGGTCGAGGTCGCGGGCGACATTCCGGCCGCCGTCCGCCGGGACACCCGAACCCTCAAGGTCCGTTCCTACGACGACATCACGCTGGAGTTGAGCGGCGGCCGCACGGTCGAGTGGGGCAGTGTCGAGAACGGCGCCGCCAAGTCGCGCACGCTCACCGCTCTCATGAAAGCCGCTTCCGGTGCGCGGCACTTCGACGTGAGCGTTCCCACCGCCCCTGCGTCATCGGCGAGTTGACGCACATCAGCGCAGGCCAGCACCCTGGTTGGGCACTGCTACGGCTGATCACATAGGGTGAAAAGAAAAACGGGAGGTTCGGCGTGTTCGTTGAACGGGCGCCACTTGTCGACTTAGTGTCCTGTTCAGAAGACTTCAGGGAACAGACACACTGGTAACCCTAAACTTCAGGGTTAGGGTTCGGGTCGGCGCTACGGACCGTCCCAATCGGCATCTGCCGTTCCACGCGGGCATCGCATGAGGACGGCAACGTAATTCGAGGCGAGAGGCCTTCGACGTGGCAGCACCGCAGAACTACCTCGCAGTCATCAAGGTCATCGGTGTCGGCGGCGGTGGTGTCAATGCCATCAACCGGATGATCGAGGTCGGTCTCAAGGGCGTCGAGTTCATCGCCATCAACACCGACGCACAGGCGCTGTTGATGAGCGACGCCGACGTCAAGCTCGACGTCGGCCGTGAACTCACCCGGGGACTCGGCGCCGGCGCCAACCCGGCCGTCGGCCGCAAGGCCGCCGAGGACCACCGCGAGGAGATCGAGGAGGTCCTCAAGGGGGCCGACATGGTCTTCGTGACGGCCGGTGAAGGCGGCGGCACCGGCACCGGCGGCGCACCCGTCGTGGCCAACATCGCGCGCACGCTGGGCGCCCTCACCATCGGCGTGGTCACGCGCCCGTTCACCTTCGAGGGCCGGCGCCGCGCCAACCAGGCCGAGGACGGCATCGCGGAGCTCCGCGAAGAGGTCGACACCCTCATCGTCATCCCGAACGACAGGCTGCTGTCCATCTCGGACCGCCAGGTCTCGGTGCTGGACGCCTTCAAGTCGGCCGACCAGGTCCTGCTCTCCGGTGTCCAGGGCATCACCGACCTCATCACCACGCCCGGTCTGATCAACCTCGACTTCGCCGACGTGAAGTCCGTCATGTCCGAGGCCGGCTCGGCCCTCATGGGCATCGGCTCGGCCCGCGGCGACGACCGCGCGGTGGCCGCCGCCGAGATGGCGATCTCCTCGCCGCTCCTGGAGGCATCCATCGACGGCGCCCGGGGCGTCCTGCTCTCCATCTCCGGCGGCTCCGACCTCGGCCTGTTCGAGATCAACGAGGCCGCCCAGCTGGTCAGCGAGGCCGCCCACCCCGAGGCCAACATCATCTTCGGCGCGGTGATCGACGACGCCCTCGGCGACGAGGTCCGCGTCACGGTCATCGCGGCCGGCTTCGACGGGGGCCAGCCCCCGGCCCGCCGGGACAACGTCCTCGGCTCGTCGTCGGCCTCCGCCCGCCGCGAGGAGCCCGCTCCGGCGCGGCAGCCCGAGTCCCGCCCGTCCTACGGCTCGCTCGGCAGCGTGACCCCGAAGGAGGAGGCGGAGCCGGTGCCCGAGCCGGTGGCCGACATCCCGGTGGCCCCGCCGGTCCCGCCGTCGCGCTCCTACACGGACAGCGCGGCCGAGGAACTGGACGTACCGGACTTCCTCAAGTGATCCTTCAGACGTGATAGGACAGCGCGAAACCGTGAGCGGCGCGCACTTCGCCTTCACCGACAGGTGGGGCGGGGTGAGCGCCGCTCCGTACGAAGAGCTCAACCTGGGCGGGGCGGTCGGCGACGACCCCGACGTGGTACGGACCAATCGAGAACTCGCCGCCAAGTCGCTCGGCCTGGAACCCGGCCGGGTCGTCTGGATGAACCAGGTCCACGGAAACGACGTGGCCGAGGTCGAGGGACCGTGGACCACCCGGCTCACGCCCGAGGTCGACGGGCTGGTGACCGCGGTCCGGGGGCTGGCCCTCGCCGTGCTGACCGCCGACTGCGTGCCGGTCCTGCTGGCCGACCCGGTGGCCGGAGTGGCCGCCGCCGCCCATGCCGGACGGCCGGGCATGGTGAAGGGGATCGTGCCCGCCGCGATCGACGCCATGGAGTCGCTCGGCGCCGACCCGGCCCGGATCGTCGCCCGCACCGGACCCGCCGTCTGCGGACGGTGCTACGAGGTGCCGGACGCGATGCGCGCCGAAGTCGCCGCCGTCGAGCCGACGGCGTACGCCGAGACCAGCTGGGGTACTCCGGCGGTCGACGTGAGCGCCGGTGTGCACGCGCAGCTCGCGCGCGCCGGGGTGCTCGACAGGGCGCAGTCGCCGGTGTGCACGCTGGAGTCGGGCGATCACTTCTCGTACCGCCGCGACCGCACCACCGGGCGGCTGGCGGGCTATGTATGGCTGGACTGATGGGGCATGACAGACCGTAAGACCGAACTCGCCGTAAATCTGGCGAAAGTGGAGGAGCGGATCGCCGCCGCGTGTGTGGCGGCCGGGCGCGAGCGGGAGGAGGTGACCCTGATCGTGGTCACCAAGACCTATCCGGCGAGCGATGTGCGGATCTTGTCAGAACTCGGCGTACGTCATGTCGCGGAGAACCGGGACCAGGACGCCGCCCCCAAGGCTGCCGAATGTGCGGATCTACCCCTGACTTGGCACTTTGTTGGTCAATTGCAGACCAACAAAGTGCGATCCGTGGTCGGTTACGCGGATCTCGTGCAGTCCGTCGATCGTTCCAAGCTCGTCGAGGCACTCTCGAAAGAGGCGGTGCGAGCCGGGCGCGAGGTGGGGTGTCTCCTCCAGGTCGCGCTCGACGCGGGTGCGAGCGGAAGAGGGGAGCGCGGTGGCGTGGCGCCGGGCGGAATCGAAGAGTTGGCCGAGCTCGTCGCCGGATCGCCGGGACTGCGGCTCGGCGGACTGATGACCGTCGCTCCGCTCACCGGGGAGTACGCGGGGCGCCAACAGGCGGCGTTCGAGCGGTTGATGGATTTGTCGACCGACCTGCGCCGAGCCCATCCGGCTGCGAACATGGTCTCGGCAGGGATGAGTGCGGACCTTGAGGATGCCGTGGCCGCCGGGGCGACACATGTGCGCGTCGGCACTGCGGTACTCGGAGTCCGCCCCAGGCTCGGGTAACGTCGCCAAGAAGTCGGACCACAGCAGAAAATATGGTCAATGTGGCCCAAGGCGGGCGCAACGACCACGTGGATCGCGGGACTTGGCAGTCGTCACCGATCCACCACAGAGCGGAGGACTCAGAGCATGGCCGGCGCGATGCGCAAGATGGCGGTCTACCTCGGCCTCGTGGAGGACGATGGTTACGACGGCCGCGGATTCGACCCCGACGACGACTTCGAGCCCGAACTGGACCCGGAGCCCGAGCGGGACCATCGACGGCATGAGCCGTCGCACCAGTCCCACAGCGCACACCAGTCCCAAAGGGACGATTCGGTACGAGTAGTACAGCCGTCGACGCCGCGCGAACCGGTGTCGCATTCCGCTTCGCTATCCGCGGAATCGGGACGCCCGGCGCGTATCGCCCCCGTGGCGTCCATCACACAAGAACGCGCAAGCCTGGAGAAGAGCGCACCGGTGATCATGCCCAAGGTCGTGTCGGAACGAGAGCCTTACCGGATCACCACGCTTCACCCTCGGACCTATAACGAGGCCCGTACCATCGGGGAACACTTCCGTGAGGGCACCCCGGTGATCATGAATCTGACTGAGATGGATGACACAGACGCGAAGCGACTTGTCGACTTTGCGGCCGGTTTGGTGTTTGGTCTTCACGGCAGCATCGAGCGGGTGACGCAGAAGGTGTTCCTGTTGTCGCCTGCTAACGTCGATGTCACGGCGGAGGACAAGGCCCGCATCGCAGAGGGCGGGTTCTTCAACCAGAGCTGAGACACAACACCGGTACGAGGCATGAAACAGGGGAGAGGGAAGCACGAACCATGAGCGTGTTCCTGGATGTGATCTACATCGCGCTGATGTGCTTCCTCATCGTGCTCATCTTCCGGTTGGTCATGGACTATGTGTTCCAGTTCGCCCGCTCATGGCAGCCCGGCAAGGCGATGGTGGTCGTACTTGAGGCCACCTACACTGTCACCGATCCACCGCTCAAGCTTCTGCGGCGGTTCATCCCGCCGCTGCGTCTCGGGGGCGTGGCGCTCGACCTGTCCTTCTTCGTACTGATGATCATCGTCTACATCCTGATCGCGATCGTTGGTCGGCTGTGATGAGCGATGTGACCTACCGTCTTGCCGATGCCGACGACTACGTTGAGGTGAAGAGATGCCGTTGACCCCCGAGGACGTGCGGAACAAGCAGTTCACGACCGTCCGCCTCCGAGAAGGCTATGACGAGGACGAGGTCGATGCCTTCCTCGATGAGGTCGAAGCCGAACTGACGCGCCTGCTCCGCGAGAACGAGGACCTGCGCGCCAAACTGGCCGCGGCCACGCGCGCTGCTGCCCAGAACCAGCAGAACATGCGCAAGCCTCCGGAGCAGCAGGACCAGCAGGGCGGTATGCCTCAGCAGGGCGGTATGCCCCAGCAAGGCGGTATGCCCCAGCAAGGCGGCATGCCCCATCAGGGTGGAATGCCTCAGCAGGGCATGCGAGGACCGGGCGCTCCGGTGCCCGCCGGCATATCGGGCCCGCCGCAGCAGCAGATGGGTGGCCCCATGGGCGGCCCCCCGCAGCTGCCGAGCGGTGCCCCACAACTGCCGGCCGGTCCCAGTGGCCAGGGCGGTCCCCAGGGCCCCGGTCCGATGGGTCAGGGCCCGATGGGTCAGGGTCCGATGGGCCAGGGCGGTCCGGGTATGGGCCAGGGCGGTCCGGGTATGGGCCAGGGCCACGGCCCCATGGGTCAGGGCATGGGCCAGGGCCCGATGGGTGGCCAGCCGCCCATGCAGCAGCAGATGGGCGGCCCCATGGGCGGTCCGATGGGCGGCCCCGGTCAGGGCCCCGGTGGCGACAGCGCCGCCCGAGTCCTCTCGCTGGCCCAGCAGACCGCCGACCAGGCGATCGCCGAGGCCCGCTCCGAGGCCAACAAGATCGTCGGCGAGGCCCGCAGCCGCGCCGAGGGTCTGGAGCGTGACGCCCGTGCCAAGGCGGACGCGCTGGAGCGGGACGCGCAGGAGAAGCACCGCGTCGCCATGGGCTCCCTGGAGTCCGCGCGCGCCACGCTGGAGCGCAAGGTCGAGGACCTGCGTGGCTTCGAGCGCGAGTACCGCACGCGTCTGAAGTCGTACCTGGAGTCGCAGCTGCGTCAGCTGGAGACCCAGGCCGACGACTCCCTGGCGCCGCCGCGCACCCCGGCCACGGCTTCCCTCCCGCCGTCCCCGGCGCCCTCCATGGCCCCGGCCGGCGCGAGCGCCCCGTCCTACGGTGGCAACCAGCCGATGGGCGGCGGTCCGTCTCCCGCTCCGCCGTCCTACGGCGGCCAGCAGCAGATGACGCCGGCGATGACCCAGCCGATGGCACCGGTACGCCCGCAGGGCCCGTCCCAGATGGGCCAGGCGCCGTCCCCGATGCGCGGCTTCCTCATCGACGAGGACGACAACTGACGGCGGGCGCATAGCACGCCGTAGGCGTCGGCAGAGCACAACAGGGCGGGCCCCGGATACATTTCCGGGGCCCCGCCCTGTTTTATGCGTGGTCGTAGACGCCCTTACGCGTGTTGAGCAGATGCCCACAGGGCCGCGGGGAACCGCGCACGGTGCGGGCTCCGACCCGCGGAGACGAGAAAGGGCCCGTTCCCCACGCGGGGAACGGGCCCTTACCTCATCCGCGGAGGCGTTACGCCTTACGCAGACGGAACGTCAGGGACAGCCCCTCGTCCACGAACGGCTCCCCATAGCTGCCGTCGGCCTCGCCCTGCCCGAAGTCGGTCGCCAGCACCTCGTCGGCGATCAGCGGCGTGTGTTCCGCGAGCGCCGCGATCACCGCCGGGTCCGTGGACACCCACCGCAGCGCGATCCGGTCGGCCACGTCCAGCCCGCTGTTCTTGCGCGCCTCCTGGATCAGCCGGATCGCGTCGCGGGCGAGCCCTGCCTGGCGCAGCTCCTCCGTGATCTCCAGGTCGAGCGCGACGGTCGCACCGGAGTCCGACGCCACCGACCAGCCCTCACGCGGCGTCTCCGTGATGATCACCTCGTCCGGCGCCAGCGTCACGGTCTCGCCGTCGACCTCCACCGACGCCGTGCCCTCGCGCAGCGCCAGCGACAGCGCGGCCGCGTCCGCCGCGGCGACCGCCTTCGCCACGTCCTGCACCCGCTTGCCGAACCGCTTGCCCAGCGCCCGGAAGTTGGCCTTGGCCGTGGTGTCCACCAGCGAGCCGCCCACCTCGGACAGGGACGCCAGCGAGGAGACGTTCAGCTCGTCGGTGATCTGTGCGTGCAGCTCCGGGTCGAGCGCGTCGAAGCCCACGGCCGCGACCAGCGCCCGGGACAGCGGCTGACGCGTCTTGACGCCCGACTCCGCGCGCGTGGCCCGGCCGAGCTCCACGAGCCGTCGTACCAGAAGCATCTGCCGGGACAGCTCCGGGTCGATCGCGGACAGGTCCGCCTCCGGCCAGGAGGACAGGTGCACCGACTCCGGCGCGCCCGGGGTCACCGGCACCACCAGGTCCTGCCACACCCGCTCGGTGATGAACGGGGTCAGCGGGGCCATCAGCTTGGTGACGGTCTCCACCACCTCGTGCAGCGTGCGCAGCGCGGCCTTGTCGCCCTGCCAGAAGCGACGGCGCGAGCGACGGACGTACCAGTTGGAGAGGTCGTCGACGAACGCGGACAGCAGCTTGCCGGCGCGCTGGGTGTCGTAGGCCTCCAGCGCCTGGGTCACCTGGTCGGTGAGCGCGTGCAGTTCGGAGAGCAGCCAGCGGTCAAGGAGCGGGCGGTCGGCCGGGGCCGGGTCCGCCGCGCTCGGCGCCCAGTCCGACGTACGGGCGTACAGCGCCTGGAAGGCGACCGTGTTCCAGTAGGTCAGCAGCGTCTTGCGGACGACCTCCTGGATGGTGCCGTGCCCGACGCGGCGGGCCGCCCACGGGGAGCCGCCGGCCGCCATGAACCAGCGCACCGCGTCCGCGCCGTGCTGGTCCATCAGCGGGATCGGCTGCAGGATGTTGCCCAGGTGCTTGGACATCTTGCGGCCGTCCTCGGCGAGGATGTGACCCAGGCAGACCACGTTCTCGTACGACGACTTGTCGAAGACCAGCGTGCCGACCGCCATGAGGGTGTAGAACCACCCTCGCGTCTGGTCGATCGCCTCGGAGATGAACTGGGCCGGGTAACGGCTCTCGAACAACTCCTTGTTCTTGTACGGGTAGCCCCACTGCGCGAAAGGCATCGAACCCGAGTCGTACCAGGCGTCGATGACCTCCGGCACGCGCGTGGCCGTCTTCTGGCACTGCGGGCACGCGAAGGTGACCTCGTCGATGAACGGGCGGTGCGGGTCCAGGCCCGACTGGTCGGTGCCGGTCAGCTCGGTCAGCTCCGCGCGGGAGCCGACCACGGTGAGGTGGTCGTCCTCGCAGCGCCAGATCGGCAGCGGGGTACCCCAGTAGCGGTTGCGGGACAGCGCCCAGTCGATGTTGTTGTTCAGCCAGTCCCCGTACCGGCCGTGCTTGACGGTGTCCGGGAACCAGTTGGTCTTCTCGTTCTCCTCAAGGAGACGGTCCTTGATCGCCGTCGTGCGGATGTACCAGGACGGCTGCGCGTAGTAGAGCAGTGCGGTGTGACAGCGCCAGCAGTGCGGGTAGCTGTGCTCGTACGGCAGGTGCTTGAAGAGGAGGCCGCGCTGCTTCAGGTCCTCGGTGAGCTTTTCGTCGGCCTTCTTGAAGAAGACACCGCCGACCAGCGGGACGTCCTCCTCGAAGGTGCCGTCCGGGCGGACCGGGTTCACCACCGGCAGGCCGTAGGCGCGGCAGACCTTGAGGTCGTCCTCACCGAAGGCGGGGGACTGGTGGACCAGACCCGTACCGTCCTCGGTCGTTACGTATTCGGCGTTGACGACGAAATGTGCCGGTTCCGGGAACTTTACGAGCTCGAACGGACGTTGATAGGTCCAGCGCTCCATTTCGGCGCCGGTGAAGGTCTGGCCCGTCGTCTCCCAGCCCTCGCCGAGTGCCTTGGCGAGAAGCGGCTCGGCGACGACGAGCTTCTCCTCGCCGTTCGTCGCCACGACGTAGGTGACGTCGGGGTGTGCGGCGACCGCCGTGTTGGACACCAGGGTCCAGGGGGTGGTCGTCCACACCAGGAGCGCGGCCTGGCCTGCGAGCGGACCGGAGGTGAGCGGGAAACGGACGTACACGGAGGGGTCGACGACCGTCTCGTAGCCCTGCGCCAGCTCGTGGTCGGACAGGCCGGTGCCGCAGCGCGGACACCAGGGGGCGACGCGATGGTCCTGGACCAGCAGACCCTTGTTGAAGATCTCCTTGAGCGACCACCAGACCGACTCGATGTACTCGGGGTCCATCGTCACGTACGCGTCGTCGAGGTCGACCCAGTAGCCCATGCGGGTCGTCAGCTCGGAGAACGCGTCGGTGTGGCGCAGCACGGACTCGCGGCACCTGGCGTTGAACTCGGCGACGCCGTACGCCTCGATGTCGGGCTTGCCGCTGAAGCCCAGCTCCTTCTCGACCGCCAGCTCCACGGGCAGGCCGTGGCAGTCCCAGCCGGCCTTGCGGGCCACGTGGTAGCCGCGCATGGTGCGGAAGCGAGGGAAGACGTCCTTGAAGACACGCGCCTCGATGTGGTGGGCGCCGGGCATGCCGTTGGCGGTGGGCGGGCCCTCGTAGAACACCCACTCGGGGCGGCCCTCGGACTGCTCCAGGGTCTTGGCGAAGATCTTCTGCTCGCGCCAGAAGTCGAGCACGGCGTGCTCAAGGGCGGGCAGGTCGACCTGTGCGGGCACCTGGCGGTACGTCGGCGCTGTCATCTGCGAGCTTCCTCCAACGGACTTGCTGCCTTCCGTCGGAGGGACGAGAGCCTTGTCTTTCGTACGCCGTGTGCGGCGCGCTCCCGCGGTACCACCCTCCTTGGCTCCCCGGGCGCCGTACGCGCCGGTGAGCCCCCTCATTGGGGTCGCGAAGCCGGTTCTACTCGCCCTGGGGCTTTCTTCCGGCGGCTCCGGGGTGATCTTCACGTCGCGCTCGCCCCCGGGCTTCCACCGTCCCCGGGTCGCTCTGGGCTGCGTACGCCGCTACTCGTCCCCATCCACGCTTCTCGCTCCGCCCAGTGTACGGCGCCGCGAGGACAGCGGCCGACCCGTTTTGCGGGCACCGGCGGCGCCGGGCCGTCCACCTGCCGAGATGACCCGAATGGCGCGGTACGCGTGTTCGTATCCTGGGATGCCTGGCTCGGCGGATTACCGCGCGGGGAGCTGGGCACAACGCATGCATACCTGCTGCGTGGGGGGTGCGGGGCAGGCTCATCGGGCGGCGTGCCCCGTTGCCGCGGGACTCGAGTCGATTTATCGTCCCAGCACGATTCGCGTGCAAGATCACAATATGTGAAGGGGCCGCGGCCATGGTGGCGAAGAAGACCGCCGTACAGCAGTCGGCGTCCGGCCGGTCCAGGGGCGCGGCTGCCTCCGGCGGTGACACCAAGGGGGGCGGCGCAAAGAGGAGCACGCGCGCGGGGGCGACGGCTGAGAAGGCCGTGAAGAGGGCCTCGGGCTCCGATACGGGAGCGTCGGCACCTGCGAAGAAGGCCGCGGCGACGAAGACCGCGGCGGCGAAGAAGGCCGTGCCGAAGAAGGCCATGGCTGAGAAGGGCGTGGCGGGGAAAACGGCCGGTGAGAAGGACGCCGCCGCCAGGAAGACGGCCGCAAAGAAGACGCCGGTGAAGAAAGCGGCCGAGAAGCCGGCCGCCGAGACGAAGGCGGGCGAGAAGTCGGCCGTCGCGACGAAGGTGGCTGGGAAGAAGGCGACCGCGGTTGCCAAGGGCACCGCGGAGAAGTCGGAGAAGAGCGCGTCCAAGGCCGCGGCGACGAAGACCGCGGCGGCGAAGAGCACGGCCAAGAAGAGCACGGCCAAGAAAGCGGGCGCGGCGCGGGCCGCGAAGCAGACGGGAGCCACGACGGTGGTTGCGAAGAAGACCCCTGGCACGGCCACTGCGGCGGCGGAGACCGCCGTCCCCAAGGCGCGGGTCGCCACGGCGGCTCCGGGCGAACTCGCGGTGCGTCCGGGCGAGGACCCGTGGACGCCGGAGGAGGTCGAGGAGGCGCGCACCGAACTGATGGCCGAGGCGCTGCGGCTGCGCACCGAGCTCGACGCGTCCGACAGCGCCCTGGCCGGCCTGATGCGGGACTCCGGGGACGGTGCAGGTGACGACCAGGCCGACACCGGCACCAAGAACATCACCCGCGAACACGAGCTGGCCCTGGCCGCCAACGCGCGCGAGATGCTCGAACAGACCGAGCGGGCCCTGGAGAAGCTGGACGCGGGGACCTACGGACTCTGCGAGAACTGCGGGAATCCCATCGGGAAGGCCCGCATGCAGGCCTTCCCGAGGGCGACTCTGTGTGTCGAATGCAAGCAGAAGCAGGAACGCCGCTACTGAGCATCGGGGTCGCGTGGGGCGTGCCGTAGTCTCGTCCCGAGCAGGCACCTAGGTTGAGGGACTCACGTGGCAGAGGCGGAGCGCATCATCGGTACGCCGGACACTCCGGACGACGGCGGTGAGGAGACGGCGACGCCCGGCGTGTCCGGCGCAGAGCAGCGCCGGGTTGTGGATGAACGGCGGCCCGGGCGCGGGCGCCGGATCGCCGTGCTGTTCGCGGTGGCCGCCTTTGCGTACGCCCTCGACCTGGTCAGCAAGATGATCGTGGTGGCGAAGCTGGAGCATCACGCGCCGATCCAGGTCATCGGCGACTGGCTCGAGTTCCACGCGATCCGCAATCCGGGCGCGGCCTTCGGGTTCGGCGGAGCCTTCACGATCATCTTCACGGTGATCGCGGCGGCCGTGATCGCCGTGATCTTCCGCCTGGCCCGCAAGCTCTACAGCTTCCCCTGGGCGGTCGCCCTCGGCCTGCTGCTGGGTGGCGCGCTCGGCAACCTCACCGACCGGATCTTCCGCTCGCCCGGCGTCTTCGAGGGCCAGGTGGTCGACTTCATCGCGCCCAAGGGGTTCGCGGTGTTCAATCTGGCCGACTCGGCGATCGTCTGCGGCGGCGTACTGATCGTCCTGCTCTCCTTCCGCGGCCTGGACCCGGACGGGACCGTCCACAAGGACTGACCGGGGGCCGGAGGGGCTTGCGTACGGGGCTGTCGGTGGTGTCCGGCATACTCGACGGGTGAGCACGATTCCCGAGATCCGAACCCTGCCCGTGCCCGACGGCCTGGAGGGCGAGCGCGTCGACGCCGCCATCTCCCGGATGTTCGGCTTCTCCCGCACCAAGGCGGCCGAGCTGGCGGCGGCAGGCAAGGTCCAGGTCGACGGCGCGGTGGTCGGCAAGTCGGAGCGGGTGAGCGGCGGCTCCTGGCTGGAGGTCGAGATGCCGGTGGCGCCCGCCCCCGTGCAGATCGTCGCGGAGCCCGTCGAGGGCATGGAGATCGTGCACGACGACGATGACGTGGTCGTGATCGTCAAGCCGGTCGGCGTGGCCGCGCACCCCTCGCCGGGCTGGACCGGCCCGACCGTCATCGGCGGTCTGGCGGCCGCCGGCTACCGCATCTCCACCTCCGGCGCGGCCGAGCGCCAGGGCATCGTGCACCGCCTCGACGTCGGCACCTCCGGCCTGATGGTGGTGGCCAAGTCGGAGCGCGCGTACACCTCGCTGAAGCGCCAGTTCAAGGAGCGCACGGTCGACAAGCGCTACCACACGCTTGTGCAGGGCCACCCCGACCCGACCAGCGGCACCATCGACGCCCCGATCGGCCGCCACCCCCAGCACGATTACAAGTGGGCGGTCACGGCCGACGGCAAGCCCTCCGTGACCCACTACGACCTCATCGAGGCGTTCCGCGCGGCCTCCCTGCTCGATGTGAAGCTGGAGACCGGCCGCACCCACCAGATCCGCGTCCACATGGCCGCGCACCGCCACCCCTGCGTCGGCGACCTGACCTACGGCGCCGACCCCACGCTCGCCAAGCGGCTGCGCCTGACCCGCCAGTGGCTGCACGCGGTCCGCCTCGGCTTCGAGCACCCCGGGAGCGGTGACTGGGTCGAGTTCGAGAGCGACTACCCGGCCGACCTGCAGAAGGCGCTGGACCAGGTCCGCGAGGAGACCTACGGATGAGCACGCGCGCGTACGAGGTGCGGGTCGCCGAGGATCTCGCCGACCTCGAGGCGTGCTTCGCCGTGCGCAAGCAGGTGTTCGTCGTCGAGCAGGGCGTCCCCGAGGACTTGGAGTACGACGAGTACGACGCCTCGGCCCTGCATGTGCTCGCGCTCCGCGAGGACGGCGTACCGCTCGGCACCGGCCGGCTGCTGTACGGCGAGACGGCCGCGGAGAAGACCGACGGCGATCTGTCCCTCGGCTCCCTGGGCCGGCTCGCTGTCTCCCAGGAGGCCCGTGGCCTCGGCATAGGCGTGGCCCTGGTCCGGGCCATCGAGGACGCCGCACGCGCGCGTGGCCTGACCGCGGTCGACCTGCACGCGCAGACGCACGCGCTGGGCTTCTACGAGCGGCTGGGCTACGAGCCCTACGGTCCGGAGTACGAGGAGGCGGGCATCGCGCACCGGGGGATGCGGCGCGGGCTGTAGCGCGGAGCATGCTTCAACGCCGCATGGCACGCTTGAGGCTGCTGTGTGATCGTCGAGTCCCGGAGCGCTGGCCGTGGATCAGTTGGCCCTGTTGTTCGTGCTGCTGCTCGGGGCCCTGGTGAGCGTCCCGGTGGGGGACCGGCTGGGGCTGCCGGCGCCCGTGCTGGTGACCCTGTTCGGGATCGTCCTCGCGGTGGCCGACTTCGTGCCGAACGTGAACATCCCGCCCGAGCTGATCCTGCCCGGCCTGCTGCCACCGCTGCTCTACGCCGCCGTGCGCCGGACCTCCTGGCGGCAGTTCGCGGCCAACATCCGGCCGATCTTCCTGCTCGCCGTGGCGCTGGTCTTCGTCACCACGGCGTGCGTGGCGGTCGTCGCCCACGCGATCGTGCCCGGGCTGCCGATCGCCGCCGCCGTGGCCCTGGGCGCGCTGGTCGCTCCGCCCGACCCGGTCGCCGCGACCGCCGTCGCCGGGCAGCTCGGGCTGCCGCGCCGGCTGGTGTCGATCCTGGAGGGTGAAGGCCTCTTCAACGACGTCACGGCCATCGTCCTCTACCACGTGGCGATCGCCGCCGCGGTCAGCGGCACGTTCTCGCCCTGGCGGGCCGCCCTGGACTTCCTGCTGTCCGCCGTGGTCGCGCTCGCCGTGGGGCTGGCGCTCGGCTGGGGCGCGAACAAGCTCATGGACGTGCTCGGCGACGCCACCCTCCAGATCGGCCTGACCCTGCTCGTCCCTTACGCCTCCTACGTCCTCGCCGAGGAACTGCACGGCTCCGGGGTGCTCGCCGTGCTCACCACCGCGCTGTTCATCTCCGAGTACGCCACCGACGCCGACGACGTGATGACCCGCCTCGCCGGATACACCTTCTGGGACATCGTCGACACGCTCGTCACCGGCGTCGCGTTCGGGCTGATCGGTCTGGAACTGCACAACGCGATCCGTACGGCGTCCGGCCGCTGGGGCGAGCTGCTGGGCTGGGCGGCGGCGATCGTGGGCGTGGTCGTCGTGGTCCGGCTGGTGTGGCTGCTGCCGGCGACCTGGCTGACCAAGCGGCTGCACGCCCGGCGGGACTACGACGAGGAGATCCCGACCAGCTGGCGGGAGACCATCGTGATGTGGTGGTCCGGGATGCGCGGGGTGGCGTCGGTGGCGCTGGCCCTGGCCATTCCGCTCAAGACCGACGACGGAACCCCCTTCCCGGACCGGAACGAGATCGTCTTCATCGCGTTCGGTGTGATCATGGCGACCCTGGTGCTCCAGGGGCTGACCCTGCCGTGGCTGGTGAAGCGGCTGAGGGTACGGGCCGACACCGAGCAGGAGAAGGAGTTCGAGAAGGAACTTGCGGTTCGGGCGGCGAAGGCGGCACGGCGCCGGCTGAAGGAGATCGAGCAGGTCGAGGACCTGCCGGAGGACGTGTCGGAGCAGATGCTGCGGCGGGCCTTCGAGATCGGGTTCCGGATCAGTCCCGAGGTGGTGGAGGACGAGCGGCGCGAGGGGCACGAGAAGCGGGCGAAGCGGTTGAAGCGGTTGCGGCGGATCCAGCAGGAGATGCTGAGCGCGGCGCGGCACGAGGTGCTGGCGGCGCGGAGCGAACCGGGGGCGGATCCGGAGGTCGTGGACCGGGTGCTGCGGCACCTCGATGTGCGCAGCTTGCGGTGAGCCGGCTCCCCAGCCGTCAGCGCATGGTGATGGTCGTACGAATGTAGGAGTGCTGTGGACAACCGGAAGCGGGGTCGGCGGTGCGCTCGTAGTCTCGGATCATGGCTCGGAACATTGTGATCAGTGGTGGAGCAACAGGGATCGGGCTCGCCGCGGCGCGGGTGTTCGCCGCCGACGGGGATGATGTGCTGCTGCTCGGGCGGCGCAGAGAGGCGCTGGAGAAGGCCGGGGTGCCGGGGGCGGTCTGGTATGCCGCCGATCTGACCGAGCCGGCCGAGGTGCGGGGCGTGGCGCGGTACGTCGCCGACGAGTTCGGGACCGTGGACGTGCTCATCCACAGCGCCGGAGGAAACGCGGCCTTCGCGCCAGACGCGGAGGCCGGCGATCCGCTCGACGCGGTGGCCCGCACCTGGACGGGCAACTTCCGGCAGAACACGCTGACCGCCGTCCTGCTCACGGAGGCGCTGAAGAGCCGGCTCGCCGACCCCGGCGGACGGGTGCTGTTCCTCAGCTCCATTGCCGCGTACCGGGGCTCGGGGACCGGGTCCTACGCCGCCGCCAAGGCCGCCCTGCACCCGTACGCCCACGGTCTCGCCCGGGAGCTGGGGCCGCACGGGGTCACCGTGAACGTGGTCGCGCCCGGGTACATCGAGGACACCGAGTTCTTCGGCGGCCCGGTCGAGGAGACGCGGCGGGAGCAACTCGTCGCCGAGACGTCGACCGGGCGGGCCGGCATACCCGGTGACGTCGCCGCCACCCTGCACTGGCTGGCCTCCCCGGCCGCCGGGCACATCACCTCGCAGGTCATCCAGGTCAACGGCGGCGCCGAGCGCGGCCACTGACGGGACGGGGCAGCCGTAGGGCGCGGTCAGCCGCGACCGGTGCGGGGCGGCTCGTGCAGGCGCCGGCCTGCCGTCACCCCGTCCTGGGAGGGGATGATCCCGCCCGGCGGCAGGACCGCGTCGGCGGTGTTGACCCGGGGCAGGGCGTAGGGGTGCTCGGCGGTCAGCCAGGTGATCATCTGCTCGCGGACGGTCACCCGGACCGTCCAGATGTCGTCAGCGTCCTTGGCGGTCACCAGGGCCCGCACCTGGAGGGTGTTCGGGGTGGAATCGGTGACCGCCAGACCGTAGTTCCGTCCGTCCCAGGCCGGGCACTCGCGCACGATGTCCCGGAGCTTCTCGCGCATCGGCTCGATCGGCGCCGAGTGGTCGAGGTGCCAGTAGACGATCCCGGTCATCTGCGGGGTACCCCGGGACCAGTTCTCGAAGGGTTTGGAAGTGAAGTACGACACCGGCATGGTGATCCGGCGCTCGTCCCAGGTCCGTACCGTCAGAAAGGTCAGGGTGATCTCCTCGACCGTGCCCCACTCGCCGTCCACGACGACCGTGTCGCCCAGACGGACCATGTCGCCGAAGGCGATCTGCAGACCCGCGAACATGTTCGCCAGCGTGGACTGGGCGGCCACACCGGCGACTATGCCGAGGATTCCGGCGGAGGCCAGCAGCGAGGCGCCGGCCGCGCGCATCGCCGGGAAGGTCAGCAGCATCGCCGCCACGGCCACCACCCCGACGACCGCCGCCACCACGCGCATGATCAGCGACACCTGGGTGCGCACCCGGCGGACCCGGGCCGCGTCGGTGTGGCCGCGGGCGTAGCGGGTGTACGAGGACTCGACGATCGCCGCCGCGATCCGCACCACCAGCCAGGCGGCCGACCCGATCAGCACCAGGGTGAGGATCTGGCCGACGGCGACCCGGTGCCCCAGCAGCACCTCGGCCTGGTCGTAGGAACCTCTGAGCAGGGCCGAGCACAGCACCAGCTGGTAGGGGATGCGGGCGCGGCGCAGCAGACCCCACAGCGGGGTCTCGTTGTGCCGTGCGTCGGCCTTGCGCAGCAGCAGGTCGGTCGCCCAGCCGATCAGCAGGGTGAGGACGACGGCGCCGCCGACCACGATCAGCGGGCGGAGTACGTTTTCCAACTCCATGGGTCCGAACGTAACCAGATCGACGGGGTCCTGAACATGCAGACCGGTGTCAGGGGCGTCACAAGTGCGGTCGGTACCGGCTGGCACCATGGGCGCATGAACATCATGCTCTTTCACTCGACCTATGGCCTCAGGCCCGCGGTGCGCGAGGCCGCGGACCGGCTGCGTGCCGCGGGGCACGAGGTGTGGACGCCGGACCTCTTCGAGGGGCACACGTTCGACACGGTCGAGGAGGGCATGGAGTTCAACGAGTCGATCGGCAAGGACGAGCTGCTGAAGCGGGCCGTGCTGGCGGCGGCGCCGTACTCGGAGCGCGGGCTGGTGTACGCGGGGTTCTCGCTGGGCGCCTCGATCGCGCAGACGCTGGCGCTGGGTGACCAGCGGGCACGTGGGCTGCTGCTTCTGCACGGCACGTCGGACATCGCGGCGAACGCCTCGGTGGACGAGCTGCCGGTGCAGCTGCATGTGGCCGAGCCGGACGCCTTCGAGACCGACGACTGGCTGAGCGCCTGGTATCTGCAGATGGGCCGGGCCGGCGCCGATGTGGAGATCTACCGGTACGCGGGCGCCGGGCACCTCTACACCGACCCCGGTCTCCCGGACTACGACGAGGAGGCCGCCGAGGCCACCTGGCGGGTGGCGCTCGGCTTCCTCGACACGCTGTAGGTGAGGGCTACACCGGGTCGTAGGTGCGCTCGACCTTCTGGGTGCCGCTGCGGGTGCGGTACGAACGCGCCCAGGACGAGGTCGCGTCGGCCTTCGTCTTGTCGGAGAGGACGTAGTAGTCCATCTGCGCCCGGGCGGCGGTGATGTCCAGGACGCCGTAGCCGTGGCGGTCGGTGTCGACCCAGTGCACATGGCGGTTGGCCAGCTGGATGATCGGCGCGGCCACGGTGGAGACGGCGCCCGGGGAGACCTTGAGGATGTCGTCCAGGTTGTCCGAGGTCACCGAGGTGACCACGAACTCCGTGGCGGCCGAGGCGGAGAGCGGGTAGGTCCCGGCGTCCACCGGCACGTCGTTCGCCCACGCCATGTGGATGTCGCCGGTCAGGAACACCGTGTTGCCGATCGCGTTGGAGCGCAGGTGGGCCAGCAGCTCGCGGCGGTCGTCGGTGTAGCCGTCCCACTGGTCGGTGTTGAGGGCGAGGCCGTCCTGCGGCAGCCCGAGCAGCTTGGCGAGCGGCTTGAGCAGGTCGGCGGAGAGCGAGCCGATGGCGAACGGCGAGATCATCACCGAGTTGCCGACCAGCCGCCAGGTGGTGTCGGAGGTCTTCAGGCCGGCCTTCAGCCAGTCGAGCTGGGCGCGGCCGGTGATGGTGCGGTCCGGGTCGTCGACCGAGCCGCTGCCCGTGGAGACCTGCTGCGAGCGGAAGGAGCGCAGGTCGAGCAGGGAGAGGTCGGCGAGCTTGCCGAAGCGCAGCCGGCGGTAGGTGGTGCCGGCGATGGCCGGGCGGACCGGCATCCACTCGAAGTAGGCCTGCTTGGCGGCGGCCTGACGGCCCGTCCAGGTGCCTTCGGTGCCCTCGGTGTGGTTCTGGGCGCCGCCGGACCAGGAGTCGTTGGCGAACTCGTGGTCGTCCCAGATCGCGATGACCGGCGCCTTGGCGTGCAGGGCCTGCAGGTCGGCGTCGGTCTTGTACTTGCCGTGCCGGGTGCGGTAGTCGGCGAGGGTGGTGATCTCATGGGTGGGCGCGTGCCGGCGGACCACGGTGTCACGGGTGCCGTACTCGCCGGTGCCGTACTCGTAGATGTAGTCGCCGAGGTGCAGCCAGGCGTCCAGGTCGTTGCGGGCGGCCAGGTGACGGTAGGACGCGAAGTAGCC
This sequence comes from Streptomyces sp. NPDC005866, assembly GCF_040629895.1. NCBI lineage: Bacteria > Bacillati > Actinomycetota > Actinomycetes > Kitasatosporales > Streptomycetaceae > Streptomyces > Streptomyces sp. NPDC005866. Next base: position 61,709 of record NZ_JBEXWP010000005.1, read on the forward strand.
GGCCTCCCAGTTGGCGCAGGAGACCACGCCGAAGCGCAGGCCGGAGACGGAGGCGTCGGCCGCCGGGGCGGTGCGGGTGCGCCCCACCGGGGAGTCCGTGCCGCCGGCCGAGAAGCGGAACCAGTAGTCGGTGGCCGGGGCGAGACCGCGGATGTCGGCCTTGACCGTGTGGTCGGAGGCGGCGGTCGCGGTGGCGGAGCCGCGGGAGACGACGTTCGTCAGCGCCTTGTCGGTGGCGACGACCCAGCTGACCTCGGTGTCGGCGCCGGCACCGGAGCCGGGGGTGGCGTCGGCGGTCGGCGTCACCCGGGTCCACAGCAGGACGCCGTCGGGCAGCGGGTCGCCGGAGGCGATGCCGTGCAGGAAGGCGGGGGTGTCCGAGGCCGCCCGGGCCGGCAGCGCGGCGGCGAACGGGGCGGCCAGGACAGCGGTCGCCGCCGCGGCCTTGACGACCGTACGGCGGCGGGGGGAGAGGGAGTTGGCGCCCTCGGAAGACTGTGTTGATCTGTTTCGACTGGTCACGGCCGATCAGGTTACTGACCAGTATGGACAAGAGCGGGCGAACCTGTGAAAGTTCGCCTGCTCTTCACTCGGGGCCGGGAGTTCCGCTTGGCGTCAGGCCTTGAGGGCCGCGTCCACCACGGAGTTGAAGTCCGCGACCGTCATCGGCGGGTTGCCGCTGGAGCCGGTCGTGAGCATCTTGCCGTTCATGACGAAGCTCGGGGTGCCCGTCACGCCGTCCTTGTTGGTGTCGAAGGTCTTCGACATGGCCAGCGCCCACGCGTCGTACTTGCCGGACTTCACCGCGTCCTGGAAGGACTTGTTGTTCTTCAGCGCCGGGACCGTGTTGGCGACCTCGATGAGGTAGCTGTCGTTCTTGAACTTGTCGGTCGTCTCCTGGGGGTGCCACTTCGCCGAGTAGAGCGCGGTCTTGTACTCCAGGAACGCCTCCGGGCTGACGTTCAGCGCGGCGCCCATGGCGCTCATCGCGTTCTTGGAGCCCTCGCCGTTGGTGCCGATCTTGCCCTTGCCCAGCGAGTCGCCGTCGATGAACGTGCCGCCGATGTACTGGATCTTGAACTTGCCGTCGTCGATGTCCTTCTGCACCGTGGGGCCGACCGTCTGCTCGAACTGGGCACAGATCGGGCAGCGCGGGTCCTCGTAGACCTTGAGGGTCTTCTTGGCGGTGGACTTGCCGATCACGACGGTGGTGCCGTCGGTGCCCGTGGTGTTAGCCGGGGCGACGACCTTGGCGGCCTTCTCGTCCTCCCAGTAGCCGGGCTTGTTGGCCTGGACGACGGCGTAACCTATGCCGCCGGCCGCGGCCAGCACGGCCACGACCGAGCCGGCCACGATGACCTGGCGCTTGACCTTGGCCCGCTTGGCCTGCTTCTCGCGCTCGACGCGCAGTCGCTCCCGGGCCGCGTTCTTGGCGGACTGGCTGTTCCGCTGGCTCATGATGGTGATCTCCCTATGGGACGCGCACATGTCGTGCGCGGGATACGTGTGGGGACTCGTCGTGCTCGGACGAGGACGAGGACGAGGACGTGCTCGGGCGAGGGCGCTTATGCGAAGGCGCTCAGGCGACGGCGAGAGCGAGCGCCCGGGAGCACGGCGGTCCACGCCGTCCCAGGGAGTGCACGAGGAGCAGATCGCGGGCGGCGGCCGTGCGCGGCGCCGGGCGCGGCAGCCGTCGTACCGGAACCAGCCGGACCGCGCCCGCGGCGAACGCGAGGAGCAGCGGGCGGAAGGTGGTGGCGGCGATCGCGCGCAGCAGCTGGGTCAGGGCGCGCTCGCCGCGACGCAGCCAGGCGGCGGCCAGCAGGCCGACGCCGACATGCGCCGCGAGCAGCAGCCAGGCCGCGGCCGGGTCGGCGTGGGCGAGCGCCGCGGCGGCCCGGGAGCCGTCGGTCATCTGGGCCAGCGGGGTGCCCACCGTGCCGCCCCGGCACAGCACGTCGAGGCCGACCGCGCGCAGCGGGCCCGCGATGGGGCCGCCCGCCCGGCCGTAGCAGGCGTGCTGGCCGGTGGTGAAGACCGTGTCGGCGGCCAGTTCCAGCGGGATCAGCAGGGCCGCGATCCGGCCGAAGCCACGCTCGCGGCCCGCCAGCGCGTACGCCGTGACGAACACGCCGACGGCGACCGCGGCCACCGTCGTGACCGGCAGCGGGGCCCGGGACAGCAGTACGTGCGACGCGGTGCTGAGCGTCACGACGAAGGCCGTGAACAGCGCCGCGCGCACGGCTCTGAGCTGGGTCCCGGATATGTCCATAGCGGTGGAGAGTCTGTCACGTACTCATGTAAGGGACCCCTAAAAGAGCCCTGTGAATCCGCGAAGGTTACAGCCCTGGAATGCGGCCGTTGCGGAAGAGGTCGACGAAGATCTGGTGGTCGGCACGCGCGCGTGCGCCGTAGCTGTGCGCGAAGTCCACAAGGAGCTGATCGAAGCCCGCGCCCTCATCGGAGTCCGCCGCGATCGCCGCGTCGATGGCCCGCTCGGTGGAGAACGGCACCAGGGACTCGCCGGACTGGTCGTCGGCCGCCGAGTGCATCGACGCCGTGGCCCGGCCGAGGTCCGCGACGACCGCCGCGATCTCCTCCGGATCGTCGATGTCGCTCCAGTCCAGGTCCACCGCGTACGGCGACACCTCGGCGACCAGCTGCCCGGCGCCGTCCAGCTCGGTCCAGCCCAGCCACGGGTCGGCGTGCGCCTGCAGGGCGCGCTGGGAGATCACCGTGCGGTGCCCCTCGTGCTGGAAGTAGTCCCGGATCGCCGGGTCCGTGATGTGCCGGGAGACGGCCGGGGTCTGGGCCTGCTTGATGTAGATCACCACGTCGTTCTCCAGGGCGTCCGTGTGGCCCTCCAGGAGGATGTTGTACGACGGCAGGCCGGCCGAGCCGATGCCGATACCGCGGCGGCCGACGACGTCCTTGACGCGGTAGGAGTCCGGGCGGGACAGGGACGACTCCGGAAGCGTCTCCAGATAGCCGTCGAAGGCCGCCAGCACCTTGTAGCGGGTGGCCGCGTCCAGCTCGATGGAGCCGCCGCCGGAGGCGAAGCGGCGCTCGAAGTCACGGATCTCCGTCATCGAGTCCAGCAGCTCGAAGCGGGTCAGCGAGCGGGCCGCGCGCAGCGCGCCGAGCAGCGGGCCCTCGGCGGTGTCCAGGGTGAACGGCGGCACCTCGTCGCTCTTCGCGCCGGTCGCCAGCGCGTGGATCCGCTCCCGGTACGCGCCCGCGTACACCTCGACCAGCTCGGTGATCTGCTCGTCGCTGAGCGCCTTCGCGTACCCGATCAGCGCGATGGAGGCGGAGAAGCGCTTCAGGTCCCAGGTGAAGGGGCCGACGTAGGCCTCGTCGAAGTCGTTGACGTTGAAGACCAGGCGGCCGTTGGAGTCCATGTACGTGCCGAAGTTCTCCGCGTGCAGGTCGCCGTGGATCCACACGCGCGAGGTGCGTTCGTCCAGGAACGGGCCGCCGCGCTTCGACCCGAACTCTTTGTTCGCAGTCACGTCGTGGTAGAAGAGCCCCGCCGTGCCCCGGTAGAAGGCGAAGGCCGAGGCCGCCATCTTCCGGAACTTCACGCGGAACGCGGACGGGTCGGCGGCCAGGAGCTCGCCGAAGGCGGTGTCGAAGACGGCGAGGATCTCCTCGCCGCGCTGCTCGTCGTTGAGCTGGGGGACCGACATCGCTGGGTGCCTCCTGGTACGGGTGGTGCCTGACGTATGGGGCGGAACTCTTACGGTTCCCTTACTGGATCTGGCGGGATCTCTCACTGGGATCTCCCGCTCGGACCAACGTGCGAAGGTCCGGGGGAGTGCCCGTGCGGCGCCCGCTTTCCTCGCATGAAGGTACGCGGGGTGGTACGCGAATTGTCAGTGCCGAGGCATAGGATTTCGCCGTCCCACCAGACTGTCCGCAGTCGGTCCGCAGCCGGTCGGAAGATCGTCGACGCACGTTTCCTTTGGAGGCCGAAACCGTGTCAAAGCCGCCCTTCACGCACCTGCACGTCCACACCCAGTACTCGCTGCTGGACGGTGCCGCGCGGCTGAAGGACATGTTCAACGCCTGCAACGAGATGGGCATGACGCACATCGCCATGTCCGACCACGGCAACCTCCATGGTGCGTACGACTTCTTCCACACTGCCCAGAAGGCCGGAATCACCCCGATCATCGGGATCGAGGCCTATGTCGCCCCCGAGTCCCGGCGCAACAAGCGCAAGATCCAGTGGGGCCAGCCGCACCAGAAGCGGGACGACGTCTCCGGTTCCGGTGGTTACACCCACAAGACGATGTGGGCCGTGAACAAGACCGGCCTGCACAACCTCTTCCGGCTCTCCTCCGACGCCTACGCCGAGGGCTGGCTGCAGAAGTGGCCCCGGATGGACAAGGAGACCATCGCCCAGTGGTCCGAGGGCATCGTCGCCTCCACCGGCTGCCCCTCCGGCGAGCTCCAGACCCGGCTGCGCCTCGGCCAGTACGACGAGGCCCTGAAGGCGGCCGCCGACTACCAGGACATCTTCGGCAAGGACCGCTACTTCCTGGAGTTGATGGACCACGGCATCGAGATCGAGCACCGGGTCCGCGACGGCCTCCTGGAGATCGGCAAGAAGCTCGGCATCCCCCCGCTGGTCACCAACGACTCGCACTACACGTACGCGCACGAGGCGACCGCCCACGACGCACTGCTGTGCATCCAGACCGGCAAGAACCTCTCCGACCCCGACCGCTTCAAGTTCGACGGCACCGGCTACTACCTGAAGTCCACGGACGAGATGTACGCCATCGACTCCTCGGACGCCTGGCAGCAGGGCTGCGCCAACACGCTCCTCGTCGCCGAGATGGTGGACACCACCGGCATGTTCGAGAAGCGCGACCTGATGCCCAAGTTCGACATCCCCGAGGGCTACACCGAGGTCAGCTGGTTCAAGGAGGAGGTCCGCCGCGGCATGGAGCGCCGCTTCCCCGGCGGCATCCCCGACGACCGCCAGAAGCAGGCCGACTACGAGATGGACGTCATCATCCAGATGGGGTTCCCCGGCTACTTCCTCGTGGTCGCCGACTTCATCATGTGGGCCAAGAACAACGGCATCGCGGTCGGCCCCGGCCGAGGCTCCGCGGCCGGCTCGATCGTCGCCTACGCCATGGGCATCACCGACCTCGACCCGATCCCGCACGGTCTGATCTTCGAGCGGTTCCTCAACCCCGAGCGCGTCTCCATGCCCGACGTCGACATCGACTTCGACGAGCGCCGGCGCGTCGAGGTGATCAGGTACGTCACGGAGAAGTACGGCGCCGACAAGGTCGCCATGATCGGCACCTACGGCAAGATCAAGGCCAAGAACGCCATCAAGGACTCCGCGCGCGTGCTGGGCTACCCGTACGCGATGGGTGACCGCCTCACCAAGGCGATGCCCGCCGACGTCCTCGGCAAGGGCATCGACCTGGACGGCATCACCAACCCCTCGCACCCGCGCTACAACGAGGCGGGCGAGATCCGCGGGATGTACGAGAACGAACCGGACGTCAAGAAGGTCATCGACACCGCCAAGGGCGTCGAGGGCCTGGTCCGGCAGATGGGTGTGCACGCGGCCGGCGTGATCATGTCCAGCGAGCCCATCGTCGACCACGCCCCGATCTGGGTGCGGCACACCGACGGCGTGACCATCACGCAGTGGGACTACCCGCAGTGCGAGTCGCTCGGCCTGCTGAAGATGGACTTCCTCGGCCTGCGCAACCTGACGATCATGGACGACGCCGTCAAGATGGTGAAGTCCAACAAGGGCATCGACCTCGACCTGCTGGCCCTGCCGCTCGACGACCCGAAGACCTTCGACCTCCTCCAGCGCGGCGACACCCTCGGCGTCTTCCAGTTCGACGGCGGCCCCATGCGCTCGCTGCTGCGCCTGATGAAGCCCGACAACTTCGAAGACATCTCCGCCGTGTCGGCGCTCTACCGTCCCGGCCCGATGGGCATGGACTCGCACACCAACTACGCGCTGCGCAAGAACAAGCTCCAGGAGATCACCCCGATCCACAAGGAGCTGGAGGAGCCCCTGCAAGAGGTCCTGGCCGTCACCTACGGCCTGATCGTCTACCAGGAGCAGGTGCAGAAGGCCGCCCAGATCATCGCGGGCTACTCGCTCGGCGAGGCCGACATCCTGCGCCGCGTGATGGGCAAGAAGAAGCCCGACGAACTGGCGAAGAACTTCGTCCTCTTCCAGAAGGGCGCCCGGGACAAGGGCTACAGCGACGAGGCGATCCAGGCCCTGTGGGACGTGCTGGTCCCCTTCGCCGGCTACGCGTTCAACAAGGCCCACTCGGCCGCGTACGGCCTGGTCTCCTACTGGACCGCGTACCTCAAGGCGAACCACCCCGCCGAGTACATGGCCGCCCTGCTGACGTCCGTGAAGGACGACAAGGACAAGTCGGCGATCTACCTCAACGAGTGCCGCCGCATGGGCATCAAGGTGCTCCCGCCGAACGTCAACGAGTCGGTGCACAACTTCGCGGCCCAGGGCGACGACGTGATCCTGTTCGGCCTGGAGGCCGTGCGCAACGTCGGTACGAACGTGGTCGAGTCGATCATCAAGAGCCGTAAGGCCAAGGGCAAGTACGCCTCCTTCCCCGACTACCTCGACAAGATCGACGCGGCCGCCTGCAACAAGCGGACCACGGAATCGCTGATCAAGGCGGGCGCGTTCGACACCCTGGGGCACACCCGCAAGGGCCTCACCGCGCAGTACGAACCGATGATCGACAACGTGGTCGCGGTCAAGCGCAAGGAGGCCGAGGGCCAGTTCGACCTCTTCGGCGGGATGGGCGAGGAGACCAGCAGCGAGCCCGGCTTCGGACTCGACGTGCAGTTCACCGAGGAGGAGTGGGACAAGACCTATCTGCTCGCCCAGGAACGGGAGATGCTCGGTCTGTACGTCTCCGACCACCCGCTCTTCGGACTGGAGCACGTGCTCTCCGACAAGGCCGACGCGGGCATCTCCCAGCTCACCGGCGGCGAGCACGCCGACGGCGCGGTCGTCACCATCGGCGGCATCATCTCCGGTCTCCAGCGCAAGATGACCAAGCAGGGCAACGCCTGGGCGATCGCCACCGTCGAGGACCTCGCGGGCTCCATCGAGTGCATGTTCTTCCCGGCGACCTACCAGCTGATCTCGACCCAACTCGTCGAGGACGCGGTCGTGTTCGTCAAGGGCCGCCTCGACAAGCGCGAGGACGTGCCCCGCCTGGTGGCGATGGAACTGGCGATCCCGGACCTGTCAGCCGCGGGCGCCAACGCGCCGGTGGTTCTCACCATCCCGGCCACCCGGATCACCCCGCCGATGGTCAGCCGCCTCGGCGAGATCCTCAACCACCACAAGGGCGACAGCGAGGTCCGGATCAAGCTCCAGGGGCCGACCAAGACGACCGTGCTGCGCCTCGACCGGCACCGGGTGAAGCCGGACCCGGCCCTGTTCGGCGACTTGAAGGTCCTGCTCGGCCCGTCCTGCCTGGCCGGCTAGGTTCCGGTCCTACGCGCACGGAAGGGGCGCACCCGGTACGGGTGCGCCCCTTCCGTGCGCCGGGGCTTCAACAGCCCTGAGGGACCTGGTGAGTCCGCTCAGTTGTGGCCGAAGCGCTTCTGCTGCTTACGGGCAACATCCGCGGGGCTGCCCTGTATGTGCGACACCGGCGAGTCGTGGGACTCCGTCGGCGTACGCTGCGCGTGCTCGTGGGCCTGCTCGGCCTGCGGCGCCCGGTTCTGGGAGCCACCCTGCTTGCGGTTCTTGTTCTTGGCCATGGTGATCTGCCTCCTGTGGGGGATCTAGGGGCCGAATTCAGATTCACATAGCCTGACAACAGACGCATTTCGGATAATTACCGTCCGTAACAGGGTTTGTCGGAGAGCGAGGTGCCGAAACGCCACGCCGAAGATCGAGTTCGGGCCGTTAACCCCCGCGCCGTCGGGCAGACTCGAAGGAAGCCCCGAAAGCAAACCTCCCGGAAAGAGGGTGAGTCGCGTGGACCGCTGCATCGTCCTGGTGGACGCCGGGTATCTGCTGGGTGCCGCCGCCAGTCTCCTCGCCGGTGAGCCCTCCCGATCCCGGATCACCGTCGACCACGCCGCGCTCATCCAGGCGTTGCGCGACCGCGCGGAATCCGACACCGAGCGTCCACTGCTGCGCATCTACTGGTTCGACGGCGCCCCCGACCGCGTCCCGCAACCCGAGCACCGCCGGCTGCGGGTGATGCCCCGGGTGACCGTCCGGCTCGGTGCCCTCACCCGCAGCGACGGACGCTGGGCCCAGAAGGGCGTGGACGCGGCCATGCACGCCGAGCTGACCGAACTGGCCCGCAACCGCGCCTGCTCCGACGTCGTCCTGGTGACCGGCGACGGCGATCTGCTGCCTGGCATGATGGCCGCCAAGGAGCACGGGGTCGCCGTACACCTGTGGGCCGTGCAGGCCGCCGACGGGGACTACAACCAGTCCGAGGACCTGGTCGCGGAGGCCGACGAGCGGCGCGTCCTCGACCGGGCGTGGATCATCCAGGCGGTACGGGCCAAGGAGCTGACCGGGGTCTGTGCGCCGCCGCCGGCGCCGCGGCCGGAGATCGCCGCGATCCTCTCCGCGCCACTGCCCGACGCGGGGCTGGCGGCCGGGGCCGAGCGTGGGTCCGAGGAGGCCGAGCGGGCCCCCGCGGCGAGCGCGGCGGAGAACGGGACGGCCGAGCGGGTGCCGGCGTCCAAGGGGGTGCCCACGCCGAAGGACCTCGCCGCGCTGCGGGCGCCCGGGGGGCCCGTGGCGCAGCCGGTCCAGCATCCGGCGACCACGGCGACGACGGCGACCCTGCGGTGGTCCTCCGACAAGGGGTGGGTGGACCGGCCAGGGGCGGTCGCGGAGCCGGCGGAGGCCGGCTCCATGCCGACGCTGGCACAGCTGACGACGGCGGAGCAGCGGTGGGCCGACCGGGAGGAGGACATCACCACGGTCGGCGGGGATCCGTACGAGGTCGGGCAGGTGTTCGCACGGCGGTGGATCTCGCGGCTCGGCGACCAGAACCATGTGCAGAAGCTGTCCGGGATGTATCCGCGGATTCCGCATCGTATCGACGGGGAGCTGCTGCGGTACGCGGCCCGGTTCGGGTTGCTGGCGCACAAGGACGACCAGATCGACGAGCATGACCGGTACGCCATTCGGGCGGGGTTCTGGAGAGAGATCGATGTGCCGGCGGGGGCGGCCGAGCATGCGCCGGCCGAATGACTGACGGGACCGCGGACTCGCGGGGGTGCTAGCCGAGGCGCCCCAAAGGCGAGTAAACGGGGCCGACCCCGTAGTCTCGTCCCTTGTGAGTACGGGCGTGGGTCGGGCACTTCGGCAGCAGAGCGACGTGGTGTGTGCCGTGCGTGGGCTGGCCAAGACCTACGCCGCGGTCAAAGGGCGCCGTGGGGCTCCCGCGGTGCCCGAGGTCCGGGCCACCGACGGGGTGGACCTCGATGTCCGGCGCGGGGAGATCTTCGGGCTGCTCGGGCCGAACGGGGCCGGCAAGTCGACCCTCGTACGGCAGCTCACCGGGCTGCTGCGGCCCGACGCCGGCACCGTCGAAATCCTCGGGCACGACATCGTGCGGCATCCGGAGCGGGCCGCGCGGATCCTCGCCTATCTCGGACAGGAGTCCAGCGCCCTCGACGAGCTGACCGTGTCCCTGGCCGCCGAGACCACCGGGCGGCTGCGCGGTCTGGACGTACGGGAGGCCCGCGCCGAGCGGGACGCCGTGATCGAGGAGCTGGGACTCGGTCCCCTCGCCGCACAGGTGATCAAGAAGCTCTCCGGAGGGCAGCGGCGGCTGGCCTGTTTCGCCGCGGCGCTGGTCGGGGAACGGCCGTTGCTGGTGCTCGACGAGCCGACGACCGGGATGGATCCGGTCGCCCGGCGGGCCGTGTGGGCCGCCGTCGACCGGCGGCGGGCCGAGCACGGCGCGACCGTCGTCCTGGTCACCCACAATGTCATCGAGGCCGAGACGGTCCTCGACCGGGTCGCCGTGCTCGACCAGGGGCGGGTCATCGCCTGCGACACCCCGGCCGGGCTCAAGGAACGGGTCGCCGGCGAGGTGCGGGTCGAACTGGTGTGGCGGGAGCGGGCCCCACTGGACGTGCCCGAGGTGGCCGTCCTGCGCGAGCGTGCCGTCGAGTCCGGCCGGCGCTGGACGCTGCGCCTCGCGCCGGAGGAGGCGCGTGCCGTCGTCGGTACGGTGACCGGCGGGGCCGCCTTCGCCGCCCTCGACGACTTCACGCTCGCCACGCCCAGCCTGGAGGACGTCTATCTGGCGCTGGGCGGCGCCGCACGGCAGGGGCTGGTGAAGGCGTGAGCATGAACGCCGGGGCGACCGGGCCCGAACGGAAAGGCGCGGCGGCCGTACGTGCCGTGGTTGCCGTTGGGAAGAGGAGCAGCGCGACGTGAGTGTCGTACCCGCGGAGGTTCTGCCGGGCGGTGCCCTGGCCCTGGAGGAGACGGCGCCGGGCCCGGCGGCGGAACTGGGCCCGCGTGCGCGTCTGTGGCCGTCGCTGGTGGCCGTCTACCGGGCGCAGCTGTCCCGCGCCCGGGTGGCGCGCATCCCGCTGCTGTTCGTCGCGACCTTCCAGTCCGTCGGCATCATGATCATGATGCGTGGTGTGGTGCACAGCCGGGGCGAGGCCCAGTCCGTGGTGGCGGGGGCGTCGGTGGTCGTCGTCGCCTATGTGGCCCTGAACCTGCTGGCGCAGTACTTCGGGCAGCTCCGGGCGAGTGGTGGCCTCGACCACTACGCCACGCTGCCGGTGCCGCCGGCCTCCGTGGTGCTCGGGGCGGCCGCGGCGTACGCCTCCTTCACCGTGCCGGGGACGCTGGTGACGGCCGTCTTCGGGTGTGTGCTGTTCGGGCTGCCGCTGGGCAACCTGTGGATTCTCCTCGCCGTGATCCCGCTGGCGGGAGCGGCCCTGTCCGGGCTCGGCGCCGCCTGCGGGCTGCTCGCGCCTCGGCCTGAACTCGCCACGCTGCTGGGGCAGTTGGGTATGTCGGCGGCGCTGCTGCTCGGTGTACTGCCGCCGGACCGGATGCCGGGGATCATCCAGCTCGCGCGTGACCTGCTGCCTTCGACGTACGGCGTGGAGGCCTACGCACGGACCTTCGGGGCGCATCCCGACTGGGCCGTCGTCCTCGTTGACCTGGGCGTGTGTGCCGGGGTGGGGCTCGTCTCGCTGGCCGTCGCCACCTGGGCGTACCGCCGGGCCGCCGTCCGGTGACGCGCCGCACAGGCCGGCCTGGCACGATGTCAGAGTGACCGCACCGTTGACGCCGCCTCCGCCACCGCACGACCAGTCCTCGCATCAGGCCTGGCAGGCGCCGCCGCCTGCCGGGATGGTCGAAGGAGCGTACGGACAGGACGGTCCCGGGATGAAGACCGAACTGCGTCAGGCCGCGGTGATCGTCCTCGCGGTGGCGGTGAGCGGTGTGCTGCTCGGGCTGCTGTGGCTGTGGCTGGCGCCGCATATTCCGCTGGTGGGGGACCACTCCGGCCAGAAATGGGTGGTCTACCTCAAGGACACCGAGGGGGAGCAGGCGGCGGGGGTGGACGGGACGTTCACGCTGCTGGCGCTGGCGTTCGGCGCGGTGAGCGCGGGCGCGGCGTTTCTGTGGCGGCGGCCCGGGGGTGTGCCGCTGGTGGTGGCGCTGGGGCTCGGCGGGCTGCTCGGGTCGCTGCTGGCGTGGCGGGTCGGGGTGTGGCTGGGGCCGGAGCAGGACGTGATCGCCCATGCGAAGGCCCTGGGGAAGGGAGTCACGTTCTCGGCGCCGCTGAAGCTGGGGGCGAAGGGGGCGTTGCTGGCGTGGCCGTTGTCGGCGTTGCTGGTGCATCTGGGGCTGACGGCGCTGTTCGGTCCCCGGGATCCGGAGCCGCCGTACGAGGAGGGGCCGTACGCGGCTCCGCCGGCGTAGGTTTTCCCGCCCCCGCCGGGCTGCTCAGGGGCGGGCGTCGAGATGTCACACACGCCCGATGGGTGCCAGGGTCGCCCCGGTCAGCTTCGCCAGGGACATCGGGGACAGCTCGACCTCCAGGCCCCGGCGGCCCGCCGAGACGCAGATGGTGGGGTGGGACGACGCCGACGCGTCCAGGACCGTGGGGAGCTTCCTGCGCTGGCCCAGCGGGGAGATGCCGCCCCTGACGTAGCCCGTCGTGCGCTCGGCCAGCACCGGGTCCGCCATCGCCGCGCGTTTGCCGCCGACCGCCGTCGCCAGGGCCTTCAGGTCCAGGCTGCCGGCCACCGGCACCACCGCGACCGTGAGCGTGCCGTCCACCTCCGCGACCAGGGTCTTGAAGACACGGTCGGGGGACACGCCCATCGCCTCCGCCGCCTCCTCGCCGTAGGACGGGTGGGAGGGGTCGTGGTCGTAGGAGTGGACGGCGAAGTCCACGCCCGCCGCGGTCAGGGCCACCGTCGCCGGCGTGCCTCCGGACTGCTGCTGTTTCTTGTTCGGCTTCTTCGGCATGGCAGGGACCCCGGCTCAGTTCAGGCTCGTCGGCGCCCGCGTCAGCTCCGCCGCGGGCAGTGACGGCAGGTTCCGGATGATCGCCGTCTCGGAGCGAAGGAGTTTCAGCTCGTCGCGGAGCCGGGACGCCGTGTCGGGAGCCTGGAGCAGACGCTGCTTGGTGGGGATGTCGTGCATCATCGCCGCCGCGACCAGGTAGGAGACGACGGACGGTTCGTCGGGGAGGTCGACGCCCGTCGACAGCGAGCGTTCCCGCGCTCCCGCCAGGCGCTTCTGGTACTGGCGGAAGGCACGCAGGACCCCCTCCGCCAGCGCGCCCGCCTCGTCGCCCTGTTCCTCCGGCAGCTCCTCCAGTTCCGCCGTCAGGAACGGGCCCGACGCGTCGACGGAGAGCAGCCGCACCCGGCTCGTCCCCGTCGCCAGCACCTCGAACGTGCCGTTCGCCCGCTCCCGGATCGTCGCCGCGTCCGCCACACAGCCCACCCGGTGGAAGGACTTGAGAGGGTCGGGTCCGAAGCCGGCCGCCGGGCCCCTGTCGGGCTGGGCCGTCGGATCCGGCATGCCCGGTCCGCTCGGTGCCACCTCGTGGCCGTCGCGGATCGCCACGACGGCGAACCGGCGCGGTTCCTCCTCGGGGGTCTTCTGCAGGTCGCGCATCATGGCGCGGTAGCGCTCCTCGAAGATGTTCAGCGGCAGCACCAGCCCCGGGAACAGCACCGAGTTCAGCGGGAAGAGGGGAAGACGGACGGTGGTCACGGCGCCACAGCCTAGTGGTCATCGGCGGGAACATGTCCGCCGTGCTCGCCCTGTGGGCGCCCCGCGCTCCTCGGCGAGGGGACCAGTCCGGTCTCGGGGAGCGGTTCCGTACCGGCCAGCAGGTGCGTGCGCAGCCGTACGAAATGGCCCAGCGGGTCCTCGGACAGGCGGCCCCAGGGGAACGACGTGACGTACGGGCCGATCAGGTGCAGCTGGGTGCGGGCGGCCTCCCAGCGTTCGAGCCGGACCAGGAGGTACATCAGCTTGTTGCGGATCTCGGCCGGCCAGGGGTCGGCCGCCGGGAACCTGGCGGAGAGGGCGATCGCCCGGTCGGCCGCCGCGTCCAGGCGGCCGGGCGGCACCACGGGGCCGCAGCCGTCGGTCAGATAGGCGAAGGCCGCGCGGGCCGGCAGGGCCTGTACGAGGGAGTCGGCCGGGGCGTCCTGGGCGGCCAGGTCGGCAAAGTCGAAGCACTCGCCGTGCGAGCCGTGCCAGTACGTGCCCAGATAGCGCAGGGCCGCCACATGGCAGCCGTAGTGGTGCGGGGCGCGGCGGACCGCCGCCTCCCACAGCTCCTCGAAGTACTTGTGACCGGCGTTGGAGCCGCGTGCGTGGTCCAGCGCCACCCGCCACGGCACCGGGTCCCGGTCGTCGCCGCGTGCCGCTGCCGTGATCAGGGGACTCACCGCGCGTAGCAACTCGGTCCGGGCCGGGGAGGGCCAGGCCTGGTCCACCGCCAGCTGGGCCCGCAGCAGCAGCAGGTCCGGGTCGTGCGGGGCGGCCGTGGACCAGTCGCCCAGCCATTCGGCCCGGGAGCGGGCGAAGAGGGCGAGCCGGTGCACATACCGGTCCCGTGCCTCCCACTCGGCCGTGGCCCTGGTGCCGGCCAGCAGTCGGGCGGCCGGCTGGTACTCGCCCTGGCCGGCCGCGACCAGCGCGGGGGCGAGGCGCTCGTCGGGCGCGTCGAGGAGTACCTCGTCGTCGGCCGGCAGCAGCGGGCCGAGGGCGGGGCGCGGGGTGGTCCTTGCCGTCCGTGCGGAACGGAACAGCGCGCGCAGTGAAGCCATGGTCTCGCCATTGAAAGTCCGCAGGTCGAGCATGCGCCAGACCGCCAGGCGAATTCCGTGAAAGTTGTACGACTTTGGGTCAAGGGCAGGTAAAAGGTGACTGTTGCTCGTCTGTTAGTCACCTGTCGGACGTGCGCCTCGTGCCGTCCACCGGACACGCCTGGCTGCCAGGCTCCTAGCCGCGCCTCAGCAGCCGCGTAGCCCCCGCCGCCACCGTCGTCGCCAGGATCCAGCCCAGCAGGATCATCACGGCGGCCGCCCACTGCCAGCCGCCGCTCAGACGCCACTGGCCGGCCTGGCCCAGATCGATCACCGGCAGCAGCAGATCGAGGACGAACAGCGCCGGATCCCAGACCGGGTGCCCGCCGGAGCTCATCGGCGGGTGCGGGGCGTGTGCGAAGGCGAGCGTGCCCGCCGCCCACAACACCGCCATCCACACCGCCGCCCGGCCCGGCCGGTAACCGTAGGCCACGGTCAGGTCCTGTGCGTACCCCCAGAACTTGGCGGCGACCGGCAGCGTCTCGCGGCGCCGGCGCTGCTTGGCGAGCTGCACCTCGCGCGCGTCCTCGTCCTCGCCGGCGGCCCGCAGTACGGTCGCGAGCCGCTCGTACGGCTCCGGGTTGTACTCGGCGGTCGCCGCCGCCACCCAGTCGAGCCGCCGGGTCAGCGGGAACGGACCACGCGGGACCAGGTTCTCGTAGGCGAACCCGCCCATGTGCAGCCGCCCGGGGCCCGGCCAGCTGGTCGCCCGGTCCACCAGGTTCACGGTCCGGGCTCCCGACAGCACCACCCGGCCGCGCTGCGGTTCCTCCCCGAGGAACCGCACCTCCGGCGCCTGCACCCGGAGCAGCGACAGCTCCTGGTCGTCCGTGAAGGTGAACCGCGCCCGCTCCAGGTCGACTGCGTCCCCGAACCGCCCGTCGTCCAGCCGTATCCCGCCCTGGCACTCGAACCGCTGGATCCGCGTCCCGCGCGCCGGTGTCGTGCCGCTCCGCCAGGGGCCGCCCACCCCGGCCGGGGTCAGATACAGGGTGCGGCCGACGGTCAGCTGGGGCGCGTTCAGCGCGAACCGCCCGTTGGGGTTGCGCAGCCGGGCCCCGCGCAGGCTCAGCGAGACGCCCACCTTGGCGCTGCGCAGGCTCAGCTCCCCGTACGACTCCAGGAGCTCCGCCTGCAGATCCTGCCCCACGGTCATGCCGTCCGCCGCGATCGACCGTCCGCTGCGGTCCCGGTACGCCACCGCCTGGTTCAGCAGCAGATCGGTGCCGATGTGCGCGTCGGACAGCCGGACCCCGCCCAGGAAGCGGCAGCGCGGCAGATGCAGATCGCCCTCGGTGCGCACCCGGGCCGCCTCCAGGCGCGGCACCGCGCAGTCCACGAACCGCGCGGTCGTGAAATGAGCCTCCGGCAGCAGGACCTCGTCGTCGAAACGGCAGCCGCGCAGCTCGACGTACGGCGTGACCGTGCCGCCCGCCAGGTCCAGGGTGCCGGTGATCCGCACGCCGACCAGCTTCAGCGAGGGCACCCGGCCCGCGAGCGCCGGCGGCCCGTCGAGCAGCAGCCAGCAGACGATCCGCGCCCGCACGCTCCGCTCCGGCCCCCACGGATGGCCGCCGTGCGGATCGTCCAAGCGCGCGTCGCCGCCGCTCAGGTCGTACACACTGCCGTTGCGGAAGGCCTGCCACATCCCGGCCTCGGCAGCGGTCAGATCGTCCGGCAGTTCCCCGTCCCGGACCCCCTCGGTCACGGCTCTTCCTTCTTCCTCAGCTACTCGTCAGTCATGTGTTCGCCCAGCGGTGATGCCCGGTCAGTCACCGCTCGAACACAAGAAGTGCTGTGCTCTCTGGGGGGACACCCCCAGGCCCCCGCGATCTTCCGGGTCCGGCCAGGCTATGTACCGGCCGTTGGCTCACGCTCTGTATCAGCCATTGATACGCGCGAACGGGTCCCGAGTGCCGTCTGAGAGAATTGGTTACGTGATCTCCCGAATCGATCTGCGCGGCGACGCCCTCCCCGAGGGCCCCGCCCTGCGCGACCTGCTGCCCCGAGCCGACTTCGACGTCTCGGCCGCCCTGGAGAAGGTGCGTCCGGTCTGCGAGGCCGTGCATCATCGGGGTGACGCGGCGCTGATCGATTTCGCCGAGAAGTTCGACGGGGTCACCCTGGAGCAGGTGCGGGTGCCCGCCGAGGCCCTGGCCAAGGCCCTGGACGAGCTGGAGCCGGCCGTGCGCGCGGCCCTGGAGGAGTCCATCCGACGCGCCCGTCTCGTCCACCGCGAGCAGCGTCGTACGACCCACACGACCCAGGTCGTGCCCGGCGGCTCCGTCACCGAGAAGTGGGTGCCGGTCGAGCGGGTCGGGCTGTACGCGCCCGGCGGCCGGTCGGTCTACCCGTCCTCCGTGATCATGAACGTCGTGCCCGCTCAGGAGGCCGGGGTCGAGTCGATCGCCCTCGCCTCGCCAGCGCAGGCCGAGTTCGGCGGCCTGCCGCACCCGACGATCCTCGCCGCCTGCGCCCTGCTCGGCGTCGACGAGGTGTACGCCGCCGGCGGCGCCACCGCCGTCGCGATGTTCGCGTACGGCACCGAGTCCTGCCCGCCCGCCAACATGGTCACCGGCCCGGGCAACATCTGGGTCGCCGCCGCCAAGCGCTACTTCACCGGCAGGATCGGCATCGACGCCGAGGCCGGCCCCACCGAGATCGCGGTCCTCGCGGACGCCACCGCCGACCCGGTGCACATCGCCTCCGACCTGATCAGCCAGGCCGAGCACGACCCGCTCGCCGCCGCCGTCCTGGTCACCGACTCCGTCGAACTCGCGGACGCCGTGACGAAGGAGCTGGAACCGCAGGTCGCGGCCAGCAAGCACATCGACGACCGGATCGTCCCGGCGCTCGGCGGCAAGCAGTCCGCGATCGTCCTGGTCGACGGCGTCGAGGAGGGCCTCAGGGTCGTCGACGCGTACGGCGCCGAGCACCTGGAGATCCAGACCGCCCAGGCTTCTCAGGTGGCCGATCGCGTCAAGAACGCCGGCGCGATCTTCATCGGCCCCTGGGCGCCCGTCTCCCTCGGTGACTACGCCGCCGGGTCCAACCACGTGCTGCCCACCGGCGGCTGCGCCTGCCACTCCTCCGGCCTGTCCGTCCAGTCCTTCCTGCGCGGCATCCACGTCGTCGACTACACGAAGGACGCGCTGGCCGAGGTCGCGCATCACGTGGTCACGCTGGCGGAGGCGGAGGACCTGCCGGCACACGGCGCGGCGATCAAGGCCAGGTTCGGCTGGAAGGTACCCGAGGGCAAGTGACAGGCATCGACGATCTCCCCGTACGGGACGAGCTTCGCGGCAAGTCCCCCTACGGCGCGCCCCAGTTGGACGTGCCGGTACGGCTGAACACCAACGAGAACCCCTACCCGCTGCCCGAGCCGCTGGTCGAGCGGATCGTGGAGCGGGTGCGCGAGGCCGCCCGTAACCTGAACCGCTACCCCGACCGGGACGCGGTCCAGCTCCGCACCGAGCTGGCCAAGTACCTGACGAAGACCGGCAACCACCCGCTCGGCCTGGAGAACGTCTGGGCGGCCAACGGCTCCAACGAGGTCATCCAGCAACTGCTGCAGACCTTCGGCGGACCGGGTCGTACGGCGATCGGCTTCGAGCCGTCGTACTCGATGCACTCGCTCATCTCGCGCGGCACGGGCACGGGCTGGATCTCCGGCCCCCGCAGCGACGACTTCACGATCGACACCGAGGCCGCCACCCGCGCGATCGCCGAGCACAAGCCCGACGTCGTCTTCATCACCACCCCCAACAACCCGACGGGCAACGCGGTGCCGCCCGAGACGGTCCTCGCGCTGTACGAGGCGGCGCAGGCGGCCCGGCCGTCCATGGTGATCGTCGACGAGGCGTACATCGAGTTCAGCCACGGCGACTCGCTGCTTCCGCTGCTCGAAGGTCGGCCGAATCTCGTCGTCTCGCGGACCATGTCGAAGGCCTTCGGCGCGGCCGGCCTGCGCCTCGGCTACCTCGCCGCGCACCCCGCGGTGGTGGACGCCGTGCAGCTCGTACGGCTGCCCTACCACCTGTCGGCGATCACCCAGGCGACCGCGCTGGCCGCCCTGGAGCACACGGATACGCTGTTGATGTACGTCGAGCAGCTGAAGACCGAGCGGGACCGGCTGGTGAGCGAGCTGCGGGCGGGCGGGTTCGAGGTCACCGAGTCCGACGCCAACTTCGTGCAGTTCGGGCGGTTCGAGGACCCGCATCTGGTCTGGCTGAAGATCCTCGACCGGGGAGTCCTCGTCCGGGACAACGGCGTGCCGGGCTTCCTGCGGGTGTCGGCCGGAACCCCCGAAGAGAACGACGCGTTCCTCGACGCGGTACGTGAAGTCAAGAAGGAGCTGGACGCATGACCCGCGTAGGGCGCGTGGAGCGCACCACCAAGGAGACCTCGGTGCTGGTCGAGCTCGGCCTCGACGGCACCGGCAAGACCGACATCGCCACCGGCGTCGGCTTCTACGACCACATGCTCGACCAGCTCGGCCGGCACGGTCTGTTCGACCTCACCGTGAAGACCGACGGCGATCTGCACATCGACTCGCACCACACCATCGAGGACACCGCCCTCGCCCTCGGCGCCGCCTTCAAGCAGGCCCTCGGCGACAAGGTGGGAATCTATCGATTCGGGAACTGCACGGTTCCCCTGGACGAGTCCCTCGCCCAGGTCACGGTCGACCTGTCCGGCCGCCCGTACCTCGTGCACACGGAGCCGGAGAACATGGCGCCGATGATCGGCGAGTACGACACCACCATGACCCGGCACATCCTGGAGTCCTTCGTGGCCCAGGCACAGGTCGCCCTGCATGTGCACGTGCCCTACGGGCGCAACGCGCACCACATCGTGGAGTGCCAGTTCAAGGCGCTCGCGAGGGCGCTGCGCTACGCCTCCGAGCGCGACCCGCGCGCGGCCGGCATCCTCCCCTCGACGAAGGGCGCGCTGTAAAGCCATGACCGGGCTGTCCACCCTACTGATCGTCGTCGGCCTCTTCCTGGTCGGCGGAATCATCTCCTTCGCCAAGCAGAAGATGCCCACCAGCCTGATCGTGCTGCTCTCGATCGGCGCCGCGATGTGCCTGGTGGCGGGCGTCATGAGGCTGGAGGTGTGGAATTGAGCGGATCCGCGAAGAAGGTCGTCGTCTTCGACTACGGCTTCGGGAACGTCCGGTCCGCCGAGCGGGCCCTCGCCCGCGCCGGGGCGGACGTCGAGATAACGCGTGACTTCGACAGGGCGATGAACGCGGACGGCCTGCTGGTGCCCGGCGTCGGTGCCTTCGCCGCCTGCATGAAGGGCCTGCGCGCGGCCCGCGGTGACTGGATCATCGACCGCCGGCTGTCCGGCGGGCGGCCGGTGATGGGCATCTGTGTCGGCATGCAGATCCTGTTCGCGCGCGGCATCGAGCACGGCGTGGAGACCGAGGGCCTCGACGAGTGGCCCGGCTCGGTCGAGCCGCTCCAGGCCGAGATCGTGCCCCACATGGGCTGGAACACGGTCGACGTGCCGGCCGGCTCCGAACTGTTCGCGGGCCTGGAGGCCGGCGCGCGGTTCTACTTCGTGCACTCCTACGCCGTCCAGGACTGGGCGCTGGAGACGCACAACTCCTCGCTGCGAGCCCCGCTCGTGACCTGGTCGACGCACGGCAAGCCGTTCGTGGCCGCCGTGGAGAACGGCGCCCTGTGGGCCACCCAGTTCCACCCCGAGAAGTCCGGCGACGCCGGCGCCCAGCTCCTCACCAACTGGATCGGAACACTGTGAGCAAGCTCGAACTCCTCCCCGCCGTCGACGTCCGCGACGGCCAGGCCGTCCGGCTCGTGCACGGCGAGTCGGGAACCGAGACCTCCTACGGCTCCCCCCTTGAGGCCGCCCTCGC
This sequence comes from Streptomyces sp. NPDC005866, assembly GCF_040629895.1. NCBI lineage: Bacteria > Bacillati > Actinomycetota > Actinomycetes > Kitasatosporales > Streptomycetaceae > Streptomyces > Streptomyces sp. NPDC005866. The sequence continues at coordinate 81,972 of NZ_JBEXWP010000005.1, forward strand.
CTGGCAGCGGTCCGGCGCCGAGTGGCTGCACCTGGTCGACCTGGACGCCGCGTTCGGCACCGGCGACAACCGCGAACTGATCGCCGAGGTCGCCGAGGCGATGGACATCAAGGTGGAGCTGTCCGGCGGTATCCGGGACGACGCCTCGCTGGCGGCCGCCCTCGCCACCGGCTGCCGCCGGGTGAACCTCGGCACGGCCGCCCTGGAGGCCGCGGAGTGGGTCGCCAAGGTCATCGCCGAGCACGGCGACAAGATCGCGGTGGGCCTGGACGTCAAGGGCACGACCCTGCGCGGCCGCGGCTGGACCCGCGACGGCGGCGACCTGTACGAGACGCTGGCGCGCCTCGACCAGGAGGGCTGCGCGCGGTACGTCGTCACCGACATCGCCAAGGACGGCACCCTCCAGGGCCCGAACCTGGAGCTCCTGAAGAACGTCTGCGCGGCGACGGACCGGCCGGTCGTGGCCTCCGGCGGCGTGTCGTCGCTGGACGACCTCCGCGCGCTGGCCGAGCTGGTACCCCTCGGTGTCGAGGGCGCCATCGTCGGAAAGGCGCTGTACGCCAAGGCGTTCACCTTGGAAGAAGCACTGGAGGCAGTGTCTCGATGACGTCAGAAGCCGTACGGCGCGTACAGAGCGGAAGTCCCTGGGAAGAGTCCTTCGGGTTTGCACGCGCCGTGGCGGCCGGCGACCGTGTGCTGGTGGCCGGTACGACGTCCTTCAAGGGCACCGTGCTGTACGGGGAGGGCGACCCGTACGAACAGGCCCGGGTGGCCTTCGGGGCGGCCCTGGAGGCGATCGCCGAGTTCGGGCTCGGACCCGAGTCGGTGATCCGTACCCGGCTGTATCTCTCCCACGCGCGGGACCTGGACGCGGTGGGACGCGCCCACAAGGAGGCCTTCGACACGGTGCGCCCGGTGACCACGTTCCTCGTGGTGACCGGCTTCGTCGACCCGCGCATCCTGGTCGAAGCAGAGCTAGAGGCATACAGAGGAGCCGTGGATTCATGACCCTGGCGGTCCGAGTCATCCCCTGCCTGGACGTGGACAACGGCCGGGTCGTCAAGGGCGTCAACTTCCAGAACCTGCGCGACGCGGGCGACCCGGTCGAGATGGCCAAGGTGTACGACGTGGAGGGCGCCGACGAGCTGACCTTCCTGGACATCACCGCGTCGTCCGGCGACCGCGAGACCACCTACGACGTGGTGCGCCGCACCGCCGAGCAGGTCTTCATCCCGCTGACCGTCGGCGGCGGCGTGCGCACGGCCGAGGATGTCGACAAGCTGCTGCGGGCGGGTGCCGACAAGGTGGGCGTCAACACGGCGGCGATCGCCCGCCCGGACCTCATCCGTGAGATCGCCGAGCGCTTCGGCCGCCAGGTCCTGGTCCTGTCGGTGGACGCCCGCCGCACCGAGTCCGGCTCCTTCGAGGTCACCACCCACGGCGGCCGCCGAGGCACCGGCATCGACGCGGTCGAGTGGGCGCACCGGGCGGCCGAGCTGGGCGCGGGGGAGATCCTCCTCAACTCGATGGACGCGGACGGCACCAAGGACGGCTACGACCTGGAGATGATCACGGCCGTCCGCAAGCACGTCACCATCCCGGTCATCGCGTCCGGCGGCGCGGGCAAACTGGCGGACTTCGCCCCGGCCGTCGGGGCGGGCGCGGACGCGGTCCTCGCCGCCTCCGTCTTCCACTTCGGCGACCTGCGCATCGGCGAGGTCAAGCAGGCACTGCGGGAGGCCGGGCACCCCGTACGGTGACCCTGCGCAGTCTTGGCCCGGTGCCCCCAGGTGGGACACCGGGCCCTTTTGCCGCACGATCCGTGGCCGGCAAGGCGACCGCCTCACACTCGCCGCACCGGTCGACGAGGCGGTCCCGCTCAGCCCTTCGGCTGGGCCAGCTGGATCAGGTTGCCGACCGTGTCGTCGAGGACGGCCGCGATCACCGGGCCCTGTTCCTGCGGCTCGTGGGTGAAGTGGACGCCTAGGGCGCGCAGGCGGTCGTACTCCGCCTGGATGTCGTCGACCGAGAAGACGATGGCCGGGAGGCCCGCCTCGTACACGGCCTTGCGGTACGGGTCCGCGATGGGGCCCTGGCCGGGCTCCAGAAGCAGCTGGAGGTCCGGCTGGGCGCCGCCGGGCGCGCCGACCGTGATGAACAGGGTGCCGCCGCCCAGGTCCACCTGGGTGCGGGTCTCGAAGCCGAGGACGTCCGTGTAGAAGGCGTGCGCTTTCGGCACGTCGTCCACGTACACGTTCGTCATCGCGACCTTGATCATCGTCGCTCCTCAGATGCCCAGCTGCTTGGACTCGTGCAGCTTGGCGATCGCGTTCTCGTCGCCGTCCAGCACGACCTTCGCCGCGTTCTGCCGGCCGAAGGCGAACATCAGCAGCTCGGAGGGCTCGCCCGTCACCGTCACCACCGGGGCGCCGCGATGCGCCACGGCGGTCTGGCCGTCCGGGCGGCGCAGCACCAGGCCTGTCGGCACACCCCGGCCCAGCAGCCGGGCGGTGCGCTCCAGACGGGACCACAGGGCGTCCTGGAAGACGGGGTCCAGCTCGCGCGGCGTCCAGTCCGGCTGGGCGCGGCGCACGTCCTCCGTGTGGACGTAGAACTCCACCGTGTTGGCCGCCTCGTCGACCTGCTTGAGCTGGAACGGCGAGAACCGCGGCGGGCCGGTACGGATCAGCTGGATCAGTTCCTCGTACGGCTTCGCGGTGAACTCGGCCATCACCTTCTCCAGGCGTGGCGCGAGCTGCTTGATCAGCGCGCCCCCGGCCGCGTCGGGCCGGCGCTCGCGCACCACCACGTGCGCGGCCAGATCACGGGTCAGCCAGCCCTCGCAGAGGGTCGGCGCCTCGGGGCCGGTGGTCTCCAAGAGGTCGGCGAGCAGAAGCCGTTCACGCTTGGCGAAGGTCGACATGGAGCCAGCCTACGGCCCCACGCACGGTCCGGACAGTGGACACGGGTCCGTGACTGTCGGTGCCGCGCGGCACAATGGCACTCATGACCAGTACGACCGGTACGCCCCCGCCCAGCGCCCTCGCCCCGGAGATCGCCGCCCGCCTCAAGCGCAGCGCCGACGGGCTGCTCCCCGCCATCGCCCAGCAGTACGACACCGGCGAGGTACTGATGCTCGGCTGGATGGACGACGAGGCGCTGCATCGCACCCTCACCACCGGCCGCTGCACGTACTGGTCGCGCAGCCGCCGGGAGTACTGGGTCAAGGGCGACACCTCCGGCCACTTCCAGTGGGTAAGGTCCGTCGCCCTCGACTGCGACGCCGACGCCGTGCTGGTCAAGGTCGACCAGGTGGGCGCCGCCTGCCACACCGGCGACCGCACCTGCTTCGACGCCGACGTGCTCCTCAAGGACGGCGCCGGTTCCGGCGTCCCCGCCTCCGATCAGTAAGGTCTGCCGTCATGGACCTAGAGACCTTCCGCAAGCTGGCGACCGACCGGCGTGTCATCCCGGTCACCCGCAAGCTTCTCGCCGACGGCGACACCCCGGTCGCGCTCTACCGCAAGCTCGCCGCGGAGCGTCCCGGCACCTTCCTGCTGGAGTCCGCGGAGAACGGCCGCACAGCCTTTCAATGGTCCCGCTACTCGTTCGTGGGCGTCCGCTCCTCGGCCACCCTCACCACTCGTGACGGCCAGACCCACTGGCTCGGCGCCCCGCCGGTCGGCGTCCCCGTCGACGGCGACCCGCTGGCCGCCCTGCGCGCCACCATCGAGGCCCTGCACACCCCGCACGCGGAGGATCTGCCCCCGTTCACCGGCGGCATGGTCGGCTACCTGGGCTACGACATCGTGCGCCGCCTGGAGAAGATCGGCCCGGGGGAGCGGGACGACCTCAAGCTGCCCGAACTGACCATGCTCCTCACCAGCGACCTCGCGGTGATGGACCACTGGGAGGGCTCGGTCCTGCTGATCGCCAACGCGATCAACCACAACGACCTCGACACGGGCGTCGACGAGGCCCACGCCGACGCGATCGCCCGCCTCGACGCCATGGAGGCCGACCTCTCCCGCCCGGTCGCCCAGCCCCCGGCCGCCCTGCCCCCCTCCGAACTCCCCGAGTACACCGCCCTGTGGGGCGGCCCCGACTTCCAGGTCGCGGTCGAGGACATCAAGGAACGCATCCGCGCGGGCGAGGCCTTCCAGGTCGTCCCCTCGCAGCGCTTCGAAACCCCGTGCACGGCCAGCGCGCTGGACGTCTACCGCGTCCTCAGGGCCACCAACCCCTCGCCGTACATGTACCTGTTCCGCTTCCCCCTCGGGGACGGAGGTGCCTTCGACGTCGTGGGATCCAGCCCGGAGGCCCTCGTCAAGGTCGAGGACGGGCGGGCCATGGTCCACCCCATCGCCGGCACCCGGCCGCGCGGGGCCACCCCCCGGGAGGACCAGGAACTCGCCGACGAGCTGATGGCCGACCCCAAGGAGCGCGCCGAGCACCTGATGCTCGTCGATCTCGGGCGCAACGACCTGGGCCGGGTCTGCGAACCGGGCTCCGTCGAGGTCGTCGACTTCATGTCCATCGAGCGGTACTCGCACGTCATGCACATCGTCTCGACGGTCACCGGCAAGGTCGCCGAGGGCCGCACCGCCTTCGACGTCCTCACCGCATGCTTCCCGGCCGGCACCCTCTCCGGCGCCCCCAAGCCGCGGGCGATGCAGATCATCGACGAACTGGAGCCGTCCAGAAGGGGGTTGTACGGCGGCTGCGTCGGCTACCTGGACTTCGCCGGCGACTCCGACACCGCCATCGCCATCCGTACCGCCCTCCTGCGGGACGGCACGGCGTACGTCCAGGCGGGCGCGGGGATCGTCGCCGACTCGAACCCGGTCGCGGAGGACGAGGAGTGCCGCAACAAGGCGGCGGCGGTCCTGCGAGCGGTGCACACGGCCAACAGACTGGGCAAGTAGGGCGCTTCTCACGCAACCCCGGGTGACAGTTCGCCCGGGGTTCAAGCCATAGTGGAGTACGTGACTGCTGTTCCTCACTCCCGTTCCGAAGCCGCCGCACACGCCGGGTCCGGCCGCCGCAGCCTTGCCGTCGCCCTGTTGTTCGGTGCGCTCGGCGTGGCCGTGGCCCTGCTGGCCAGCCGGCAGCGCTGGGCGGAGGGCACCGCGACGGTGGCGGGTGGCGCCTTCCCGCTGACCGCCAGGGGCAGCGACGTCACGGGCGTCCCCGCGGCCCTCGCCATAGTGGGCCTCGCCGCGCTCGTCGCCGTCTTCGCCGTCCGCAAGGCCGGCCGCTTCCTGGTCTCCGGGCTCCTCGCGCTCTCCGGCGCCGGCATCGTCGTCGCCGCCCTGCTGGGCGCCTCCGACGGCTCCGCGCTGGACGAGAAGGCCGCCGAGGCCAGCGGCGACACGTCCGCCACGGTCGCCGCCCTCAGCCACACCGGCTGGCCGTACGTCGCCGCGGCCGGCGGTGCGCTCATCCTGGTCGCCGGACTGCTCGCGCTGCGCTACGGCCGCCTCTGGCCCGCCATGTCCGGCCGCTACGAGCGCGGCACGGGTGCGCAGCGGCCCCGCCGCGCCCCCAAGCCGGTCGACCCGGACCGCCCCGAGGACATCTGGAAGGCCCTGGACCGCGGCGAGGACCCCACCGGCGCCTAGGCACCCCCCCCGTGCCCCGATGTGGCGCATCAGACGCGTGCGATGGGCCACCCCCGCTCACGGCACGCGTGCGCGTACGGGACAATGGTGGACGAGCGTCCGGAACGGACCCGTACGAGCGCGGCCACGGACGGCACGTACGACACGCACCAGCTAACGAGGAGCAAGTCATGGCGGGCAGCAGCCACGGTCACACCCCGGCCGCCTGGACCGGCGTCACCATCGCCTTCATCGGATTCTGCGTCGCGGGCGCCTTCATGGTGATGGCGCAGCCGGTGGGCTTCTGGGCCGGCATGGTGATCGTGGTCCTCGGTGGTGTGGTCGGCATGATCATGAGTGCCATGGGCCTCGGCATGCCGAAGCAGAGCGGCGCGCTCTCGCACACCACCGCCCCGGCCGCCACCCCCGAGCCGGCCACCGCCGAGAGCTGATCGGCGGCGCTTTCCCGTGGGGCGCCCCGGGACATCGGGCCGCCCCACGCGCGCGTGTGCCGACCGTACGGGGCACAATGCGAGGCGTGAACGCCGACATTCCCAGCGCAGCCACCCCGGCGAAGCCCTCCCTGCGGGGACGGCTGGCCGTGCCCGCGGGGGTGATGGCCGCCGTCGTCGGGGCCTTCGCCTACGTCGGCTCGGTCGACCCCAACCAGCCCGGCCACTACCCGGTCTGCCCCCTCTACCGGCTCACCGGCCTGTACTGCCCCGGCTGCGGCGGCCTGCGCAGCGCGCACGCGTTCATCCACGGCGACTTCCTGGCCGCGCTGCGGGACAACGCGGCGGGCGTGGCCGCCTATCTGGCCTTCGCCGTCGTCTGGGCCGTCTGGGTGGTGCGTGCGGTACGCGGCCGGCCCGCCCGGATCGAGCTCAGGCCGGTGCCGATGTGGACTCTCGGTGCGTTGGTGCTCGTCTTCACCGTGGTGCGGAACCTGCCCTTCGCCGACTGGTTGCATCCTTGATCAAGTGGTGAAATGTCCAGGTAGTGGGACCGCCGTCAGCTGGATGCGAGGCCTGCGCCGTCCTCCGGATACCATCGCAGTGACCATGAGTTTTGGCCCATGGGATTCTGACCGCCTGGAAGAACCGTCCGGAAGGGGGCCGCTCGCGTGAGTGTGCTCGACGAGATCATCGACGGAGTCCGTGCCGACCTCTCGGAGCGGCAGGCGCGCGTCAGCCTCGACGAGCTCAAGGAGCGCGCGGCGAAGGCGCCCGCGGCCAAGGACGGCGTGGCCGCACTGCGCGGTGACGGCGTCAAGGTGATCTGCGAGGTCAAGCGCTCCAGCCCGTCGAAGGGCGCGCTGGCCGCGATCGCCGACCCGGCCGGGCTCGCCGCGGACTACGAGGCAGGAGGCGCGGCCGTCATCTCGGTCCTGACCGAGCAGCGCCGCTTCGGTGGCTCGCTGGCCGACCTGGAGGCGGTCCGGGCCCATGTGGACATCCCGGTCCTGCGCAAGGACTTCATCGTCACGTCGTACCAGCTGTGGGAGGCCCGGGCGTACGGCGCCGACCTCGCGCTGCTGATCGTCGCCGCCCTCGACCAGCCGGCCCTGGAGTCGCTGATCGAACGCGCGGTCTCCATCGGCCTCACCCCGATCGTGGAGGTCCACGACGAGGACGAGGCCGAGCGCGCGGTGGACGCCGGCGCCAAGGTGATCGGCGTCAACGCGCGCAACCTGAAGACCCTGGAGGTCGACCGCTCCACCTTCGAGCGGATCGCCCCGGAGATCCCCGACACCGTCGTCAAGGTCGCCGAGTCCGGCGTCCGCGGCCCGCACGACCTGATCGCGTACGCCAACGCGGGCGCCGACGCGGTCCTGGTCGGCGAGTCCCTGGTGACGGGCCGCGACCCCAAGTCGGCGGTGGCCGACCTGGTGGCGGCGGGCGAACACCCGGCACTGCGCCACGGCCGCCCCTGATCGCCCGGTAGGGTTGAACCGATGACTCTCACCGTGACGACCGTGGACCGGTATGCCCGCCTCGCGCGCGGCTGCCGCCCGAGGGGCTGCCGAGCCCCGGCGCGGCGCGTCCACGGCCGCCGCGTGCGGTATGTCATCGGTGACGAGCCGGGGCAAGTGAACGGCATGCGATGGCAGCGGCCGGCCTGTAGGGCGCGGGGCTGTATCTGAATATGCGACTCCGTCGCGTGGGCGCGACCAGCCACGACGGGCTCGCAGCCGACTGACAACCCCACGCCCCACGGCGAATAGTGTCTATCCACGCACTCACCGTGAGGTTTCCGCATGCCCAGCGACTACTTCTTCCCTGATCCCACCGGTCAAGTCCCGAGCGCCGAAGGCTACTTCGGCGCCTTCGGCGGCAAGTTCATCCCCGAGGCACTCGTCGCCGCCGTGGACGAGGTCGCCGTCGAGTACGACAAGGCCAAGCACGACCCCGAGTTCGCCCGGGAACTCGACGACCTGATGGTCAACTACACCGGCCGCCCCAGCTCCCTCACCGAGGTCCCCCGCTTCGCGGAACACGCGGGCGGCGCCCGGATCTTCCTCAAGCGCGAGGACCTCAACCACACCGGCTCTCACAAGATCAACAACGTGCTCGGCCAGGCCCTGCTCACCAAGCGCATGGGCAAGACCCGGGTGATCGCGGAGACCGGCGCCGGCCAGCACGGCGTCGCGACGGCCACCGCCTGCGCCCTGTTCGGTCTCGACTGCACCATCTACATGGGCGAGATCGACACCAGGCGCCAGGCGCTCAACGTGGCCCGGATGCGCATGCTCGGCGCCGAGGTCATCGCAGTGAAGTCCGGCAGCCGCACTCTGAAGGACGCCATCAACGAGGCGTTCCGCGACTGGGTGGCGAACGTCGACCACACCCACTACCTCTTCGGTACGGTGGCCGGCCCGCACCCCTTTCCGGCCATGGTCCGCGACTTCCACCGGGTCATCGGCGTCGAGGCCCGCCGCCAGCTCCTGGAGCGGGCCGGCCGGCTCCCCGACGCGGCGATCGCCTGCGTCGGCGGCGGCTCCAACGCCATCGGCCTCTTCCACGCCTTCATCCCCGACGAGGGCGTCCGCCTCATCGGCTGCGAGCCGGCGGGGCACGGCATCGAGACCGGCGAGCACGCTGCCACTCTCACCGCCGGCGAGCCGGGCATCCTGCACGGTTCCCGGTCCTACGTCCTCCAGGACGACGAGGGCCAGATCACCGAGCCGTACTCGATCTCGGCCGGTCTGGACTACCCCGGCATCGGCCCGGAGCACTCCTACCTCAAGGACTCCGGCCGCGGTGAGTACCGCGCGGTCACCGACGACGCGGCCATGCAGTCCCTGCGCCTGCTGTCCCGCACAGAGGGCATCATCCCGGCCATCGAGAGCGCGCACGCCCTCGCCGGCGCCCTGGAGGTCGGCAAGGAGCTAGGCAAGGACGGGCTGATCGTCGTCAACCTGTCCGGCCGCGGCGACAAGGACATGGACACCGCCGCGCGCTACTTCGGGCTGTACGACACCGACGCCGAGGTCGCCGCCGACGCCACCGACACCGCCGAGATCGAAGGGGACGCGAAGTGAGCGGGAACCTTGAGTTGCTGTCCGACACCCTCGCCGGTGCCAAGGCCGAGGGACGTGCGGCTCTGATCGCCTACCTTCCGGCCGGGTTCCCGACCGTGGCCGGCGGCATCGAGGCCATCAAGGCCGTCCTGGACGGCGGCGCGGACATCATCGAGGTCGGGCTGCCGCACAGCGACCCGGTCCTCGACGGGCCCGTCATCCAGACCGCCGATGACATCGCCCTGCGCGGCGGCGTCAAGATCGCGGACGTCATGCACACGGTCAAGGAGGCCTACACGGCCACCGGCAAGCCGATCCTCGTCATGACGTACTGGAACCCCATCGACCGCTACCGCGTCGAGCGCTTCACCGCCGAGCTGGCCGAGGCCGGCGGCGCGGGCTGCATCCTGCCCGACCTGCCCGTCCAGGAGTCGGCCCTGTGGAGGGAGCACGCCGAGAAGCACGGCCTCGCGACGATCTTCGTCGTGGCGCCGAGCAGCAAGGACGAGCGGCTCGCGCAGATCACGGCGGCCGGCAGCGGCTTCGTCTACGCGGCCTCCCTGATGGGCGTCACCGGTACCCGTGCGTCGGTCGGCGCGCAGGCCCAGGACCTGGTGGAACGCACCCGGGCCACCGGCACCGAGCTGCCCGTCTGCGTCGGCCTCGGTGTCTCCGACGCGGCCCAGGCCGCCGAGGTCGCCGGCTTCGCAGACGGCGTGATCGTCGGCTCGGCCTTCGTGAAGCGGATGCTGGACGCGCCGGACGACGCGGCCGGCGTGGCGGCCGTCCGGGAACTCGCCGGTGAGCTGGCGAAGGGCGTACGCCGACAGGCGTAACGGAACACCGCGGAACATTCGGTCACCCGAACGGGTGGACCTGGGACCGGGGAGGCGCGGTGCGCCTCCCCGGTTCGTTCTGGGGGTGTGAGCGAGAAGAATCGTGACGGAAAGCGGACAGCCCGCGAGCGGCTCGCGGCCGAACGCGAGAAGCAGAAGGCCGCGGAGAAGCGAAGGCGCACGCTGATCGTGGGCGCGAGCGTCGTCTGTGTCCTGGGCCTGGCGGCGGTGATCGGCGTGATCGCCGCGAACGCGGGCAAGGACAAGGGCAGCCAGAGCTCGGGCCCGGTCGTGGCGCCCTCGGGCGCGCAGGGCAAGGACAGCCTCGCGATCCCGGTCGGCAAGGACGGCGCCAAGGCGACGCTCACCGTCTGGGAGGACTTCCGCTGTCCGGCCTGCCAGGCCTTCGAGACGGCGTACCGCTCCACGCTCCACGAGCTGACCGACTCCGGCAAGCTCAGGATCGAGTACCACCTGGCCACACTGATCGACGGCAACCTCGGCGGCAGCGGCTCCCGGCACGCGGCCAACGCGGCGGCCTGCGCCCAGGACGCGGGCAAGTTCCGCGACTACCACGACGTGCTGTACGAGAACCAGCCCAAGGAAACCGACGACGCCTTCGCGAACAACGCCAAGCTGATCGAGCTGGCCGGCAAGGTCGACGGGCTGGACACGCCGGCGTTCCAGAAGTGTGTCAACGACGGCACGCACGACGCCTGGGTGGCGAAGTCCAACCAGGCCTTCCAGGCGGGCAAGTTCGGCGGCACCCCGACCGTCCTGCTCGACGGCAAGAACATCTACCAGGACCAGACCATGACCCCGGCCAAGCTGAAGCAGCTCGTGGAGGACGCCAACAAGGGGTGAGCGGGACAAGAATTTCTCCCGCCCCTGTTATGGAGCCGTAGCCGGGCCAGTTGCCGTCGGCCCGGTCCGGCACGGTAGCGTCGACCCTGCCATGGAAACACTTGCCTACATTCCCAGCCCTTCGCGCGGAGTGATCCATCTCGGTCCCATTCCGCTGCGTGGCTACGCCCTCTGCATCATCATCGGTGTCTTCGTAGCCGTCTGGCTCGGAAACAAGCGCTGGATCGCCCGGGGCGGGCGGTCCGGCACTGTGGCCGACATCGCGGTCTGGGCCGTACCGTTCGGCCTGGTCGGCGGACGTCTCTACCACGTGATCACGGACTACCAGCTGTACTTCAGCGAGGGCCGTAACTGGGTCGACGCGTTCAAGGTGTGGCAGGGCGGGCTCGGTATCTGGGGCGCTATCGCGCTCGGTGCGCTGGGCGCGTGGATCGGCTGCCGGCGCCGGGGCATCCCGCTGCCGGCCTACGCCGACGCCATCGCCCCCGGCATCGCCTTCGCCCAGGCGATCGGCCGCTGGGGCAACTGGTTCAACCAGGAGCTGTACGGCCGCGAGACGCATCTGCCGTGGGCCCTGCACATCACCTCCTCCGAGGGAGGCCGGGTCCCCGGCTACTACCACCCGACGTTCCTGTACGAGTCGCTGTGGTGCATCGGCGTCGGCTTCCTCGTCATCTGGGCCGACCGCCGCTTCAAGCTGGGGCACGGGCGGGCGTTCGCGCTGTACGTCGCCGCGTACTGCGTGGGCCGCGGCTGGATCGAGTACATGCGCGTCGACGACGCCCACCACATTCTCGGCCTGCGGCTCAACGACTGGACCGCGATGGTCGTGTTCCTGCTCGCGGTGGTGTACATCGCGCTGTCCGCGAAGAAGCGGCCGGGCCGGGAGCCGGTCGTCGAGCCGGGCGTCTCCGACGGTGAGGCCGACGGGGACACTGAGGCCGACGGTACGGCTGAGGCTGCTGAGGGTTCCGAAGCCGAGGAGGCTCCCGAGGCCGAGGCATCCGAAAGGCCGGCCGAGCACGAGGCCGAGGCCGAGCACGAGGCCGGGTCGGGGACCAAGAAGAGCTGACCTGCGCGATACGACGAAGAGGGCGCCCGGGACCAAATCGGGCGCCCTCTTCGTGCGGTGGAAGGAGCTCGTCGGCCGGAAGGAAATCAGCGGCGGTTCACCAGGGAGAGGGTTCTGCGGGCCGCTGCTACCACCGCCGCGTCGATGAAGCTGCCGTCCGGGAGGGCCTGGGCGCCCTGTTCCATGGTGGCCGCCTTGACGATCTTCTCGGCCTGTTCCAGTTCGGCCTCCGTGGGGAGGTAGGCCCGTGCGATGATCGGGAGCTGGCGGGGATGGATGGCGGCGCGGCCCAGGAAGCCCAGGGCGCGGCCATGGGCGCAGGAGGCGGCCAGGCCCTTGAGGTCACGGGTGTCGGGGTGCACCGACTGGGGCGGTGGGGCGAGGCCCGCGGCACGGGCGGCGACCACGATCCGGGAACGGGGCCAGTCGAGGCCGGTGTCGTCGCGTACACCCAGGTCAGCCTGCAGATCCGCCTCCCCGAGCGAGATACCCCACAGGGCGGGGTCGGCGGTGGCGATGGCGTAGGCGTGTTCGATGCCGAGGGCCGATTCGAGGAGGGCGTAGAGGGGGAGGGTGGTGGTCCGGGCCGCGACGTGGTGGATGTCGCCGGGGCCGGTCACCTTGGGGATGCGCAGGCCGGCGAGGCCGGGAAGACCGAGCAGGGCCTGGAGGTCGGTCTCGGCCCAGGGGGTGTCCAGACTGTTGGTCCGGACGTGGACCGGGACCGGCTGGGGGTGGGTGAGCAGGTCGGCGGTGGCGGCGCGGGCGTAGTCCTTGCGGTCGGGGGCGACGGCGTCCTCCAGGTCGATCACCACCACGTCCGCGCCCGAGGCCAGCGCCTTGGCGACGACATGCGGCCGGTCTCCTGGGACGTACAGCCAGGTCAGCGGGAAGGGTGCGGGGGTCATACGGCGCCCTCCTCGCGCAAGGCCAGCAGCTGGTCCGGGGTCAGGCCCAGTTCGGTGAGGACCTCGTCCGTGTCGGCGCCGTGCGGACGCCCGGTCCAGCGGATCGCGCCGGGCGTGGAGGAGAGCCGGAAGAGGACGTTCTGCATGCGCAGCGGCCCCAGTTCGGGGTCGGGGACGGTGGTGATCGTGTCCAGCGCCAGGTACTGCGGGTCGTCCATCACGTCCCGGACGTCCTGGATGGGGGCCACCGCCGCCTCCGCCTTCTCGAACTCGGCCAGCACCTCGGCGCGGGAGCGGGTGGCGATCCAGTCGCCGACGGCCGCGTCGAGGACGTCGGAGTGCGCGGCCCGGTCGGCGCCGGTCGCGAACCACGGCTCGTCGATCAGCTCCGGGCGCCCGACCAGCCGCAGTACGCGTTCCGCGATCGACTGGGCCGAGGTGGAGACGGCGACCCAGGTCCCGTCCGCCGTGCGGTAGGTGTTGCGCGGGGCGTTGTTGGCGGAGCGGTTGCCGGTGCGCTTCTGGACGTAGCCGAGCTGGTCGTACCAGGTGGGCTGGGGGCCGAGTACGGTGAGGATCGGTTCGATGATCGCCATGTCGACGACCTGGCCCTCGCCGGTGCGGTCCCGGGCGGCGAGCGCGGTCATCACGGCGTACGCGGTCGCCAGTGCCGCGATCGAGTCGGCGAGCCCGAACGGGGGCAGCGTGGGCGGGGCGTCCGGTTCGCCGGTGATCGCGGCGAACCCGCTCATCGCCTCGGCGAGCGTGCCGAAGCCCGGGCGGTGGGCGTACGGGCCGAACTGGCCGAAGGCGGTGACCCTGGTCAGGATCAGCCGGGGGTTGGCGGCGGAGAGTTCCACCCAGCCGAGGTCCCACTTCTCCAGGGTGCCGGGACGGAAGTTCTCGATGATCACGTCGGCGGTGGCGGCGAGCCGGAGCAGGGTGGCGCGGCCACCGGGCTTGGACAGGTTGAGGGTGATGGCGCGCTTGTTGCGGCCGAGGAGCTTCCACCACAGGCCGACGCCCTGTTTGGCCGGGCCGTGCCCCCGGGAGGGGTCGGGCTTGGCCGGATGCTCGACCTTGATGACCTCGGCGCCGAAGTCACCGAGCAGGGTGGCGGCGAGGGGGCCGGCGAAGAGGGTGGCGAGGTCGAGGACGCGCAGGCCGGCGAGGGGCTGGGGCTGTGTTGTCGTACTCATGCGGTGTACTGGGCCTCGATTTCTGGACGGTACGGCATGGATGTCGACGCGCCCTCCCGCTGCACGGCGAGCGCGGCCGCGGCGGCCGCCCAGGACAGGGCGTCGCGGACCGGCTTCTCCTCGGCGAGGGCGACCGCGAGGGCGCCGACGAAGGTGTCGCCCGCGCCTGTGGAGTCGACGGCGGTCACCCGGGGCGCCGGGATGACGAGGGGCGCGGCGTCACGGGTGAGATAGAGGCTGCCGGCCGCGCCCAGGGTGACGACGACCTGCGGTACCAGGCTGAGCAGGGCGGTGGCCGCGTCGCGCGGGTCGGTGCGGTCGGTGAGGGCGGCGGCCTCGCGCTCGTTGAGCACCAACAGGTCGATGTTGTCGAGGAGTTCGGACGGGAGGGGGCGGGCGGGGGACGGGGTGAGGATGGTCCGGACGCCGTGCCGGCGGGCGGCCTGCGCACCGGCGACGACGGCGGGCAGCGGGATCTCCAGTTGGAGGAGCAGGGTGTCGGCGGAGGCGATGACGCCCTCGTCGCCGGGGGCGAGATGGTCGACGGTGCCGTTCGCGCCGGGCATCACGACGATCGCGTTGCCGCCCTCGTCGTCCACGACGATGTGCGCGGTGCCGGAGGGGCCTTCGATCGTGCGGAGCGAGTCGGTGTCCACGCCGGAGTGTTCGAGGGCGTCCCGCATCCGGGCGCCGTAGGCGTCGTGGCCGACCGCGCCGATCATTGAGACGGTGGCGCCGGCGCGGGCGGCGGCGATCGCCTGGTTGGCGCCCTTGCCGCCGGGGACCGTACGGAACTCCCGTCCCGTCACGGTCTCGCCGAGTTGCGGGGCCTTCTCGACGTACGCGACGAGGTCCATGTTGGTGCTGCCGAGTACGGCGATATGGGTCATGGGCGGGTCGCCTCCAGACGGGTGAGGTGGGCGAGGGTGTCGAAGCCGGTGCCGTCGAAGCCGGCGACGGAGGTGGCGAGTCGGTTCTTGAGCGGGGTAGTCCAGCGGTCGGGGAGGGCGTCGGGGTCGCCGGCGAGCAGCCCGGCGACGGAGCCGGCGGTCGCTCCGTTGGAGTCGGTGTCCCAACCGCCGCTCACCGCGCGGGAGACGGAGCCGGTGAAGTCGCCGTTGGCGTGGGTGAGGGCGGCGGCGATCAGGGCGGTGTTGGGGATGGCGTGCACCCAGTGGTGGGTGGCGGAGTGGATGGCGTGGAGTTCGTCGACGACGGTGTCGAAGTCGTCGTGGGTGCCGGCGAGTCGGATCGCGTGGTCGATGGCGTGTGCGAGCCGGGAGCTGGGCGGGACGACGGTGCTGCCGGTGTGCAGGCAGGCGTGGATGTCGTGGGTTCCGGTGGCGGCGGTGGCGATGGTGGCCGCCGTGAACATCGCCGCGTAGACGCCGTTGGCCGTGTGGGTGAGGGTGGCGTCGCGATGGGCCTGTTCGGCCGCGGCGGCTGGGTCGCCGGGGTTGGTCCAGCCGTGCACGTCGGCGCGGATCAGGGCGCCGATCCACTCGCGGAAGGGGTTGCGGTGGCGGGCGGTGTGCGGGGGTTCGACGCCGGAGAGGAGGTTGCGGTAGGCGACGCGCTCGGCGGTGAAGGTGCGGCCGGCGGGGAGTTCGTCCAGCCAGAGGGCGGCTACGTCGCCGGTCGTGAAGCCTCTGGTGTGGCGTTGGAGCAGGAGGACGTTGAGGAGGGGGTAGTTGAGATCGTCGTCCTCGGGCATGCCGTCGATGTTCTCGACGAGGGAGGTGGCGGCGGAGCGGCGGTTCCAGGGGTGGGCGCAGAGGAGGGCGGCGGGGACGCCGCGGGCCGTGAAGTAGTGGTTCAGGGGCCAGTTGCCTGCGGCACGGGCGAGTTCGCGGATGGCGTGGAGGGGGAGTTTCTCGACGGGTTTGCCGAGGAGGCAACCTGTGGCCCGGCCGAGCCAGGCGGCTTCGTAGGCGCGGGTGGGTGGGGGCAGGGGACGTGCCCCGTCAGGGCCGCGGGGAACTGCGCGATCGGCCACATCGTGCCCGCACTCGTATGACGGTCCGCACCGCCCTCCCCGCGGCGCGTTCGGCCACTCGGGACACAGCGCCTTGATCTCGTCCAGATCCGTCGGCTCGTTCAACCGGCTCGGCAGGTCCGCGAGTTCGTCCAGCAGGTCCTCCGCCAGCCGGCGCAGATAACGCGACGCCCGGTCCGGCGACGCGCCCGCCCGGCTCGGCGCCTCCGCACCGCCCGCCGCCCGCCAGCGGGCCTCGACGGCGCCGGGCTCCCGGCCGTCCTGCCGGGCCTGGCGGATCTCGTGGCCCAGCAGATCTTCCGGCTGGACCCAGGTCAGGCGGAGCATCCCGCGCCCCCGAGGCGAGCGAAGGATTGCTCGTGGGCGCGCCGCAGGGCCGTGTCGCGGGTGAAGATCTCCCTGGTCACGGCGGTCAGCGTGCGGGGCGGCTCCCAGAGGTCGAGGCGGCTCGCCTCGGCGACCCGCTTCGACCACTCCTCCGGCACGGCGGAGCCCATCGCACCGGCGATCGCGCCCGCCATCGTGGCGATCGAGTCGCAGTCCCGGCCGTAGTTGACGGAACCGAGGACGGCCTGGCGGTAGTCACCGTCGGCCACCAGCAACATGCCGAGCGCAACGGGGAGTTCCTCGATGGCGTGGAGGCGGGAGGGGCGGCGGGCGCCGAGGGAGGGGGCGCGGTAGTCGGGGCCGACCGTGTCGTAGGGGGTGATCGCGTCACGGAGGGGGGTGAGAGCCGATTCGAAGTCGGTGTGGTGTGCGGCCACTTCACAGACCGCTTCGATCGCGGTTCGCGTGCCGTCCTTCGCCAGGGACAGGCACACGGTGACGACGGAGTCCGGTGTCGCCCCCGGCGCGGCCGCCGCCGCCACCGCCGCCGCGAAGACGCCCGCCGCCTCCCGGCCGTACGACGACTGGTGGGCGCCCGCGATGTCCAGGGCCTCGGCGTACGCGGCACGCGGGTTCGCCGCGTTGACCAGGCCGACCGGGGCCATGTACATGGCCGCGCCGCAGTTGACGATGTTGCCGGCGCCGGCCTCGCGGGGGTCGACATGGCCGTAGTGGAGACGGGTCGCCAGCCACTTCTCGGCGAGGAAGACACGGTGGAGCAGGAGGGCTTCCGCCTCCAGCTCCGGGATCCAGCGGGGGGTGGTCATCAGGTCGGGGACCAGATGGTCGGCGATCGCGTACGCGCTGAGGTGGTCGCGGACGCGGTCGTACACCCGTACCAGCGCGTGGGTCATCAAGGTGTCGTCGGTGATGTGTCCATCACCCTTGTGGTACGGGGCGATGGGGCGGGCGGTGCGCCAGGCGTCGCCGTTCCAGGGGCCGACGATGCCGTGGACGCGGCCGCCGTGGCGTTCGAGGATCTGGTCGGGGGAGTAGCCCTCGACCGGGCCGCCGAGGGCGTCGCCGACGGCGGCCCCGACGAGGGCTCCGGTGATCCGTTCGTCCAGCGAAGCTCCGGCGTTTTCTTGTCTTTTGGGCGTCATGCACCGAATCATCCACCTGGATGGGCCGGTTGTGTGGCTTCCAGAAGTTCGGCGAGTTCCACCAGGTCGGTGCCGGTGAGGCGGGGGAGGGCGCAGCCGGAGAGGGTGCGGCAGGCGTCCCGCCAGGGCGGCGGGATCGAGTCGCCGCCGCCGAGGGCGCCGGTGAGGGCGCCGGCCAGAGCGGGGGCCGAGTCGGCGACCCGGGAGAGACAGGCGGCGGCGGGGACGGCCTCGGCGATCCGGCCGCGCGCGGCGGTGGCGAGGGCGAGGGCCACCGGGACGGTTTCGGCGGCGGCGATGCCGTAGCTGTAGACATGGTCGACGATTTGGTGTTCGAGAAGGGGGACGAGGGCGAATGCCGTGTCCGCTGGGCCGGTGAGGGCCAGGGCGTGGCGGGCGTTGCGGCCGATCTCGGTGGCCTCGGGGAGTTCGGCGAGCGCGGCGGCGACGCAGGTCTCCACCTCGGCGCCGACGAGGGCGAGCGCGAGGGCCGCCGCCATGGCACGGGCGCCGTGCACTCCGTCGCCGTCCTGGGTGTAGCGGGCGTCGAACTCGGCGAGGTCGGCGGCGCGTTGGGGGTCGCCGGGGTGGGCGACGGCGAGTGCGCAGGCGCGGACGCAGGCGGCGTCGTCGAAGTAGTGCGGGTTGTCGTGGCCGGTGGCGGGCGGGCGCAGGCCGGTGGCGAGGTTGCCGAGGCCGGCGCGGACGGAGATACGGGCTCGCAGGGGGAGGACGGCCGACTCGATCTCGGGGGCGCGTTCCGCCGCGGCGGCGACCTCGGAGGCGACGGCGGTCCAGGTGAGGTCGATGGCGGCGCGGGTACGGAGCTCACGGCTGAGGTCGGCGAGGGCGGTGTCGTCGCCGGCGCGCAGGACGGCTTCCGCGGCGAAGGCCGCCCACTCGGCGTCGTCGGACGGGCCCAGGCAGAGTGGCTCGGGGGGCTGGTTGAGGGCGATGGGGACGGGGAGGGTGGTGGTCGCGTTCTGCTCGGCGAAGGTGTCCAGTTCGCGGGTGAGACGGCGGGTCCACTCCGGCATACGGGCGGCGCGGTGCCGGGCGGCGGGCCAGCCGGCGGCGTCGCCTGCGGCAAGGCCGAGCAGGAGGCCCTCGACACGACGCCGGTTCACCGCTGGACCTCGCTGCAACTGACGCCAAGAGGGCTCCGCCCCCTCGCCCGCCCACCACTCGACTCGGTCGGCAGAGGGGCTGGCGTCGTGGGGCGGGGCTCGGTCGGCAGAAGGGCCGGCGTCGAGGGTTGCGGCTCGGTCGGCAGAGGGGCCGGCGTCGAGGGTTGCGGCTCGGTCGGCAGGGCGGCCGGGGCGGAGAGTCGCTCGGCCGGCAGAGGGGCCGGGGCGGAGAGTCGCTCGGCCGGCAGAGGGGCCGGCGTCGAAGATTGCGGCCCGGTCCGTGTCGCCGCCCGTGTCGCCGCCCCCGTCAGCAGTTCGGCCACCTCCAGCACATGCTGCCCGGCCATCGACGGCAGGCAGCTCCCGCGCGCCGGTCCGATCGCCGCCGCCCACTCCGCCGGGATCGCCCCCTCTCCCCGCGTCGCCCCCGCCAGCGCGCCGGCCACCGCGGCCGTCGTGTCCGCGTCGCGCCCCATGTTGACGGCCGTCAGCACCGCGTCCCGGAAGTCGCCGTCCGCCGCCGCGTACGCCCCGAAGGCCAGGGCCACCGCCTCCGGGGCCAGGTCGGTCCACGGGTATCCGCCGATGACGACCGCCGAGCGGACCGCCCGCTCACCCCGGTGGGCCACCGCGACCGCCCGGCGCAGGGAACGCGCCGTCCACGAGTCGTCCGGCACCACCGCCAGCGCGGCCGCCACCACCGCCGTCGGAGGCGCTCCCGCCATCGCCGCCGCCACGCCCGCCGCCACCGCCTGGCCGCCGTAGATGCCCTCGCCCTCGTGGCTCACCGCACCGTCGATCGCCACCAGGCGGGCCGCCTCGGCGGGCCGG
This sequence comes from Streptomyces sp. NPDC005866, assembly GCF_040629895.1. Taxonomy (NCBI): domain Bacteria; kingdom Bacillati; phylum Actinomycetota; class Actinomycetes; order Kitasatosporales; family Streptomycetaceae; genus Streptomyces; species Streptomyces sp. NPDC005866. The sequence continues at coordinate 101,415 of NZ_JBEXWP010000005.1, forward strand.
CCGGCCGCGAAGACGCCGAAGGGCGCCGCGCGCATGGCCAGGCCGTCGCTCCAGGCGTGCCGGTGCTGGGCGGAGATGGGGGCGGCGAGGCCCCGGCGGAGGTTCTCCAGGGTGCCGCGCTCGCTGAATCCGGCGCCCCTGAAGGGGCCCTCGGCGCGGTCGGCGATCCACTCGTGCCAGGCCGCCTCGACATGGGCGGGTGTGAGGGCCGAGCCGTGGCGGGCGAGGAGGAGGCCGGAGAAGATCGCGTACTCGGTGTCGTCCGTCCCCGAGGGGGTGTCGCTCACGTAGCCCGTGATGCGGCCCCAGCGGGCGCGGATCTCGGAGGGCTTCATGTTCTCCGCCGGCGCCCCGAGCGCGTCGCCCACGGCCAGGCCCAGCAGCGCACCCCGTGCCCGGTCGTGCAGCTGGGAGGCGCGCTCGTCGGGGGCGGGGAGCGGCGGGGTGCAGACGATCGATGACATGGGCGGGCCTCTCCGGGAGGGGTCTCGCGCCGGGGCGCGGAACCGTTTGCGGATGTGTCCCACCAACGGCGGTTGACCGCAGCCTGAAAGGCCTCCACATCACCCGGTCGACATCTGTGCACTACTTAGCACAAGTGAGCGGAGAAGGGTAAAGCCGCAGGTTAGCCGAGCCTTTCCTTGCTGGTGGTGAGGAATGGTGAGGCGTAGTGTCCATGTTGTCAAAAGATAGAACTCGTCCAAACTTAGCTTTGCCTCAGCTTATTCGAGGCTCGTCCGAGACCTTCTGGGGGACCCACATGGCCGTCATCGACACTCAGGCCACGCTGCACGAGGCGCACCGCGACAACCACACCCACCGTGATGTGAACGGAGGGTGGCTGCGGCCCGCCGTCTTCGGTGCCATGGACGGGCTCGTCTCCAACCTCGCCCTGATCACCGGCGTCGCCGGCGGGGCGGTCAGTCATCAGACCATCGTCATCACCGGGCTCGCGGGGCTCGCCGCCGGCGCCTTCTCCATGGCGGCCGGCGAGTACACCTCCGTCGCCTCGCAGCGCGAGCTCGTCGAGGCCGAGCTGGACGTGGAGCGGAGGGAGCTGCGCAAGTACCCGCAGGACGAGGAAGCCGAGCTTGCCGCGCTGTACGAGGCCAGAGGGGTCGAGGCGTCGCTCGCGCGGGAGGTCGCCCGGCAGCTGTCCGCCGACCCGGAGCAGGCCCTGGAGATACACGCCCGCGAGGAGCTCGGCATCGACCCCGGTGACCTGCCCTCGCCGCTCGTCGCCGCCGTGTCGTCCTTCGGTTCGTTCGCGCTGGGCGCGCTGCTGCCCGTGCTGCCGTATCTGCTCGGCGCCGCCGCGCTCTGGCCGGCCCTGCTGCTGGCGCTCGTCGGGCTGTTCGGCTGCGGTGCCGTGGTGGCCAAGGTCACCGCACGGAGCTGGTGGTTCAGCGGTCTGCGGCAGCTCGCACTGGGTGGCGCCGCGGCCGGTGTGACGTACGCCCTGGGCAGCCTGTTCGGAACCGCCGTAGGATAGGTCGATTGGTACTTATGCGTTGGACCGCATAAGTACCCGTTACCCGCTGGTTTCGAGCGCTTAACCACTGGGCATGAGCCGTAAGCACCGCAGGCAAGGACGCCTGACGTGCATCTGTGGGGTGACGACGACGCTCACCCCGCCCCCCCCGCGGACCAATGGACACGGATCTGTCCGGATCGGTCCCCCACCACCTTCACCGCCTGAGCGGTACCGCGCCGTAAACCCCTGCGGCGTCCGCATGTTGGAACGGTGTATCCAGTTCCCGAGAACCGCTCCATCATGTAACCTGCGTGAAATTTCGCAACAATAAACGCAGAGGGCCAGCGTCGTCCCTCGGCACCTGCTATACGCCACTGACGACGACGGGAGAGCCGATGCGTACGCCGCGCCAGCCGTCCCAGCACTCCACGAATGGCCAGAACTGGTCGTTCATGGATGCTCGCCCTGCTGCGCAGGGTATGTACGACCCCCGCAACGAGCACGACGCCTGCGGCGTCGGCTTTGTGGCCACCCTCACCGGCGAGGCGAGCCACACGCTGGTCGAGCAGGCACTCACGGTTCTGCGCAACCTGGAGCACCGCGGCGCGACCGGCTCCGAGCCCGACTCCGGTGACGGCGCGGGCCTCCTCTCCCAGGTGCCCGACGCCTTCCTCCGCGAGGTGGCCGGATTCGAACTGCCGCCGGCCGGCTCGTACGCCGTCGGCATCGCCTTCCTGCCCGAGGACGGCATCCAGGACGCCGTCTCGAAGATTGAGACGATCGCGGGCGAGGAGGGCCTCACCGTCCTCGGCTGGCGCGAGGTTCCGGTCGCCCCGGAGCTGCTCGGCGCCACCGCCCGCTCCACGATGCCGGTCTTCCGGCAGATCTTCGTGACCGACAGCGCCAGCGAGGGCATCGCGCTGGACCGCCGGGCCTTCGTGCTGCGCAAGCGCGCCGAGCGCGAGGTGGGCATCTACTTCCCCTCGCTGTCCGCCCGGACCATCGTCTACAAGGGCATGCTGACCACCGGCCAGCTGGAGCCCTTCTTCCCGGACCTGTCCGACCGCCGCTTCGCGTCCGCGATCGCGCTCGTGCACTCCCGGTTCTCCACGAACACCTTCCCGTCGTGGCCGCTGGCGCACCCGTACCGGTTCGTCGCCCACAACGGTGAGATCAACACCGTCAAGGGCAACCGCAACTGGATGGTCGCCCGCGAGTCCCAGCTCCTGTCCGACCTGTTCGGCCCGCAGGAGAAGCTGGACCGCGTCTTCCCGATCTGCACGCCCGACGCCTCCGACTCGGCGTCCTTCGACGAGGTGCTGGAACTCCTGCACCTCGGCGGCCGTTCGCTGCCGCACTCCGTGCTGATGATGATCCCGGAGGCGTGGGAGAACCACGACTCCATGGACCCGGCCCGGCGCGCCTTCTACCAGTTCCACTCCACGATGATGGAGCCCTGGGACGGCCCGGCCTGTGTCACCTTCACCGACGGTTCCCAGGTCGGCGCCGTTCTCGACCGCAACGGTCTGCGCCCCGGCCGGTACTGGGTCACCGACGACGGCCTGGTCGTCCTCGGCTCCGAGGTCGGCGTCCTCGACATCGACCCCGCCAAGGTCGTCCGCAAGGGCCGGCTGCAGCCCGGCCGGATGTTCCTCGTCGACACCGTCGAGCACCGCATCATCGAGGACGACGAGATCAAGGCGACCCTCGCCGCCGAGCAGCCGTACGCGGAGTGGATCGAGGCCGGCGAGATCGAGCTGGGCGACCTGCCCGAGCGCGAGCACATCGTGCACACCCATGCCTCGGTCACCCGCCGCCAGCAGACCTTCGGCTACACCGAGGAGGAGCTGCGCGTCCTCCTCGCGCCGATGGCCAAGGCCGGCGCCGAGCCGATCGGTTCCATGGGCACCGACTCGCCGATCGCGGCGCTGAGCGAGCGCCCGCGGCTGCTGTTCGACTACTTCACCCAGCTGTTCGCGCAGGTCACCAACCCGCCGCTGGACGCGATCCGCGAGGAGCTGGTCACCTCCCTGCGCTCCTCGCTCGGCCCGTCCGGCAACCTGCTGGAGCCGACCGCCGCGTCCTGCCGCTCCGTCCTGCTGCCGTTCCCGGTGATCGACAACGACGAGCTGGCCAAGCTCATCCACATCAACGCCGACGGCGACATGCCCGGCTTCAAGGCCGCGACCCTGTCCGGCCTGTACCGGGTCTCCGGCGGCGGTGACGCCCTCGCCGCGCGGATCGACGAGATCTGCGCCGAGGCCGACGCGGCCATCGAGAACGGCGCCCGCCTGATCGTCCTGTCGGACCGGCACTCGGACGCCGAGCACGCGCCGATCCCGTCGCTGCTGCTCACCGCGGCCGTCCACCACCAGCTCATCCGCACCAAGCAGCGCACCCAGGTGGGCCTGCTGGTCGAGGCCGGCGACGTCCGCGAGGTCCACCACGTCGCCCTGCTGATCGGCTTCGGCGCCGCCGCGGTCAACCCGTACCTGGCCATGGAGTCCGTCGAGGACCTGACCCGCGCGGGCACCTTCCTGCCGGGCATGGAGTCCGAGCAGGCCATCCGCAACCTGATCTACGCCCTCGGCAAGGGCGTCCTGAAGGTCATGTCCAAGATGGGCATCTCGACGGTCGCCTCCTACCGCGGCGCCCAGGTCTTCGAAGCCGTCGGTCTCGAAGCGGGCTTCGTCGACAAGTACTTCAACGGCACCGCCTCCAAGATCGGCGGCGTCGGCATCGACGTCATCGCCCAGGAGGTCGCCGCCCGCCACGCCAAGGCCTACCCGGCCTCCGGCATCGCGCCGGCCCACCGCGCCCTCGACATAGGCGGCGAGTACCAGTGGCGCCGCGAGGGTGAGCCGCACCTGTTCGACCCGGAGACGGTCTTCCGCCTCCAGCACTCGACGCGCGCCAACCGCTACGACATCTTCAAGAAGTACACGGACCGGGTGAACGAGCAGTCCGAGCGCCTGATGACGCTCCGCGGCCTGTTCGGCTTCAAGTCCGACAGGCAGCCGATCTCCATCGACGAGGTCGAGCCCGTCTCCGAGATCGTCAAGCGCTTCTCCACCGGCGCCATGTCGTACGGCTCCATCTCGCGCGAGGCCCACGAGACCCTCGCCATCGCCATGAACCAGCTGGGCGGCAAGTCCAACACCGGTGAGGGCGGCGAGGACCCGGACCGTCTCTACGACCCGGCGCGGCGCAGCGCCGTCAAGCAGGTGGCGTCCGGCCGGTTCGGCGTGACCTCCGAGTACCTGGTCAACGCGGACGACATCCAGATCAAGATGGCCCAGGGTGCCAAGCCCGGCGAGGGCGGCCAGCTGCCCGGCCACAAGGTCTACCCGTGGATCGCCAGGACTCGGCACTCCACCCCGGGCGTCGGCCTGATCTCCCCGCCGCCGCACCACGACATCTACTCCATCGAGGACCTGGCCCAGCTGATCCACGACCTCAAGAACGCGAACCCGCAGGCGCGGATCCACGTCAAGCTGGTCTCGGAGGTCGGCGTCGGCACGGTCGCGGCCGGTGTGTCCAAGGCACACGCGGACGTGGTGCTCATCTCCGGCCACGACGGTGGTACGGGTGCCTCGCCGCTCACCTCGCTGAAGCACGCGGGCGGCCCCTGGGAGCTCGGCCTCGCCGAGACCCAGCAGACGCTGCTGCTCAACGGCCTGCGGGACCGGATCGTCGTCCAGACCGACGGCCAGCTGAAGACCGGCCGTGACGTGGTCATCGCCGCGCTGCTCGGCGCCGAGGAGTTCGGTTTCGCGACCGCGCCGCTCGTCGTCTCCGGCTGCATCATGATGCGCGTCTGCCACCTCGACACCTGCCCGGTCGGCGTCGCCACCCAGAACCCGGTGCTGCGCGACCGCTTCACCGGCAAGGCCGAGTACATCGTGAACTTCTTCCGGTTCATCGCCGAGGAGGTCCGCGAGATCCTCGCCGAGCTGGGCTTCCGCACCATCGAGGAGGCCGTCGGCCACGCGGAGGCGCTCGACGTCACCCGCGCCGTCGACCACTGGAAGGCCCAGGGCCTGGACCTGGCCCCGCTCTTCTACGTGCCCGAGCTGCCCGAGGGCGCGGCGCTGCACCAGACCGTCCCCCAGGAGCACGGCCTGGAGAAGGCCCTGGACAACGAGCTGATCAAGCTCGCCTCGGACGCCCTGGCCGCCTCCAGCGCCACCGACGCCCAGCCGGTGCGCGCCCAGGTCAAGGTGCGCAACATCAACCGCACGGTCGGCACCATGCTCGGCCACGAGGTGACGAAGAAGTTCGGTGGCGCGGGTCTGCCCGACGACACCATCGACATCACCTTCACCGGCTCGGCCGGCCAGTCCTTCGGCGCCTTCCTGCCGCGCGGTGTCACGCTCCGCCTGGAGGGCGACGCCAACGACTACGTCGGCAAGGGCCTCTCCGGCGGCCGGGTCATCGTGCGCCCCGACCGGAACGCCGACCACCTCGCCGAGTTCTCCACGATCGCGGGCAACACCATCGCGTACGGCGCGACCGGCGGCGAGCTGTTCCTGCGCGGTCGTACCGGCGAGCGGTTCTGTGTCCGCAACTCCGGTGCCCTGGTGGTCTCGGAGGGCGTGGGCGACCACGGCTGCGAGTACATGACCGGCGGTCACGCCGTGGTCCTGGGCGAGACGGGCCGTAACTTCGCGGCCGGTATGTCCGGTGGCATCGCGTACGTCATCGACCTGGACCGCGACAACGTCAACGCCGGCAACGTGGAGGCCGTCGAGGCCCTGGACGACGCGGACAAGCAGTGGCTGCACGACGTGGTGCGCCGCCACGCCGAGGACACCGGCTCCACGGTCGCCGAGAAGCTGCTCGCCGACTGGGACACGGCCGTGCAGCGGTTCAGCAAGATCATCCCCAGCACGTACAAGGCAGTGCTCGCCGCCAAGGACGCCGCCGAGCGAGCGGGTCTCTCCGAGACCGAGATCACCGAGAAGATGATGGAGGCGGCGATCAATGGCTGACCCGAAGGGCTTCCTGAACCACGGCCGTGAGGTCGCCCCGACCCGTGCCGTCACCGAGCGCGTCCGGGACTGGAACGAGGTCTACGTCCCCGGCTCTCTGCTGCCGATCATCAGCAAGCAGGCCAGCCGGTGCATGGACTGCGGCATCCCGTTCTGTCACAACGGCTGTCCGCTGGGGAACCTGATCCCCGAGTGGAACGACTTCGCCTACCGCGAGGACTGGACGGCGGCCTCGGAGCGCCTGCACGCGACCAACAACTTCCCCGAGTTCACGGGGCGGCTGTGCCCGGCCCCGTGCGAGTCGGCGTGTGTGCTCGGCATCAACCAGCCGGCCGTCACCATCAAGAACGTCGAGGTCTCGATCATCGACAAGGCGTGGGACGCGGGCACCGTCGCCCCGCAGGCTCCCGAGCGCCTGTCCGGCAAGACCGTCGCCGTGATCGGCTCGGGCCCGGCCGGTCTGGCCGCCGCCCAGCAGCTCACCCGGGCCGGCCACACGGTCGCCGTCTACGAGCGCGCCGACCGCGTCGGCGGCCTGCTCCGCTACGGCATCCCCGAGTTCAAGATGGAGAAGCGGCACATCAACCGCCGTATCGAGCAGATGCGCGCGGAGGGCACCCGCTTCCGTACCGGTATCGAGATCGGCCGCGACCTCAAGGCGACCGACCTGAAGAAGCGGTACGACGCGATCGTCATCGCCGCCGGCGCCACCACCGCCCGTGATCTCCCCGTCCCCGGGCGGGAGCTCAAGGGCGTCTACCAGGCGATGGAGTACCTGCCCCTGTCGAACAAGGTCCAGGAGGGCGACTACGTCACCTCCCCGATCTCGGCCGAGGGCAAGCACGTGGTCGTCATCGGCGGTGGCGACACCGGCGCCGACTGTGTGGGCACCGCCCACCGCCAGGGCGCGGCCTCGGTCACCCAGCTGGAGATCATGCCCAGGCCGGGCGAGGACCGGGCGCCGCACCAGCCGTGGCCGACCTTCCCGATGCTCTACAAGGTCACCTCGGCGCACGAGGAGGGCGGTGAGCGGGTCTACTCCGTCTCCACCACCCACTTCGAGGGCGACGAGGACGGCAACGTCCAGTGGCTGCACCTCACCGAGGTGGAGTTCATCGACGGCAAGCTGACCCCGAAGCCGGGCACCGAGCGCAAGATCCCGGCCCAGCTGGTGGCGCTGGCCATGGGCTTCACGGGCACCGACCGGGTCAACGGCCTGGTCGAGCAGTTCGGCCTGGACCTCGACGAGCGCGGCAACATCGCCCGCGACACCGACTTCCAGACCAATGTGCCGGGTGTCTTCGTCGCCGGCGACGCGGGCCGCGGCCAGTCCCTGATCGTCTGGGCGATCGCGGAGGGCCGCTCGGCCGCCAAGGGCGTCGACCGCTTCCTGACCGGAGCGAGCGAACTCCCGGCCCCGATCCGCCCGACGGACCGCTCGCTGATGGTCTGAGGTACGCCTCAACAGACGTCCCGTACAAAGGCGTGCGGGCGGGTTATCTGGGGGGATACCCCCAGACCCCCCATCTCGCGGCGCCTGCCCGCCAGTCCCCGACCGGACGACTGGGCAGGCGCCGTGGCATATCGGCGATCAAGTAACCTCTGTCTTCTGACGAGGAGTTGGGGGAGCACGGATGGCCGCGATCAGTCTCAGCAAGGTGGAGCAGTCCGCGCCCGCCCTCGTCGACGCCTACCGGAGCGCCGGGATCTCCCTCACCAAACACGGACTCGACGGACTCCGGGCCGCCGTCTACCTGGTCGTCGACTACTCCGGTTCCATGAAGCCGTACTACGCCGACGGCAGTGTGCAGGCCCTCGCCGACCGGGTGCTGGCCCTCTCCGCGCACCTGGACGACGACGGCCGGGTCCCCGTCGTCTTCTTCTCCAGCGACATCGACGCGGTCACCGACATCAGGCTCGCCGAACACCAGGGCCGTATCGAGAAGATCGTGGCCGGGCTCGGGCACATGGGCAAGACCAGCTACCACCTGGCCATGGACGCCGTCATCGACCACTACCTCGACAGCGGCGCCACCGCGCCCGCCCTGGTCGTCTTCCAGACCGACGGCGGCCCGATCAACAAGCCCGCCGCCGAACGCTACCTGTGCAAGGCGGCGAAGCTGCCGCTGTTCTGGCAGTTCGTCGGCTTCGGCGACGCGCACAGCAAACAGTTCGACTTCCTGCGCAAACTCGACGAGCTGCCGGTGCCGGGCAAGCGGGCGGTGGACAACGCGGGCTTCTTCCACGCCGGTTCGGATCCGATGAAGGTGCCGGACGGGCAACTGTACGACCGACTCGTCGGCGAGTTCCCGCAGTGGCTGGCGGCGGCGCGGGCGGCGGGCATCGTACGAGCCGACTGACCCGACCGACTTTACTCGCCACCGTTGGCTGTCGGGGCCCTGTCATGCCACCCTGAGGGGTGATCCGGCGGGGAGGCGACGCGACGTATGGACGACGCAGCACGAACGGTGAACGGCCAGGCAAGGGCGGGGAGTTCCACGGGCTCCGCGAGCGCTGCGGGTTCCCCGGGTTCCATGGGGTCCACACGCAGGGCGGACCCCCCGGGCAAGGGTGAGAAACTCGCGGACTGGGCCGACGGGCGGCTCGGGATCTACGCCCTGGCCAAGGCCAACATGCGCAAGGTGTTCCCGGACCACTGGTCCTTCATGCTGGGCGAGGTCTGCCTCTACAGCTTCCTCATCCTGATCCTCACCGGTATCTACCTCACCCTCTTCTTCGAGCCCAGCGGCGCCGAGGTCGTCTACCACGGCTCCTACGGGCCGATGAACGGCATCATCATGACCAAGGCGTACGAGTCGACGCTGCACATCAGCTTCGACGTGCGTGGCGGACTGCTGATCCGGCAGATCCACCACTGGGCGGCGCTGGTCTTCGTCGCCGGGATGGTCGTCCACATGATGCGGGTGTTCTTCACCGGCGCCTTCCGCAAGCCCCGCGAGGTCAACTGGCTGTTCGGCTGGACCCTGCTGTTCCTCGCCATCCTCACCGGCCTGACCGGCTACTCGCTCCCCGACGACCTGCTCTCCGGCACCGGCGTCCGGTTCGCCGACGGCGCCATCCTGTCGATCCCGATCGTCGGGTCGTACATCTCGATGTTCCTGTTCGGCGGGGAGTTCCCGGGCCACGACATCATCTCCCGGTTCTTCCCGATCCACGTCCTGCTGCTCCCCGGGATCATGCTCGGCCTGGTCGTGGCCCATCTGATCCTGGTCTTCTACCACAAGCACACCCAGTACCCCGGGCCCGGACGCGACCAGAAGAGCGTCGTCGGCATGCCCTTCCTGCCGGTCTACATGGCCAAGGCCGGCGGCTTCTTCTTCCTCACCTTCGGCATCCTCGCGATCATCGGCGGCATCGCCACCGTCAACCCGGTGTGGGCCTTCGGTCCCTACCGCCCGGACCTGGTGACCACCGGCGCCCAGCCCGACTGGTACCTCGGCTTCTCCGAGGGGCTGATCCGCGTGATGCCCGGCTGGGAGGTCAACGCCTGGGGCCACACCCTGGCGCTGGGTGTCTTGATCCCCTTCTCGCTCTTCCCCCTCTTCCTCCTGGCCATCGGGGTCTACCCGTTCATCGAGGCGTGGATCACCGGCGACAGACGCGAGCACCACATCCTCGACCGGCCGCGCAACGCTCCCGTGCGTACCGGACTCGGCGTGGCCTGGCTCAGCGTGTACTTCGTGCTGCTGATCGGCGGCGGCAACGACATCGTCGCCACCCATCTCGGTCTCTCCATCAACTCGATCACCTGGTTCGTCCGGATCTCCGTCTTCGTCGTCCCCGTGCTCGCCTTCATCACCACCAAACGCATCTGCCTCGGCCTGCAGCGCCGGGACCGCGACAAGGTGCTGCACGGCAGGGAGACCGGCCTCATCAAGATGCTTCCGCACGGCGAGTACATCGAGGTCCACGAACCCCTCAGCCAGGCAAGCCTGTTCGTCCTCACCCAGCACGAGCAGAACCCGCCGTACGAGCTCGGCCCGCTGGAGGACGCCAACGGGGTACGGCGAAAGGTCACGGTCGGGCAGCGGGTACGGGCGAGCTTGGCGAAGGCGATGTTCGGCCCGGACACGCATATCCCGAAGCCGACGAGGGGGGAGTACAAGGAGGTCACGAGCGGAGAGCACCACTGACCGCCGCGTGGGCGCGATCAGCCACGACCGGACCGCGGTCTGGTTACGGCCGCAGAACCCCGCTACTGCACTCCTCCTGCGTCCCCCAAGCACCCCGCAGCGCCCGCGCCTTGGTCAGCCAGAGCGAAAGGCCGTACTCCGCCGTACAACCGATCGCCCCATGCAACTGCAGCGCGGGCCCGGCACTCACACACGCCGCCTAACAAGCCGCCAGCTTCGGCGCGGCCACATCCGGCGGGGCCAACGTCACGGCAGCCCCGAAGACCAGCGGCCGGGCGAACTCCTCCCGTACCCGGATGACCGAGCGTACGTTCGCCGAGACCATGGCCGCCCCCGGCGCCGGCTTCGACGCCACGGCACCGCAGAACGTGTCCCCGCTCGTGGTCTGGCCGGGCTCCGCCGCGAGCGCCGGAGTCACCGGGCGGGTGTTCTAGACCGAGGGCGGCCGGATCACCGTCATGGAGGGCCGGCAAGCGGGGCCGACCGCCGACAAGCGCGCCCGCCGGACGCCGGCCGAGGCGGGGGAGACAGCACGGAAACTGCTGGCCGAGGCGGCGACGCCGGGGCCGGTGTACGGGACGTGACCGGACACCCCCTAGGTGTCGCACTCCAGCACCGTCCGGCACAGTGAGCACCGCGCCCGTACCCGGCCCCGCACCGGCACCCTGATCCGCTGGTGGCAGGTCGGGCACGGGAACGAGACCCGCAGCCGGCCGTCGCCGTCGGGGGTGAAGGTGTAGGGGGCGCCGGACGGTGGGCCCGGGGCCCCGGGGGCGTGGCGGCGGTCCCGGGCGTAGCGGCGGCGGCCCGCCCAGCCCGCCGCGGTCAGCGGCGGCTGCTCCTCGTCCTGGCGGGCCCGGACCATGCCTTTCTCGTACGCCGTGTAGGCCTGCGGGCTGGTGAACCATACGGACGGGTCCTCGTGGAAGGCGAGGGAGCGCTTGGCCAGGACGTAGCCGAACTCCTCAGGGGTGAGGTAGCCGAGCTTCTGGGACGCCTCACCGTGCTCCCGGTAGGCGTCGAGCAGCAGCCAGCCCGCGCCCAGGTAGGTGGTCGCGGTGTCCGTGAGGATCTCGTTCTCCGGGGTGCTCGGGAAGGACAGGTCCAGCCGGTGCAGATAGACGTGCATCACCTCGTGGGCGAGGGCCGCGCCGATGTCCCTGCGGTGGGTGCGGAAACGGTCGTTCAGCTCGACGAAGTACTCGGGGCCCGCGGTGAGTTCGATGTTCGCGGCATGGGTCATGTCCCGGAAGCCGACGATCATCCGGGCCTCCGGCAGCCGGAAGTGCCGGACGATCTCGTGGGCGACCCGCTGTGCGCCGAGGTAGAGGTCGTCGGTGTCGCAGAACGCGACGTCGGCGGGGGGCACGCTGGTGGCGAAGGTCTGGACGGTGTCGTACGACAGGCGCCGGTACAACGCCGTGATGGCGGCCCGCACCGTGTCCAGGTGCGGGTAGCCGTGTTCTACGGGGCCGCCGTTCGCCACGTCCTTACCCCCACAGACGCCGCCGGAGCTTTTTTCCACTGTATGCGGGGGTGGGGGATTTCGGTGCGTGGCGGACCGTTGTTCGTCAGGCGCGTGCCGGTGGGGGTTGATCGCGCAGTTCCCCGCGCCGCTGGAGGGGCGCCATCCCGACCGTTCCTTGATCAGTGTCCTCGAGCTCCAGGACCCACACCTCGTTCTCGCCCTCCCTCAGGACCGGCCCGGGCACATACAGCGACTCCTGCGGTCCCGCCGACCCGTAGCGGCCCACATTGAAGCCGTTGACCCAGACCAAGCCCCTCGTCCAGCCGGGGAGTTCCACGCGCGCGTCCCCGGCACCGTGAACCGTCACCGTCCCCCGGTAGAGCCCGGGCGCGCCGTCCTCCGGCAGAGAACCGAACGGGACCGCCGCCACACCGCCCTCGAACGCGTCCAGATCGAGCCCACGCGCGCGTACCCCGTGCAGGAACTGGCGTTCGTGCAGGAGGCCGCCGGTGATGCCCTTCGTCTCGCCCGTGCGGGGGCCGTAGTTGACGCGGCCCAGGGACTCCACCCACTCCACCCGCGCCGGGCCGGCGACCGGTTTCCTGAGCTGGGGTTCCTCCTCGGTGAGTACGCCGGCCCGCTCCCCGTCGACGTACACGACGGCCAGATCGCGCAGCCCCCGCGCGGTGAGCGGATACGGCTGGCGGGGTCCCGGCACGCCCGCCTCGTAGCGGACCAGGCCCCGGCCGATGCCCAGCTCCTCGAAGGTGGGCGGGACGGCGTGGACGCGTTCCGGGCCACCGAGCGCGTCCAGGACGGCGGCCAGGGGCGCCCAGCCGGTCATCTCCACGTCCGTCGCCGAGACCAACACGGGCGGCGCGGGCGGCGGTTCGGGCAGCGGCTCGGCGTGATACTCGGCCAGCACCTCCCGGAAACGCCAGAACTTCTCCGTCGGGCGCACTCGTCGATCGGCGCGTCGTAGTCGTACGACGTCACGTCCGCCTCCAGCGGGCCCTCGTGCAGCTCGCCGCCGGGCCGGTTGGTGCCCGCCCAGCCGGCGAAGTTGGTGCCGCCGTGCGCCATGTAGACATTGACCGACGCCCCGCACTCCAGGATCTCCCGCAGTGCCGCCGCCGCGTCCTCGGCGTCCCGTACGACGTGCTCGCCGCCCCAGTGGTCGAACCAGCCGCACCAGAACTCCATGCACATCAGCGGGCCCCGCGGCTGGTGCCGGCGCAGCGTCTCGAAGGCCACGCGCGCGTGGGAACCGAAGTTCACCGTCGCCAGCAGCCCGGGGACCGAACCGCCGGTGAGCATGTGGTCCTCGGGGCCGTCCGAGGTGACCAGCGGCACCGTGACGCCCTCGGCGCGCAGCAGGCCGGTGAGGTGGGCCAGATAGTCGGCGTCGGAGCCGTAGCTGCCGTACTCGTTCTCGACCTGGACCATGATCACCGGGCCGCCCCGGTCCAGCTGCCGGGGCACGACCTCGGACAGCAGGTGATGGAACCAGTGGTCCACGTACCGGAGGAAACGCCCGTCACGCGTGCGTGCCCGTGCGCCCAGCTCGCCCGTCACCCAGTGCGGCAGACCGCCGTTCTCCCACTCCGCGCAGATGTACGGTCCCGGGCGCACGATCGCCCACAGGCCCGCGTCCCGCGCCGCGTCCAGGAAGCGGCCGAGGGCCTGGACGTCCGCGAAAGAGCCCCGGCGTGGCTCGTGCAGGTTCCACGGGACGTACGTCTCCACGCAGTTCAGCCCCATGGCGCGCAGCAACGCCAGCCTGTGACCCCACTGCTCCTCGTGCACCCGGAAGTAGTGCAGCGCGCCGGACAGCAGCCGCACCGGCCGGCCGTCGAGCAGGAAATCCGATTCGCCCACCGTGAAGTCGGTCATGCGCCCACCTTCACCCCTGGCGGCGGTCGGCACCATGGACAAAGATCGGCAGCACTTGGACGGAAGAGACGCAGAAGAGGGGGCGTGCAGTGCCGGGCGGAGCGCCGACCTTCCACACCTGGATGCGGTTCTTCACACCGGGCGCCGTCCATCACCGCCTCGGCCTGGTCTGCCTGGGCGTCGGCCTCCAGTACGGCGCCGTGCCCGCCGTCGGCCCGCGGCTGCTCGACGCCCACGTCGCCGTGGTGATCGGCTCAGGCCGGGGCTGGTACCGCACGCCGGACGGGCGCCGTACGACCGTCACCGCGCCCGCACTGGTGTGGCTCACGCCGGGCGTCCCGCACCACTACGGGCCCGACCCGGACAGCGGCTGGGACGAGGGCTTCGTGACCTTCACCGGCCCCGACACCGCGACCTACACGGAACTCGGCTACATCGAGCCCGAGCGGCCCGTGGTGCCCCTCGGGGACTCCGCCGGGCCCCGGGACGTCATCGCCCGTATCGCCCGCGCCGCCCGCCACGGGAACCCCCTTCTGGAGGTCGAGACCGGCGCCGCCGTGCACGAGCTGCTGGTCGCCCTGCGTCGCGCGCGTGCCGACCTCGCGCCCGACGGGGACCCGGTGCTGCAGGCGCTCGCCCGGGACGCCTGCACGGGCATGACCGTCCGCCGACCACCCGGCACGGCATGACGCCCGCCGAATTGCGTACCGCCGTCCGCCGGATCGCAGGGTGCAGCCCCAAGGACTATCTGATCGGCATCCGGCTCGGCCGCGCCCAGGAACTCCTCGCCACCACCGAACTGTCCGTCGCCGCCGTCGCCCGCCGTGTGGGCTACGACGATCCGGCCTACTTCTCCCGCCTGTTCACCCGCCGCGTCGGCATGGCCCCGGTACGGTTCCGCGCCCAGCAGAGCCGGGCCGTCCCCGACGACTGGAACTACGGCCTCGACCCGGACGGCCTCGACCCGGACGTCCTCGACCCGGACGGTCTCGACCCGGACGGTCTCGACCCGGACGGTCTCGACCCAGACGGTCTCGACGGTCTCGACCAGGACGGCCTCCAAAACGACGGCCTCCCCAAAGCCGCCCCTTAGTGATCACACGGCCATCCCCTTAGGGTTGATGCCCATGACCACCAGCAAAACCGGCACCGGTAACGTCGACCCCCCCGTCCGCGCCGAGCTCGGCCGGCTTCGCGACAGCATCGACAACATCGACGCGGCCGTCGTCCACATGCTCGCCGAACGCTTCAAGGCCACCCAGCAGGTCGGCCGCCTCAAGGCGGTCCACAAGCTGCCCCCGGCCGACCCGGCCCGTGAGGCCCGGCAGATCGCCCGGCTGCGCGCCCTCGCCGAGAACGCCAAGCTCGACCCCGCCTTCGCCGAGAAATTCCTGAACTTCATCATCGCCGAGGTGATCAGACACCACGAGTCCATCGCCGAGGACACCGTCGGCGGCCAGGCGGCGGACGGGCACTGACCCGCCGACCCACGGCACCACCGCCGTACGCCCCGAGAGCGCCCCGGCCCCGCCGGGCCACCAGCGGTGACGAGGCGCTCGAACAGGTGGTCAAGGGCCAGGCCGGCCGCACCGCGCCCACCAGCGCGGTCTCGTCCCGCCCCACGTCCGCGGACCGGACATAAGGCGCGTACCACTCCCGCCCCTGTGCGTTGTCGGTGTCATCGGGCAGCATGGCCCGCATGTCCGTACTGACTCGCGACGAAGCGCAGAGCCGCGCCGAGCTCCTCGACGTCCACCGCTATACGATCGACCTCGACCTGACCACCGGGGACGAGACCTTCGACTCCCGAACCGTCATCAGGTTCACGGCCCGATCCGACGGCGACACCTTCGTCGAGATGAAGCCCGTCGAACTGCGCGCCGTCAGCCTGGACGGACAGCCCCTCGACCCCGGGGCACTGGAACAGGACCGGCTGCCCCTGAAGAACCTCACCGCTGGTGAGCACGAGCTGCGCGTCGATGCCACGATGCGCTACTCCCGCACCGGCGAGGGCATGCACCGCTTCACCGATCCCACGGACGACGAGACGTACGTCTACACGCAGCTGTTCCTGGACGATGTGCAGCGCGTCTTCGCCGCCTTCGACCAGCCCGACCTGAAGGCCGTCTTCGAGCTGTCCGTCACCGCTCCCGAAGGCTGGACCGTCATTGCCAACGGGGTCACCGAGCACCTCGGCGAGGGCCGCTGGCGGGCCGCCGCCACCCCGCTGATCTCCACCTACCTGGTCGCCGTCGCCGCCGGCCCCTGGCACTCGGTGCGCACCGAGCACCGTGGCCTGCCGTTCGGCATCCACTGCCGCCGCTCGCTCGCGCCACACCTCGACGCCGACGCCGAGGAGATCCTCGACATCACGCGCGCGTGCTACGACCGCTACCACGAGAAGTTCGACGAGCCCTACCCCTTCGACTCCTACGACCAGGCGTTCGTCCCCGAGTTCAACGCCGGGGCTATGGAGAACCCCGGCCTGGTCACCTTCCGCGACGAGTTCGTCTACCGCTCCGCCGTCACCGACACCCAGCGGCAGACCCGCGCGATGGTCATCGCCCACGAGATGGCCCACATGTGGTTCGGCGACCTCGTCACCCTGAAGTGGTGGGACGACATCTGGCTGAACGAGTCCTTCGCCGAGTACATGGGCTACCAGACCCTCACCGAGGCCACTCGCTTCACCGACACCTGGGTCGACTTCGGCGTGGCCCGCAAGGCCTGGGGCTACGACGCCGACCAGCGCCCCTCCACCCACCCGGTCGCCCCCGACGCCGTCGACGACACCGCCGCCGCCCTGCTCAACTTCGACGGCATCTCCTACGCCAAGGGCGCCTCCGCCCTGCGCCAGCTCGTCGCCTGGATGGGCGAGAAGGACTTCCTCGCCGGCATCAACATCCACTTCCGGCGGCACCGGTTCGGCAACGCCACTCTCGCCGACTTCATCGACTCCCTCGCCGCCGCCACCGAACGCGACGTCCACGCCTGGGCCGACACCTGGCTGCGCACCACCGGCGTCGACATCCTCACCCCGGTCCTGGCCACCGCCCCCGACGGCACCCGCACGCTGACCGTCGAGCGCACCGGCAGCCGCCCGCACCGCGTCAGCGTCGGCGTCTACGACCGGGACCTCGCCGACGAGGGCCGGCTCACCCTGCGCGAGCGCATCGACCTCGACATCCCGCAGACCGCCCCGCATGTCCTCGGCAAGCGCCCCGCGCTGCTCCTGCTCAACGACGGCGACCTGAGCTACGCCAAGGTCCGCTTCGACACCGAGTCCGCCAGGACCGTCCGCGCCTACCTGTCGGGCCTGCCCGACCCGCTCACCCGCGCGGTGGTGTGGAACGCCCTGCGGGACGCGGTCCGCGACGGCGAACTCCCGCCCGCCGCCTACCTGGAGACAGCCCGCGCCCATCTCCCGCGCGAGACCGACCTCGCCCTCGTCCAGGGTGTACTGGCCTTCACCTCCGTGCATGTCGTCGACCGGTACCTCAGGCCGGAGGACCGCCCGGCCGCCCTCGCCACCGTCTCCGCCCTCTGCCGTGACTTCATCCGGCGCACCGAGGACGGCGACAACCCCGGCCTGCGCCTGATCGCCGTACGGCACTTCATCCGCGCGGCCGCCCATCCCGACACCATCGCCGCCTGGCTCGCCGAGGGCACCGTGCCGGGCGGGCCCGAACTCGACCCCGAGCTGCGCTGGCGCATCCTGACCCGGCTCGCCGTCCTCGGCGCCACCGACGAGGCGCAGATCGCCGCCGAGCTGGCCCGCGACCCCAGCGCCAGCGGCCAGGAGGGCGCCGCCCGCTGCCGGGCCGCGCTGCCCGACCCCGAGGCCAAGCGCAGGGCCTGGGAGGCGATGTTCACCTGCGACGACCTGTCCAACTACCTGTTCACCGCCACCGCCCAGGGCTTCTGGCACCCCGAGCAGGCCGACCTGGTCCGGGAGTACGTGCCGCGCTACTACCGGGACGCGGCCGCCGTCGCCGCCCGGCGCGGCCCCGCCATCGCCACCGGCGCCGGCCGCGAGGCCTTCCCCGCCCACGCCGTCGACGCCGAGAACCTCGCCCTGGGCCGGGCCTGCCTGCGCGACGCCGACCCGGTCACGGCGCTGCGCCGCCGCCTGACCGACGAACTCGACGACCTGGAGAGGGCATTGCGGGTCCGCAAGGCGTAGGGCCGCCGACGTAGGACGACACGGGTGCGGCTGGTCCCTGACGATGGTGCGGGGCGGCCCGCCGCGGACAACGTCTTCCTGTACGTCCAGGGCGCCGGCGGCCGGATGCCCGAGTTCCTGGGCGCGGCCCGCACGGCAGTACCCACTTTCGGGTTCTGATCGTTGAACTTTGGGGACGCGCAGACCCAATCCCGTACAAGCTGGAACTCCCCCCGCGGACAACCCCTTTCGGCCGGCGCCCCGAGGAGATCCCATGAGCACGCCGCCCCTCGCGTCCGGACCCCAGGGCCCCGACGCCCTGCGTCCCCTGCTCGACACCGTGCTCGACGCGCTGCGCGAGGGCGGCCGGGCCCGCGGCGGACCGCTGCCCGCGGGCGGACCGGAGGCGGTGGCCGAGCGCGTCGCGGACGCCGTCGGGGACGTACTCCCCGACGACGGCGACCCCGACGCCCTGCGCACGTTGGTGACCGCCCTCGCGGAAGGCGCGGCCGACCCGGCCGACCCGCTGTGCGCGGCGCATCTGCACTGCCCGCCGCTCGCCGTCGCCACCGCCGCCGACCTCGCCGCGAGCGCCCTCAACCCGTCCCTGGACTCCTGGGACCAGGCCCCGGCCGCCTCCGCCCTGGAAGCCATGGTCACCCGCGCCCTCGCCCACGCCATCGGCCTCTCCGACGCCGTGGTCACCACCGGCGGCACCGAGTCCAACCAGCTCGCCCTGCTCCTCGCCCGCGAGGCCCTCGGCGCCGGTGTCCGCCTGATCTGCGGCGCCAACGCCCACCACTCGCTGCCTCGCGCCGCCTGGCTGCTCGGCCTGCCCGACCCCGTCGTGATCCCGGCGCCGAACGGCACCCTCGACCCGGCCGCCCTCCACGACGCCCTCACCCACCTGCCGAAACCGTTCCTCGTGGCCGCGACCGCCGGCACCACCGACGCCGGTCTCATCGACCCCCTCCCCGAGATCGTGGGCCTGTGCGCAGCACACGGCGCCCGGCTGCACATCGACGCCGCCTACGGAGGCGGCCTCGCCTTCAGCGACCGGCACCGGGACAAACTCGCCGGCCTGGAGCGCGCCCACACCGTCACCATCGACCTGCACAAACTCGGCTGGCAGCCAGTCGCCGCCGGCCTGCTCGCCATCGCCCGCCCGGCCGAGTTCCGCGTACTCCACCACCGCGCCGACTACCTCAACGCCGACGACGACACCGAAGCCGGCTACCCCGACCTGCTCGGCCGCTCCCTGCGCACCACCCGGCGACCCGACGTCCTCAAGATCGCGGTCACCCTCAGGACCTTGGGCCGCTCCGGACTCGGCGCACTGGTCGACCAGGTGTGCGCACGGGCGCGTGAGTTCGCGGCGCTGGTCCGGGAGCACCCCGCTTTCGAGCTCTACGACCGGCCGAACATCAGCACGGTGCTGTTCCGCCCCGCCGGAGCCACCGACGACGACGTCGCCGACGCACGGCGCAAGCTGCTGCACGACGGCCGGGCCGTCCTGGGCCGGGCCCGGCTCGACGGCCGGCTCTGGCTCAAAGCCACCCTCCTCAACCCCCACACCCGGCCGGACGAACTGGCCGCCCTCCTCAAACTCGTGGAAGGAACGACGCCCCAATGAGCTCGATGCCCACCCCACCGCACCACGAGCCGGAAGCACCCCGCGACCTGGTCGGCATCGGCGTCGGACCGTTCAACCTCTCCCTCGCCGCACTCGCCCACCCGCTCGCCGAACTGGACGCCGTCTTCTACGAACAGCGCCCCGGCTTCGACTGGCACCCCGGGCTGCTGATCGACGGCGCCACCATCCAGGTCCCCTTCCTCGCCGACCTCGTGACCCTCGCCGACCCCGCCAGCCCCTGGTCGTTCCTCAACTACCTCAAGTCCCGCGACCGGCTCTTCCCGTTCTACTTCGCCGAGCGCTTCCACATCCAGCGCGCCGAGTACGACGCGTACTGCCGCTGGGTCGCCGAGAGCCTGCCAGGGCTGCGGTTCTCGCATCAGGTGGACGCGGTCCGCTGGAACTCCGAACGGGACCTGTTCGAGGTCGACTTCACCCAGCTCGACGCCGAGGGGGAGGCCGAAGCCCTGGGCCGTACGTACGCGAAGAACGTCGTGCTCGGGGTCGGCACGGTGCCCCACGTGCCCGACCCGCTCAAGCCTCTGGTGGAAGCCCCGGGCGTGCCCGTCGTGCACGCGGCCGACTACCTCGACCACCGCGAGGCCTTCCTCGCCGCCGAGCATGTCACCGTCGTCGGGTCCGGACAGTCCGGCGCCGAGGTCTTCCTCGACCTGCTGCGCCACCGCCCGGCGGGCCGGGAGAAGCTGCACTGGATCGGACGCAGCGAGGCCTTCGCGCCCATGGAGTACTCCAAGCTCGGCCTGGAGCACTTCACCCCCGACTACACCCGCTACTTCCACGCCCTCACCGAGCCCGTCCGCGACGGACTGGTCGCCTCCCAGTGGCAGCTGCACAAGGGCATCGACGCCGACACCATCGCCGCCATCCACGACGAGCTCTACCGCCGCACCCTGCACGGCGGCTGGCCCGACGCCGTCCTCACGCCCGGAGTCCAGGTCCGTACAGCCGGACGCATCGCCACCACCAAGATCGAACTCCACCTGGAACACATCCAGCAGGGCAGCCGCTCCCGGCTCGCCACCGACGCCGTCGTGCTGGCCACCGGCTACCGTGAGCGCCCCCTCGGCGGGCTGCTCGCCGGACTCGACCCTTATCTGCGCCGGGACAGCAGTGAACGCCCGTGCGTGGACGACCGGTTCCGCCTCGTCCTCGACTCGTCGGTGACCGGATCGGCGTACGTACAGAACGCCGAGCTCCACACCCATGGCATCGGCTCCCCCGACCTGGGCCTCGCCGCATGGCGCAGCGCCACCATCCTCAACTCCCTCACCGGCAAGGACCCCTACCCGCTGCCCGCCCGCACGGCCTTCACCAGCTTCGGTCTGGAGCGGCCGGAAGAGAGGGTTCCGACGCAGAACGGGCAGCGGCCGAAGCAGCTCACGCCGCTCGCCGACTGAACGAAGGGCGCCGGTCCCGGGACCGGCGCCCTTCGAACCCGTCAGAACACCGGCGTGCCGTCGCGGGTCAGCCTCCAGTCCACCGACGCGAAGTCCTTCGGGTCCAGAACGCCCTTGGCGGTCACCCACTCCGCGATCCGGGTGCGGATCTCCGTCGACTCCGACCACACCTCCTTGGCCGAGGCCACATAGGGGAACGCGCCGCCGCCGTTGGCACGGTAGTTGTTCACCGCGAGCACGAACTGCTGAGCGTCGTCGAGGGCGGCGCCGTCGTAGGTCAGGTTCCTGATCCGGGACCCGGCCGCCTGCGCGATGTCGATCTCGTACCGGAGCCCCGAGACATAGTCGTAGTTGTAGTCGGGACGACTGCCGGCGTTGGTCAGATTCTCCACGTCGACGGTCGCGCCGGCGGCCGTCTGCACGAAGTACTCCGCCGAATACTCCAGGTAGGCGCGGACCTGAGCGCCCGTCATCAGCTTGGCGACCAGCGTGTTGTCGTAGACGTACAGACTCGACAGGTCCCGGATGGTGACATTGCCGGCCGGGATCTCGGACGTCCGCGAGAACGGCGAGGCCTGGGCGATCACCGGGAGTGAGGCGTACTCGGTGCCCGCCAGGGCGGCCTTCACCACGTCCTCCTGGACCTTGGTGATCAGGTCGATGATCGGGGCGTCCTGATAGCGGGCCTCGACCGTGGTGAGCGTCTCGGTCGCGGTACCGACGACCTGGTTGACGTAGGCGACGACCTTGGCGTGCTCGTCCTCCAGCAGCCGGGCGATCCTGGGGTCGTCGGCGACCGTGTTGGAGTTCAGCAGCGAGGCCCCGACCGACTCCACCTCCCACCTGCCCCTGCTGAACACCAGCTCGATGTCGAAGAGGGTGAGGCGCTCCGCATAGCACAGCGGCTCGGAGAGGACGACGGTCTTGCCGGTGGCCTCGTTCGTGACCTTCAGCTCCGGGATCTCCACATGCGCGTGGCCGACCAGGATGGCGTCGATTCCCGGCACCTGCCTGGCCACGTTCGCGGCCGAATTCTCCACGTACGGCACCTGGTCGCCGTAGGACGACGTGCCCGAGGCGCCGGAGTGAGCCGAGACCACCACCACGTCCGCGCCCATCGCCCGCAGCCTGGGCACCCACTTCGCGGCCTGCTCCTCAAGCCCCGGGAAGGCAAGCTTGCCCTGGACAAAGGCCTTGTCCCAGATCGCGATGCCCGGGTTCGTCAGGCCGAGCACGGCCACCTTCACCGGCGGGGCACCCGGGACGTGGAACTTCTTCATCAAGTACGGGGGAAAGGCGGGCCTGAGGGTCTTCGCGTCGACCGCGTTGGCACCGAGCAGCGGGAAACGCAGCTGATCCTCGAACTTGCGCAGGATCTCGATGCCGTAATTGAACTCGTGGTTGCCGAGCGCCGCCGCGTCGTACCCGATCGCGTTCATGGCCTGCGCCATCGGGTGCACCGGACCGCCCTTGGCGGTGATCGGGTCCACCTTGGCGTAGTAGTACGTCAACGGGGTGCCCTGAATGGTGTCGCCGGCGTCCAGCAGCAGGGTGTTGCAGCGGCCCCTCTCCTCGCGCACCCTGTTGACCAGGGTGGAGATCCGCGCGAGGCCCATCGCGTTGCCGGCCTTGTCGGAGTACTCCGCGTCCTTGAAGTAGTCCCAGTTGAAGACGTGCCCATGCAGGTCGGTGGTGCCCATGACGGTGAGGGAGTACCGCTTGGGCTGCTTGGCGGGCTTCGGGGAAGCCTGGGCGGCCTGCGCCGGAGCCGCCGCCGCTCCGGCGATCGCCACTCCCGCCCCGGTGGCGGCGGACTTCTTCAGGAACTTCCGGCGATTCAAGGGCATGTCTTGATCTCCTCGGGAAACGGTCAACGACGCGCGTAGATTCTGTCTTGGACAAGACCGACGGCAACAGGTCCAGGAGGTTGCGATCTGGTGACCCGGCCTGTGAACTCCGCGGCGCACAAACGCGGATGACATGACAGAGTGGCACGTATGACCGCACCCTCACCCGAGGAACGCCGGCCGGCCGGCACGCCCGATGCCCCCCTCCTCGTCGTGTGCGGCGAGGCCGACCTGGAGGTCGAACCCGAACTGGCCCGGATCAGCGTCACGGTGAGCGCCCGAGGCCGCGACCGCCGCTCCACCCTGGACGACCTCACCCGCCGCAACACCGCCGCCCTCGACCTGATCAAGTCGTACGGCGAGGCGGTGGCAAGCCTGTCGACCGGAACCCTCTCCATCGCCCCCGAACTCTCCGAACACGGCCGCGGCGAGCGCGTCCGCAACTACCACGGCCGGGTCCACCTCACCGCCGAGTTCACCGACTTCACCGTCCTCGGCGAACTCACCACCAGACTCGCCGACTTGGAGCTGACCCGCGTCGACGGCCCCTGGTGGTCGCTGCGCCCCGACTCACCCGTGCACGGCGAGGCCCGGCGGCGGGCGGTCACCGAGGCGGTACAGCGCGCCCGTGAGTACGCCGGCGCCCTCGGCACCTCCCTCGCCGCCCTGGTCGAACTCGCCGACACCGGTGTGGAGGGCCCTCGGCCGTACCGGGCGACTTTCGACCGCGGGGTCCGCCGGATGGCGGCCGCCGCCGAAACCACCGAGCCCGCCGAACCCCTCGACCTCGAACCCCCGCAACTGCGCGTAACCGCTCAGGTCAGCGCGCAATTCACGATGGCGCCGCCGGAGCTGTGACCCCGACGCGGATGTTCGGTATATCGAATAGATGAGCGTCGGCATTCCCGCGTACAACAAATGCGAGATGCTCATCGGAGCGGACTCCCGCACAATTCAACACTTGTCAATAGGCCTTCACGCAAAGGTTGTTGGGTCGTCATGTGCGACCAATTCCCTACCCGCCGGTAAGGCCTAGGCTCGAAACATGCGCCGAGCAAAGATCGTTTGTACTCTGGGGCCCGCCACCGACTCGTACGACCAGATCAAGGCCCTGGTCGACGCCGGAATGGACGTCGCCCGATTCAACCTCAGTCACGGCACCTACGCCGAGCACGAGGAGCGCTACCAGCGCGTCCGCAAGGCCTCCGACGAAACCGGCCGCAGCGTCGGCATCCTCGCCGACCTTCAAGGCCCGAAGATCCGGCTCGGCCGCTTCACCGAGGGACCAGTACTCCTCGAACGCGGTGACACCTTCGTCATCACCGTGGAAGAGGACGCCGAGGGCGACCGCGGCCAGTGCGGAACGACCTACGCCAGCCTGGCCGACGACGTCACCCCCGGTGAGCGCATCCTCGTCGACGACGGCAAGGTCTGCCTGGAGGTCACCCACGTCGACGGCCCCCGCGTGCACACCACGGTCGTCGAAGGCGGCATGATCTCCGACCACAAGGGCCTCAACCTCCCCGGCGTCGCCGTCTCCGTCCCCGCCCTGTCCGACAAGGACGAGGCCGACCTGCGATGGGCACTGCGCACCGGCTTCGACGTGCTCGCCCTGTCCTTCGTACGCAGCGGCAAGGACATCGAGGACGTCCACCGCATCATGGACGAGGAGGGCCGCCGCCTCCCCGTCATCGCCAAGGTGGAGAAGCCGCAGGCCGTCGAGAACATCGACGGCATCGTCGCCGCCTTCGACGGCATCATGGTCGCACGCGGCGACCTGGGCGTGGAGATGCCGCTCGAGCAGGTGCCGATCGTCCAGAAGCGCGCCGTCAAGCTGGCCAAACGCAACGCCAAGCCGGTCATCGTCGCCACCCAGATGCTCGACTCGATGATCGACAACTCCCGGCCCACCCGCGCCGAGGCCTCCGACGTCGCCAACGCGGTGATCGACGGCACGGACGCGGTGATGCTCTCCGGCGAGACCAGCGTCGGCAAATACCCCATCGAGACCGTCCGGACGATGGCGAA
The DNA here is from genome assembly GCF_040629895.1 of Streptomyces sp. NPDC005866. Taxonomy (NCBI): domain Bacteria; kingdom Bacillati; phylum Actinomycetota; class Actinomycetes; order Kitasatosporales; family Streptomycetaceae; genus Streptomyces; species Streptomyces sp. NPDC005866. Next base: position 126,483 of record NZ_JBEXWP010000005.1, read on the forward strand.
GATCGTCGAGGCGGCCGAGGAGGACATCCTCGCCAAGGGCCTGCCCCCGCTGACCGAGAGCAACAAACCCCGCACCCAGGGCGGCGCGGTGGCCCGGGCCGCCGCCGAGATGGGCGACTTCCTCGGCGCGAAGTTCCTGGTCGCGTTCACCCAGTCGGGAGACACGGTCCGACGGCTCTCCCGCTACCGCTCGCCGATCCCGCTCCTCGCCTTCACCCCGGAGCCGGCCACCCGCTCCCAGCTCAACCTGACCTGGGGCGTCGAGACCTTCCTCGGCCCGCACGTCGACTCGACGGACAAGATGGTCGACCAGGTGGACGAGCTGCTGCTGAAGTACGGCCGCTGCGAGCAGGGCGACATCGTGGTCATCACGGCGGGCTCCCCGCCCGGAGTCTCCGGCTCCACCAACATGGTCCGCGTCCACCACATCGGGGAGGACGACAGTCCCAAGTAATACCGGTGGGTCCCTGTCAGTGCTTGGGGCCGACGTGGTTGTCCATGAGGGCCACGTCGGCTCTTCTGGCGACGGAGATGTTGTACGGGTTGCCGTGCGTCCACGTGACGCCGAGCCTATCGAGGGTGCTGGTGTAGAGGCCCGGATGTCGTCGGACTTGTTGGTGAAGAAGTAACGCGGATACTCGTACCGCTTGCGCTCTCCGGCGACCACGCGGGTCGTCCAGTTCGTGATCCGGCAGCCGTCGGAGTGGATGAGGCCCCGGATGAACTCCCAGGGGTGGGCGTCGACGATCGCCTGCTGCCAGGGTTCGAGGACGATGGGCCGCTCGTGCTTCTTGCCGGGGCCGTGCTGGGGGAAGAGGCTGGGCCAGTGCGGGTTGTAGCCGACCACCGACACATAGCCTTGGGCCTGTACGCGGTAGGCATGGGCCGAGGGGTTGATCGCGCGCATGGCGGTCTCGCAGGCGTCAATCAGCCCCGGCCACGAGTTTGCGCAGGCGATACGCAGATAGTGGCCGTTCCCGCGGGGATGGGCGCTGATGCAGCCATCTCCGAGATAGAGGCCTAGCAGATAGGCGTAGGCGGCTTCGTTCTCCGGCGGTCCCCGTGGCGGCGGAACCGCCATGCGAGGCAGGGGTTCCAGCCGTACGGTCCAGGAGCGGATTGCGGCTCGCGAGATACCGGTCTCTTGGCTCACGGAATTCAGGCTGCGTCCCTGTGCGACCAGGGAAAGTGCTCGCTCGCGTGTGCTGACGTCGTACATGTGACCACTGTGAGAGAGAGGTCGCGGCGACATGCAGCAAAAAGCGGATGTTCACGAGAACGGGAACATCCGCTTATGGGAGCTACCTTCGAAGCGAAGGAAAAGTGCCCCGGGTGGGACTCGAACCCACACTGTGCGGGTTTTGAATCCGCTGCCTGCTGCCAAATTGGGCTACCGGGGCTAATGAATCGAAGGTTTACCTCGACCCGCAGTGACCCCACCTTACCGCAGCTAGGTAGGCTCTTGTCAGCAGTACCCCTGCCCTGAACGAGGAGCCACCGTGAGCGCCGCCGAGTCGCCCCAGCCCGTCGACGTGCCCGACGACGACAAGTCGCACGTGCCTCCGCTGACGACCCGTGTCGTCATCGCCGAGGACGAGGCCCTGATCCGGCTCGACCTGAAGGAGATGCTGGAGGAGGAGGGGTACAGCGTCGTCGGCGAGGCCGGTGATGGTGAGCAGGCGATCGAGCTCGCCCGCGAGCACCGCCCGGACCTGGTGATCCTGGACGTGAAGATGCCCAAGCTGGACGGTATCTCGGCGGCCGAGAAGATCGCCGAGGAGTCCATCGCCCCGGTCCTGATGCTCACCGCGTTCTCGCAGCGTGACCTGGTCGAGCGGGCGCGTGACGCGGGTGCGATGGCGTACCTGGTGAAGCCGTTCAGCAAGAGTGACGTGGTCCCGGCGATCGAGATGGCGGTGTCCCGCTTCAACGAGCTGAAGCAGTTGGAGAAGGAGGTCGCCGACCTCAGCCAGCGCCTGGAGACCCGCAAGCTGGTCGACCGTGCGAAGTCTGTCCTCCAGACCGAGTACGGCCTGACCGAGCCGGCCGCGTTCCGCTGGATCCAGAAGACGTCGATGGACCGCCGTATGTCGATGCAGCAGGTCGCGGAGGCGGTCATCGCGGACAGCGACGAGAAGAAGTCCAGCAAGGGCTGACGCAGCGCCCGCGTACGACGAGGCCCGCGCCCCGGAGAAGGGGGCGCGGGCCTCGTCGTATCGGATCTGGGTGTCAGTCCTCGCCCAGGTAGGCCTTGCGGACCGACTCGTCGTGCAGCAGGTCCTGTCCGGTCCCCGACAGGACGATGTTGCCGACCTCCATGACGTGCCCCTGGTCGGCCAGTGAGAGCGCGGCCTGTGCGTTCTGCTCGACCAGGAGAATCGTGGTGCCCTGTGACTTCAGTTCCGCGATCGTGGCCATGATCTTCTGCATCATGATCGGCGACAGCCCCATGGACGGCTCGTCCAGCATCAGCAGCTTGGGCTGGGACATCAGCGCCCGCCCCATCGCGAGCATCTGCTGCTCACCGCCGGAGAGGGTGCCGGCGGCTTGCTTTCTGCGCTCACCGAGGATGGGGAAGATGTCGTAGGCGCGCTGGATGTCCTTCTCGATGCCTGTCTTGTCCTTGCGGAGGAAGGCACCGAGTTGGAGGTTCTCGGTGATGGTCAGGCGCGGGAAGATGTGGCGGCCTTCGGGGGAGTGGGCGAGTCCGAGGGCGACGATCTTGTGCGCCGGGACACCGCTCAGCGGCTTGCCCTCGAAGACGATCCGGCCGGAGGCGGGCTTGAGCAGACCCGAGAGGGTGCGCAGGGTCGTCGTTTTGCCGGCGCCGTTGGTGCCGATGAGAGTGACGACCTGGCCGGCTTCCACGCTGAACGAGATGCCCTTGACGGCTTCGATCTTGCCGTAGGCGACTCTGAGGTCCTCGACCTCCAGTAGTGCGGTCACCGGGCCTCTCCCTTGGTGGTGTCGGTGGTGCTGTCCACCTGGGGTTTCGCGTCGGACGGTGCGGCGCTCGCCGCTGCCGCTTCGGCGGCCTCTACCTCGGCGGCCTCCGCCTCGCCGGGGTCGCCCTCGAAGGGCTCGCCCAGGTAGGCGGCGACGACGCGCTCGTCGGCCTGAACGACGTCGGACGTGCCTTCGACGAGCTTCTCGCCCTGGACGAGCACGGCCACGCGGTCGCACAGGTTGAAGATGAACCGCATGTCGTGCTCGATGACGAGGACGGCGATGCCCTTGTCCCGGATGGCGAAGACCAGTTCCTCGGTGGTCCGGGTCTCCTGCGGGTTCATGCCGGCCGTCGGTTCGTCGAGCAGCAGCAGGCCCGGTTCGCTGGCCAGTGCCCGGGCGATCTCCAGCTTGCGCTGCTCGCCGTAGGGCAGGTTGCGCGCGAGGTGGTCGCGCTTGGCGGCGAGGCCGACGAACTCCAGGAGCTCCATGGCCTTCGCTTCGGACTCCCGCTCGGCCTTGCGGAAACCGGGGCCGCGCAGCAGCGCGGACCACAGGCCCTCCTTGGTCCGAGTGTGGCGGCCCACGAGGACGTTCTCCAGGACGGTCATGTTGGCGAAGAGCCGGATGTTCTGGAAGGTACGGGCGATGCCTGCCTGCGTCACCAGGTGCGGCTTGGGCGGCAGCACCTTGCCCTGGTAGGCGACTGTGCCCTCGGTGGGGACGTACAGACCGGTGAGGCAGTTGAAGAAGGTGGTCTTGCCGGCGCCGTTCGGGCCGATGAGGCCGACGATCTCGCCGGTGTTGACCGTGAAGTCGACGGACCGGACGGCGGTCAGGCCGCCGAAGCGCATCGTGACGTCACGGGCTTCGAGTACAGGTGTCGTCATGGTTGCTCACGCCCCTGCCTTGGTGACGGCCGGATCGTCGCTCAGCGTCGCCTGCGCCGGTACGTCGAGCTGGCCGGTCTCGTGGAACTCCAGCTGGCGGCGGCGGTTGGCGATGATGCCCTCCGGGCGGAACCGCATGAGCAGGATCAGCGCGATGCCGAAGGCGAACAGCTCGTAGTTCTGGAGGAACTGGAGTTTCTCCGGGACCAGGTAGAGGACGCTCGCGCCGAGCAGGGGGCCGCTGACGGTGCCCATGCCGCCGAGGACGACGGCGGCCAGCAGGAACGCCGAGTTGGGCGGGGCGGCGCCGGCGAATTGGTAGGGCTGCGGGTTCACGCTGTAGTTGACGTGTGCCATCACGGAGCCGGCGAGGCCCGCGAGGGACGCGCCTAGGGCGAAGGCGATCAGCTTGACGCGGAAGCCGTTGATGCCCATGGCGGTGGCGGCGGTCTCGTCCTCGCGGATGGCGATCCAGGATCGGCCGATGCGGGAGTCGGCGGCACGGGTGAAGACGAGCACGACGATCGCTGTGACGATGAGCATCAGGAACAGGTAGTTGGCGAACCGTCCCAGGGTGAACCCGCCGATGTCGTGTGCCTCACCCAGGTTGAACCCGAAGATGTTGAGGTCCGGGATCTGGGTGATGCCGTTGGGGCCGCGGGTGATGTTCGGTCCGGAGTCGCCGTCGAGGTTGTTCACGGTGATACGGAAGATCTCACCGAAGCCGAGTGTGACGATGGCCAGGTAGTCGCCGCGCAGTCGCAGGGTCGGCGCACCGATCAGCACACCGAAGATCAGCGAGGCGGCCATGCCGGTGAGGGCGGCGGCCCAGAACGGGAAGTGCACACCGGAGAACCGGGAGTACTCCGAGCCGGAGACCAGCGCGGCCGCGTAGGCGCCGACGCCGAGGAATGCGACGTAGCCGAGGTCGAGGAGGCCGGTGAGGCCGACCACGATGTTCAGACCGAGGGCGACGGTGGCGAAGATCAGGATGTTCACGCCGACGTTGGCGTTGTGATCGTCGCTCTGGGTGAAGGGGAAGATCACCGCGGCGACGAAGGCGAGGGCCGAGGCGAAACTCTTGTGCTGGGCCGAGATCGTGGCGTAGCGGTCGACCAGACCGGTGTGGATCAGAGCCCAGACGGCGAAGACGATCAGCAGCAGGAAGCCGATGAAGGTCTCGCTCGCGTCGTTGTCGATGCCGATGCCGTAGGTGAAGGCCACCAGGGCGATCGCAGTGCCGGCGGTGATGATGCCGCGCTCTGCCAGCGGGGACACCGTGGCGGGGCGGGGCTGCTGGGGCTTGGCGAGGTAACCGCGGAAGCCGGTGCCCGGGGCCGGGTGGGGCAGGGCGAGGGCGCCGACGACGGACAGCGCGGAGGCGGCCATCGCCACATAGGCGCCCGGGTCGAGGTTGGCGAGGCCGCCCAGGTCGACGGCGATGGCGATACCGGTGAACCAGCAGACGGTGAACGCCGACAGGGCGGTCAGTAGAACGGGGGAGGTGGCGTTCGCCGGGTTCAGCCAGCGCAGCCCCTTCAGGTTCCACAGGGTGAGCCCCATCAGCAGGGTGAGGGCGCCGCCGACGAGGGCGAGGATCTGCAGTCCCGCGGGGTAGCCGTAGACCGTCAGGTCGCCGGGGAACGCGGACGTCCAGGTCCAGCTGAGGAAGGCGCTGGCGATGGTGCCCACCGCGCCGACGACGATGAGCAGACGGGCGACGGCCTCGGGCAGCGGAACGAGCCCGGCCCCGGCCTTGGCGGTGGTGTCGGTCATGCCGCTCACGCCCTGTCCGCGACGCGTTCGCCCAGCAGACCTTGTGGTCTGAAGAGGAGTACGAGGATGAGGAGGACGAAGGCCCACACGGAGGCCCAGCCGCCGCCGCCGAGTTGCTGCATGCCGGGGACGTTTGCGATGTAGGCGGTGGCCATGGCTTCGGCCACGCCGAGGACGAGGCCGCCGAGCATGGCGCCGTAGATGTTGCCGATGCCGCCGAGGACGGCCGCGGTGAACGCCTTCAGGCCGGCGATGAAGCCCATGTCGTAGGAGACGGAGCCGTACTTGAGCCCGTACGAGACACCGGCGACGGCCGCGAAGAAGCCGCCGATGGCGAAGGCGATGACGATGATGCGGTTGGTGTCGATGCCCATCAGCTGGGCGGTGTCCGGGTCCTGGGCGGTGGCCTGCATGGCACGGCCGGTGCGGGAGAGCCGGACGAAGAGGGCCAGGACCGCCATGCACAGCGGGGCGGCGATGATCAGGAAGACGTCACCGCTCTGCACCGTCACGGAGCCGATGTGCAGCGGACCGAAGGGCAACTGTGGGAAGACCCGGGCGGTCTTGGCGTCGCCGTCGACGTGGTACCAGTTGAAGACCGCCTGCTGCAGAGCGAGCGAGAGGCCGATCGCGGTGATCAGCGGGGCGAGGCGTGGCGCGCCGCGCAGTGGGCGGTAGGCGAATCGCTCGGCGCCGACGGCGATGAGCACGGCGACCAGTGCGCCGCCGATGAGCATCGCCGGCAGGGCAATCCACATGGATATGCCGTCCGGTAGGACGAGGTAGACCGTGAGTGCGCCGAAGCCTCCGGTCATGAAGATCTCGCCGTGGGCGAAGTTGATGAGCTGGACGATGCCGTACACCATCGTGTAGCCGATGGCGATCAGCCCGTACATCGAGCCGAGGAACAGCCCGTTGGCCAGCTGCTGCGGCAGGGTGTTCACCGCGTGGCCTCCATGTGGTGGGGAGAGTCAAGGGGGGCGTAGAAGGCGGGCCGCGCGGTGACGGTGGTCTGCGCCGCGCGGCCCTGGTGGAGCGAGGTGTTCCGGTGGGTTACTTCGGGTTGGCCACGCCGCTCCGGACGGACTTCCACGCACCGTTCTTGACCTGGTAGACGGTCAGCTGCTTGTTCGTGGTGTCGCCGTACTGGTCGAACGCGATCTTGCCGGAGATGCCGTCGAAGGTGTTCTTCTGGACGGCGTCGACGATCTGGGAGCGGGCGTCGTCCGGGGTCTTGCCGTCCTTCACGACCTGGCCGACGGCCTTGATGATCGCGGTGGTGGCGTCGTAGGAGTACGAGCCGTAGGTGCCGTAGTCACCGGGGTACTTCTTCGCCTTGTAGGTGGCGACGAAGTCCTTGGCGGCGGGCAGGGTGTCGACCGGGACGCCGATCGACGTCACCAGGTCGCCCTCGGCGGACTTGCCGGCGGTCTTGATGTAGGTGTCGCTGAACATGCCGTCGCCGCCCAACAGCGGGATGTTGGCGCCCGCGGCCTTGAGCTGCTTGGTCAGCACCTCGGACTCGTCGTACTGGCCGCCGTAGTACAGGATGTCGGCGCCCGAGTTCTTGATCTTGGTGACCAGGGTGGAGAAGTCGCGGTCACCGGTGTTGACGTGGTCGGTGCCGATGACCTTGCCGCCCTGCTTGGCGAACTGCTCCTGGAAGATCTTCGCGAGACCCGCGCCGTAGGTCTGCTTGTCGTCGACGACGAAGGCCTTCTTCTTCTTGGCGACGTTGTAGGCGTAGTCCGCCGCGTAGGCGCCCTGCAGGGCGTCGGTGGTCGCGGTGCGGAAGTACGTCTTGAACGGGCGGGACTTGGTGGTCTGCCAGTTCTTGCCCTGGGTCAGCTCGGGGGCGGTGTTCGACGGGGAGATCTCCACCAGGTTGGCCGTGGCGAAGACCTGCTGCATCTGCGTGGCCACACCGGAGTTGAGCGGGCCGACGACGCCGAGCACGGTCTTGTCGGAGACGAGCTGGGTGGCATTCTGCTGGCCGGTGGCGGGAATCGCCTTGTCGTCCAGCGCCTTGATCTTGAAGGTGACGCCCGGAACGGTCTTGTTCTTGTTGGCGTCGTCGACGGCGATCTGGGCGCCGTACTGGATGCCGAGGCCCGTCGCGGAGTTCTGGCCGGTGAGCGGGGCGTCGACGCCGATCGTGACCGTCACATTGCCGCTGCCGCCGCCCTTGCTGTCGTTGCCGCGGGAGCCACAGGCGGTGAGGGTCAGAGCTCCGGTGGTCAGCACGGAGGTAAGAATCACCAGAGAACGCTGTCGCACAATCGATCCTTTCCACGGGCATGGTCGCTCCTTGAGAGGACGACAGATGCCGCGCCGGTACCGAACTCCCGATGGAGCGGTGACTGGCCGTGACTCTAGGCGCGTGCGTGGAACGTGGAGGAGAGCTTGACCAAGGCTGTGATGCTCTTGTTATGACACGAGGTAATGCAGAGCGGTACAACGTGGGGGGAAAGCAGGAATTCGGTCCGATTCGCCCCGTCCACATTCTGAGAACCCGCAGGACTCGCCATGATTCTTTCAGGCGTCTCGGCGTTTTTGGTCGTTACACGTTTCTGTTGCCGTGGGCGACTTTCGGGACGGTTGAGGCGGGTCGTGAACCAAGAGAACTGGGCGCTTAGGCGAATGCACATTACATGCGTATTACGCAGAGTTACAGCGAGGAAAGAAAGTCAAGGCTTCGGAACTTCTTCGCGTTTCCCGGCGCGGGCGAGGCGGAGAGGCGTCGCCCGCCGGGCCTCTGTCAGGCCTGCGCTGTCTGGACGTGGACCTCGTCGCCTGGGCGCGCGTCCCGCAGCAGGCAGGTGAGCCGGGCCGTGCACACCCGCCCGCCCTCCTCGTCGCTGATCACGATCTCGTACGTCGCCGTGGAACGCCCCCGGTGGACGGGCGTGGCCACGCCGGTGACGAGGCCGGAACGGACCCCGCGGTGATGCGTGCAGTTCAGGTCGACGCCGACCGCGATCTTCGAACTGCCGCCGTGCAGCATCGCCCCGACCGACCCCAGGGTCTCCGCCAGCACCGCGCTGGCCCCGCCGTGCAGCAGCCCGTACGGCTGGGTGTTGCCCTCCACGGGCATGGTGCCGACGACCCGGTCCGCCGAGGCCTCAAGGATCTGCACGCCCATACGCATGCCGAGGTGGCCCGCCGAGAACAGGGCCGGCAGGTCGACGCCGAGCGCGGCGTACTCGTCGATGACCTCCTGCGGGAACTTCACATGCTGCTGCTCGCCCATGGGCAGGCTCCGATCGTCGTACGGCTGTCTCTCCCCTGAGCAAACGCTCAGTCGGCCGTCGATTCTTCCAGACGCACTGAGCGTCTGCTCAGACGGCGGCCGTCGGCTGCTGAGCGCCGCTCTCCAGACGGACCACGACGGACTTGCTGGCCGGGGTGTTGCTGGTGTCGGCGGTCGCGTCGAGCGGCACCAGCACATTGGTCTCCGGGTAGTACGCGGCCGCGCAGCCCCGGGCCGTCGGGTAGTGCACCACACGGAAGCCCGGCGCCCGGCGCTCCACGCCGTCCTTCCACTCGCTCACCAGGTCGACGTACGACCCGTCGGCGAGGTCCAGCGCCCGCGCGTCCTCCGGGTTCACCAGGACCACCCGGCGGCCGTTCTTGATGCCCCGGTAGCGGTCGTCCAGGCCGTAGATCGTGGTGTTGTACTGGTCGTGCGAACGCAGCGTCTGCAACAGCAGCCGGCCCTCGGGCAGTTCGGGGTACTCGACGGGCGCCGCCGTGAAGTTCGCCTTGCCGGTGGCGGTCGGGAAGCGGCGCTCGTCGCGCGGGGCGTGCGGGAGGGCGAAGCCGCCGGGGCGACCAGCAGAATCCGTCACGCGCGCGTTGAAGTCCTCGAAACCGGGGATCACGCGCGCGATACGGTCGCGGACCGTCGCGTAGTCCTTCTCGAACTCCTCCCAGGGAGTGGCGCTGTTGTCACCGAGCACCCGGCGCGCGAGCCGGCACACGATCGCCGGCTCCGACAGCAGATGCGCGCTCGCGGGATCCAGACGGCCGCGCGAGGCGTGCACCATGCCCATCGAGTCCTCCACGGTGACGAACTGCTCGCCGCTGCCCTGGAGATCGCGCTCGGTGCGGCCGAGCGTCGGCAGGATCAGCGCCCGCGCTCCGGTCACGACGTGCGAGCGGTTGAGCTTCGTCGACACGTGCACGGTCAGCCGCGCCCGCCGCATCGCCGCCTCGGTGACCTCCGTGTCGGGTGTGGCGGAGACGAAGTTGCCGCCCATCGCGAAGAACACCTTCGCCTCGCCGTCGCGCAGCGCGCGGATGGCGCGGACGACGTCGAAGCCGTGCTCGCGCGGGGGCGCGAAGCCGAACTCCTTCTCCAGGGCGTCCAGGAAGTCCGGGGCCGGGCGCTCGAAGATGCCCATCGTGCGGTCGCCCTGCACGTTCGAGTGGCCTCGGACCGGGCACACGCCCGCGCCGGTGCGGCCGATGTTGCCGCGCAGCAGAAGGAAGTTGACCACCTCGCGGATGGTCGGGACCGAGTGCTTGTGCTGGGTCAGACCCATGGCCCAGCAGACGATCGTCCGCTCGGAGGCGAGCACCATGCGCAGCGCCTCCTCGATCTCCGTGCGGGTGAGGCCGGTCGCGGCGAGCGTCTCGTCCCAGTCGGCGGTGCGGGCGGCCGACGCGAACTCCTCGTATCCGTGGGTGTGTTCGCGCACGAACTCCTCGTCGACCGCGCCCTCGGTCTCCAGGATCAGCTTGTTGAGGAGCCGGAACAGCGCCTGGTCGCCGCCGAGACGGATCTGCAGGAACAGGTCGGTGAGCGCGGCGCCCTTGAGCATGCCCTGGGGGGTCTGCGGGTTCTTGAACCGCTCCAGGCCGGCTTCCGGGAGCGGATTGACACTGATGATCTTCGCGCCGTTGGCCTTGGCCTTCTCCAGCGCCGACAGCATCCGGGGGTGGTTGGTCCCCGGGTTCTGCCCGGCGACGACGATCAGGTCGGCCTTGTAGAGGTCCTCGAGCAGGACACTGCCCTTGCCGATGCCGATGGTCTCGCTCAGCGCCGAGCCCGAGGACTCGTGGCACATGTTGGAGCAGTCCGGCAGGTTGTTGGTGCCCAGTTCGCGCGCGAACAGCTGGTACAGGAACGCGGCCTCGTTGCTGGTCCGGCCCGAGGTGTAGAAGACGGCCTCGTCGGGGGAGCCGAGGGCGGCGATCTCCTCACCGATGATGTCGAAGGCGCGCTCCCAGCTGACCGGCTCGTAGTGCTCGGCGCCCTCGGCGAGATACATGGGGTGGGTGAGCCGCCCCTGCTGGCCGAGCCAGTAGCCGCTGCGGTGGTGCAGATCGGCGACGGAGTGCTCGGCGAAGAACTCGGGCGTCACCCGCCGCAGGGTGGCCTCCTCGGCCACGGCCTTGGCGCCGTTCTCGCAGAACTCGGCGGTGTGCCGGTGATCGGGGTCCGGCCAGGCGCAGCCGGGGCAGTCGAAGCCGTCCTTCTGATTGACCCGGAGCAGCGTCAGCGCGGTGCGCTTCACACCCATCTGCTGCTGGGCGATGCGCAGGGTGTGCCCGATGGCCGGCAGCCCCGCGGCCGCGTGCTTCGGCTCGGCGACGCGCGGCGCGTCCTGCACCGGATCCACCTGGGGCGGCTTCGTAGCCATCGCACGCTCTCCCTTTTTGCCAGTACTACTGTGCTGTACATCCGATACTCGCACGCGCCGCCGACAACGATGGAGGGCGGGCTCCTGGGAGGGACGGGAGCAATGCTTGCGTCTCCCTGTTGCCAAGCGGCGCCGCCCGGTGGTGCCGAACCGGCCGTACCCCTCCTCGGAGCTGTCCCGTCCTCGGACCTGTCCCGCGACGGCGCCGATCTCACGGCGACCCGAACCGTCGGCCCGCACTGTCAGTGCGGCGTGGCAGGATCGGGGGCGTGGCAGACACAGCATCGAAGAAGACCGACAAGACCCCCGGCGGTACCCGTCCCCGGCTGATGCTCATGGACGGGCACTCGCTGGCCTACCGCGCGTTCTTCGCGCTGCCCGCGGAGAACTTCACGACCGCGACGGGCCAGCCGACGAACGCGATCTACGGCTTCGCGTCGATGCTGGCGAACACCCTGCGTGACGAGGCGCCTACGCACTTCGCGGTGGCCTTCGACGTCTCCCGCAAGACCTGGCGCTCCGAGGAGTTCACCGAGTACAAGGCGAACCGTTCCAAGACCCCGGACGAGTTCAAGGGCCAGGTCGAGCTGATCGGCGAGCTCCTGGACGCGATGCACGCGCAGCGCTTCGCCGTCGAGGGCTTCGAGGCCGACGACGTCATCGCCACGCTCGCCACCCAGGCCGAGGCCGAGGGCTTCGAGGTCCTCATCGTCACCGGCGACCGCGACTCCTTCCAGCTGGTCACCGAGCACACCACGGTCCTCTACCCGACGAAGGGCGTCTCCGAGCTGACCCGGTTCACCCCGGAGAAGGTGTTCGAGAAGTACGGCTTGACGCCCGCCCAGTACCCCGACTTCGCGGCCCTGCGTGGCGACCCGTCCGACAACCTCCCCGGCATCCCCGGCGTCGGCGAGAAGACGGCCGCGAAGTGGATCAACCAGTTCGGTTCCTTCGCCGATCTGGTGGAGCGCGTCGACGAGGTGAAGGGCAAGGCCGGCCAGAACCTCCGCGACCACCTGGAGTCGGTGAAGCTCAACCGCCGGCTCACCGAGCTGGAGCGCCAGGTCGAGCTGCCGAAGGCGGTCGCCGACCTGGAGCGCGCGCCGTACGACCGCAAGACCGTCGCGATGGTCCTGGACACCCTGGAGATCCGCAACCCATCGCTGCGTGAGCGGCTCTTCGCCGTCGACCCGGGCGCCGAGGAGGCCGAGTCCACACCGGTCGCGACGCAGGGCGTGGAGGTGGACGGCACGGTCCTGGGCACCGGCGAGCTGGCCGGCTGGCTCGCCGAGCACGGCACGCTGCCGCTGGGCGTCGCCACCGTCGACACCTGGGCGCTGGGCACCGGCTCGGTCGCCGAGGTCGCGCTGGCCGCGGCCGGGGGAGCGGCGGCCTGGTTCGACCCCGCCGAGCTCGACGAGGCCGACGAGAACGCGTGGGCGGCCTGGCTCGCCGACGCCGCGAGGCCCAAGGTTTTCCACAACGCCAAGGGGGCCATGCGGGTCTTCGCCGAGCATGGCTGGAGCATCGACGGCGTCAGCATGGACACCGCGCTCGCCGCCTACCTGGTCAAGCCCGGCCGCCGCTCCTTCGACCTGGACGCGCTGTCCCTGGAGTACCTGCACCGCGAGCTGGCCCCGGCCGCCGCGGCCGACGGTCAGCTGGCCTTCGGCGCGGACGACGGCGCCGAGGCCGAGGCCCTGATGATCCAGGCCCGCGCGATCCTCGACCTCGGCGACGCCTTCGAGGGCCGGCTCCGGGAGGTCGGCGCGGCGGACCTGCTCCGTGACATGGAGCTGCCGACCTCCGCGCTCCTCGCCCGGATGGAGCGGCACGGCATCGCGGCCGACCGCGCGCACCTCGAAGCGATGGAGCAGATGTTCGCGGGCGCGGTCCAGCAGGCCGTGAAGGAGGCGCACGCCGCGGCCGGGCACGAGTTCAACCTGGGCTCGCCCAAGCAGCTCCAGGAGGTCCTCTTCGGCGAGCTGGCCCTGCCCAAGACCAAGAAGACCAAGACCGGCTACACCACCGACGCCGACGCGCTGGCCTGGCTGGCCGGCCAGACCGACAACGAACTGCCGGTGGTCATGCTCCGGCACCGTGAGCAGGCCAAGTTGCGCGTGACGGTCGAGGGCCTGATCAAGACGGTCGGTTCGGACGGCCGTATCCACACCACGTTCAACCAGACGGTGGCCGCGACCGGCCGCCTGTCCTCCACCGACCCGAACCTGCAGAACATCCCGGTCCGCACCGACGAGGGGCGGGCGATCCGCCGGGGCTTCGTGGTGGGCGAGGGCTTCGAGTCGCTGATGACGGCCGACTACAGCCAGATCGAACTGCGTGTGATGGCCCACCTCTCCGAGGACGAGGGCCTGATCGAGGCGTTCACCTCCGGGGAGGACCTGCACACCACGGTCGCCTCCCAGGTGTTCTCCGTCGGCCGCTCGGCCGTCGACGCGGAGATGCGCCGCAAGATCAAGGCGATGTCGTACGGCCTCGCGTACGGTCTGTCGGCGTTCGGCCTCTCCCAGCAGCTGAACATCGACGCGGGCGAGGCCCGTGCCCTGATGGACACGTACTTCGAGCGGTTCGGCGGAGTCCGCGACTATCTGCACCGCGTCGTCGACGAGGCACGGGCGACGGGCTACACGGCGACGCTCTTCGGCCGCCGCCGCTACCTCCCCGACCTCAACAGCGACAACCGCCAGCGCCGTGAGGCGGCCGAGCGGATGGCGCTCAACGCGCCCATCCAGGGCACCGCGGCGGACATCGTCAAGCTCGCCATGCTTAAGGTGGACGGCGCGCTGCGCGAGGCGGACCTGAAGTCCCGGATGCTCCTCCAGGTCCACGACGAGATCGTCCTGGAGATCGCCCCCGGCGAGCGCGCCGAGGTCGAGGCGATCCTCCGCCGCGAGATGCCCGCCGCGGTCCACCTCAGGGCTCCGCTGGACGTCTCGGTGGGCGTGGGCCCGGACTGGGAATCGGCAGCGCACTAGCCTGCGGCGAGAGCCGACACAGGCCACGTCCCCGGCAGCCGGCAGAGGGCGCGTTCTCTGTCCGGCAGCCGGGAGAGAACGCGCCCCCCGGGGCCCCGGGGGGCGCGCCGCTCCCCGACGCCGCTGACGTGGCGTCCTCTGCCGCCACCCGGCGTAGGTCGGCTCGCCCCGGCAGCCGGCAGGCGCGTCCCCCCGGCGGCCGGCAGGGGGCGCCGCTCCCCGATGCCGCTGACGTGGCGTCCTCTGCTGCCACCCGGCGCAGGTCGGCTCGCCCCGGCAGCTGGCAGGCGCGTCCCTCCGGCAGCCGGCAGAAGGCGCCGCTCCCCGACGCCGGTGAAGCGGCGCCCTCTGCTGCCACCCGGCGTAGGTCCCGTCGCCCCGGCAGCCGGCAGAGGGCGCCACTGCGCGAACACCGGTGGGGTGGCGCCCTCTGCCGCCACCCGGCGCAGGTCGGCTCGCCCCGGCAGCTGGCAGGCGCGTCCCTCCGGCAGCCGGCAGGGGGCGCCGCTCCCCGACGCCGGTGAAGCGGCGCCCTCTGCTGCCACCCGGCGTAGGTCCCGTCGCCCCGGCAGCCGGCAGAGGGCGCCACTGCGCGAACACCGGTGGGGTGGCGCCCTCTGCCGCCACCCCGGACCCTGTCCGCTTACGCCCGCGGCCGCGCTTCATCCCCTTCTCCCAGCGGCCCTCGTTCTTCGCCGCGACGGCGCTCCGCCACGACAGTGGTACCCGACGGTGCCGAACCCGTCGGTCCCGGGACGTCCGGCGCCGCCGGATGACGCCGACGTGGTCACACGCGTCGCGGCGGAAGAAGCGGGGGCCGCTGTCGTCACTCAGCTGGCCCCCGCCAGAACGCCCCGGCCCCCGCCACCGGCAAGGATGCGGGCATGGGTATACGCATGCTTCACGGCCGGACGCCCAAGACCAGGCCCCCGGTCAAGGCCCGCTCCGCCGCGGCCCAGGTAACGGGAGGCCCGTCGGCCCCGCCCCAGGCACCCGGCGCAAGCTCAGCCCGCATCCCCACCGACCTGGCAGTCACCATGCGCAGAGCGGCCACCCGCCTCCGGCGGAGACTCCGCACCCGCCCCGACCCGCGGCAGTGGCTCGACCTCGCTCGCAGCTATCTCGCGCTGCTCCTCAGCGCACTCCCCGGTCTCCGCCGCCCCCGCACCATGCCCGTGTTCGTGGCGAGCCTCACCGAACGGCCGAAGGATTCCGGCGCACGTCGCCGGCCACCGGAGCCGGACGCCACACCCTGACCGCCACGGCGTACCCCAGCACCCCGAGCAGCAGCCCCGCACCCGCTCCGAAGAGCACCGTGGGCAGCAGCTCCCAGGGCTTCGCCGTCGAACCCCAGTACGCCCACCACCGCGTGGCCCGCTGCACCGCGGCGACCAGGGCGCAGCCGGCCATCCCGACCCCGGCCGACCACCGCTCCCGTACGGACAGCAGCGGCACCCCCACCGGCTCCCGGGCCGGGGCCCGCCGTACGGCGCGGACCGCGAACACCGCGAGCACGGCCGCACCCACCGCCGAAGTGCCGTACTGGAGCAGGGTGTACAGCGGCATCCCCGCGACGTTCCGGCCGATCGCCGGGATCAGCCGCGTCCCCCAGCGGTCGTGGTGCGTGAACGCGTCCCAGACGACATGCGTGAGCGCGCCGAGCACGGCGGAGGCGTACCAACGGGCCGCGACCCAGAGGCCGGCACGCGCGCGTGGCGCCCCGCAGCGCAGCAGGGCCGCCGGCCGCCCCTGCCCGGCCAGGGGCACGAGGGCCACGAGCGGCTCCCGAACCAGCATCCACAGCGCCACCAGCACCCAGGAGAAGAGCACGTCCACGGTGAAGACACCGGTGAAGGAGTGCGTGAACTCGCCGAACTCCATCGCGTCCGGCACGGCACTCGCCGCGTAGTAGGTGAGGTCAGGGGCGAAGGACCCCGCGACGAGCACCGGCGGCATCAGCCGCCCGCGCCCGGTCCCGTCGCCGCGCACGGCGGGCAGCACGGCGGCGGCGTGGCTGAGAGTGAACGGCACCGGGCCCCTGGAGCAGTCGTCGGCCGGAGCGCCGAACCGCGATCGCGTACGACAAGTACCCGCGACGCCACCATCGTTCAACGCGGAATGGCCAACTGGTGAAAATCGGGCACTGTCGGGTGTGCGCGGAATGGAAGTTGTCGTAGTGTCGCCTGGGTCGCCACCCCGGTGTGCACCACCGGACGCGCTACCTCATCACTTGAACGAGGTAACAGGGGGCAACCACAGCACCGGGCCACCCGTCACACCAGGGGCGAGCAGACAGACGGAGACGGGCGCTCAGAAGGCGTCCACGGGAGGGGTTCACCTTATGGCGGCGCAATTCGGCAGGCGGCTGCGCAAGGGAGCGGCGACGACCGCCGCGGCCGCGTTGGCGGTAGCGGCTCTGTCCGCGTCCCAGGCACCTGGCGTGACGGCCGGCGACACCGGTCGGCAGTCCAACGCCGGCGCCAGCACCTCCGCACCCGACGAAGCCGGCGCGGTCGACGGCGCCACCGGCAACTCCCCGTACTACACGGACCTGCCGCCGCTCAACAGCCCGAACCCCAGCGCAAGTCCCACCGCCTCCTCGTCGAGCATCGGCACCGCCGTCTCCCGGGGCGCGGCCGAGGCGGGCATACCCGCCACCGTCCTGGACGCCTACAAGAAGGCCGAGGCGGAGCTGCGCGGCTCCGTGCCGGGCTGCAACCTGCCCTGGCAGCTGCTCGCCGCCATCGGCAAGGTGGAGTCAGGCCAGGCCCGCGGCGGCGACGTCGACGCCGAGGGCAACACCCTCCACCGGATCCTGGGCCCGCAGCTCGACGGCAACGGCTTCGCGCTCATCAAGGACACCGACGGCGGCCAGTACGACGGCAACAGCGCGTACGACCAGGCCGTCGGCCCCATGCAGTTCATCCCGTCGACCTGGGCGTGGGCGGGCCGCGACGGCAACGGCGACGGCGTCAAGGACCCCAACAACGTCTACGACGCGGCGCTCGCCGCCGGCCACTATCTGTGCCGCAACGGCTGGGACCTGTCCGTCCAGGCGGACATGAACCACGCGATCCTCAGCTACAACAGTTCCCAGGACTACCTCAACCTGGTGCTGTCCTGGTACGAGTTCTACCGCAAGGGCAGCCACTCGATCCCGAACGGCACCGGCACCCTGCCCAGGCACCGTAGCGACGGCAACAAGCCCGGCAGCGGTTCGGGCTCCGGCGACTCCCCGTCGCCCAGCGCGCCGGGTACGAACACTCCGAAGCCCAACCCGCCGAAGCCGGGCGGCCCGAGCGGGACCCCGTCCCTGCCGCCCACGGCCACCGACACCGTGGACCACCTGGAGGACGCGGGCACCGCCACGCTCACAGCGATGGCCGGCGACGCGTTCACCAAGAAGATCAGCACGCGCGCGGAGACGAAGGCCGGCCGGACCGTCGCCAAGGTCCGCGTCCGCTTCACCATCGTCGGGGACACGGACGCGACCTTCACCGGCGGCGAGAGCCTCGCCACGGTCACCACCGACAGCAAGGGCGTCGCCGTCGCACCGGCGCTCCAGGCGGGCGAGAAGACCGGCGACTTCACGGTCCGCGCCAGTGTGGTCGGCCGTTCGGTGAAGGGCGTCGACTACGCCGCGAGTGTCACCGCGCGCGCCGCCGACACCCTCGCCCTCGCCAGCACCACCGCGCCGACCTGCACCCCGGGCGGCGAGTTCGCCGACCAGGTGCAGGCGAAGGCCACCTACCAGGGCGCCGTCGCCGACCAGGTCGCCGCCACCGCCACGCTCATCAAGTCGGCGGACGACACCAGCGAGAACGACAAGGGCCCGTACTTCAAGGACGCGAACGGCAACGCCGTCCGGACCCTCACGGACCTCCAGACGGACGCGAACGGCCTGCTCACGCTGCCCAAGCTGTACGCGGACGACACCGCCGGCACGTTCCTTCTCCGCATCACCACCACCGGCGGAGCGAGCCTCACCGTCGAACTGACGGTCGCCGCGGCCGCCCCCTCGCCGAGCCCGTCCCCGTCCCCGTCCGACTCCGCGTCGGCCTCTGCCTCCCCGAGCGCTTCCGCCACCTCCTGATGCACGGTCCTACGACGCCGAGGGCGCCCTCCCGCCGACCCGGGACGGCGCCCTTCGCCGTCGTACGACCTGTTCTCATCTCACTCTCGCGTTGCTACGGTGCCCGGACCTGACGAACCATCAGGAAGTCGTTCGGTCGCTGGGAGGCCCCGTATGCCTGCCCTGATCGCCGCCGCGACCGGTCTCACCCTCGCGCTCGCCCTGGTCGTCACCATCGGTGCCCTGGGGTCGCCGGCCGTGGAGACGTCCCCCAAGCCGCTGCTCACGACGGTGCCTTCACATCCGTAACCGCCGCCCCGGGAGGCCGAGATGCGCCGCAAGGCCAGTCTGGTCCTGCTCGCCTGCGCCGTGTTCTTCGCGGCGCTGTCCCCGCTGCTGCGCTGGTACGCCTTCCCGCGCCTGGCCAAGATCCCCGCGAACCAGTACCAGGACATGGTCCTGGTGGCGAAGGACGCCACCCTCCTCTACTACGGCACCACGAAGGCGAAGAAGGCCCACAAGGAGAAACTGCGCGGCGGCACCCTGCTGGGCGGCCGCGCCAAGGTGACCGCCTTCGCCGACGACGTGAAGATGCGCGAGGACTACACCGAGCACACGGTCGCCCTGGTCAAGCACAACCGCACGCTCGTCCTGATGCTGACTTCCTGTCTCCCCTGGGGCTTCCTGTCCCTCGGCATCGCGCTGCTCGCCCTCTCCCTCTGCCTGGAGGCGCTCAGCCGCCGCCCCGCCGATCCGCAGCCCGCACAGTCCACCCCTGCCGAGCCGGTCAGCGCCTGAGCCTGGCGTTCGTGTGCCGGGTGGGCTCGGCGGCGGCGGGATCCTCGGGCCAGGGATGCTTCGGATACCGCCCCCGGAGTTCGGCCCGCACCCCCCTGTACCCCTCCCTCCAGAAGGAGGCGAGGTCGGCGGTGACGGCGACGGGCCGCCCGGCGGGCGACAGCAGATGCACGAGCAACGGCACCCCGGCCACGGCCGGCGACTCCTGCGCCCCGAACATCTCCTGCAACTTCACGGCGAGCACGGGCTGTTCCGGGTTCCCGTAGTCGATCCGGATCCGCGACCCACTGGGTACGACGATCCGCTCGGGCGCCAGGTCATCCAGCCGTCCTGCCTCCCCGATCGCCCACGGCAGCAGCCGCCGGAGCGCCTCCCCGGCGTCGATCCTCCCGAGATCGGCCCGGCGCCGGGCCCGGCCGAGCTCCGGTTCCAGCCACTCGTCCACGCGCGCGTGCAGCACGTCGTCGCAGACGTCGGGCCAGGGCTCCCCGAGGCGCAGCCGGAGGAACGCGAGCCGCTGCCGCAGTACGGCCGCGTCGGGCGTCCACCGCAACAGCCCGAGCCCTTCCTGCCGCAGCCCGTCGAGGAGCGCAGCGCGTACCAGGGCGGGGTCGGCGTCCCGCAGCGGCCGTACCACGAGTTCGATCGCGCCGAGGCGTTCCACGCGCCGCGCGACGACATCCCCGTCCGTCCAGCGGACCTCCTGCTCCTGCGAGTACAGCGAAGCCGCCGCCGACCTGGCCATGCCCTCGTCCACCACCGCGGCGAGCCGCACACGCGCGTGCCCCATGCCGACAGGACGGTCCGCGACGGCCACGGCCAGCCAAGGGGCACCACGCAGCGGGCTGCCGTCACCGAGCTCGGCCCGGGTGCCGGAGGCCATGAGATACGACCCGCCGTCGGCCTTGGCGACGCGCTCGGGGAAGGCGAGAGCGGCGACGGCTCCCACGGCGCGGTCGTCCACCGTGCCGGCCGAGGCGCCCTGGTGGTCCGCCCGGAGCCTGCGTACCTCCGCAAGCCACCGCCCGGCGTAGGCGTCGCCGCCGCGCCGGGCGGCCCGCAGCGCGCCCGCCAGGTCGTCCCCGTACTCCCGCGGAGGTTCCTCGCTCAGCAGTGCGACCACCTCGGCGCCCCCGCCGGGGCCGTCCAGCAACGCACGTCCCAGCCGCGGATGCACCCCCAGCCGGGCCAGCCGCAGCCCCCGTTCCGTGGCCCGTCCGGCGGAGTCGACCGCCCCGATCGCCGTCAGCACCTCCCGCGCCGCCGCCATCGCCCCGCCCGGCGGCGGATCCAGCAGCGCCAGCCCGGCGGCCTCGGGATCGCCCCAGCAGGCCGTCTGGAGCGCGAACGCGGTCAGGTCGGCCACCTTGATCTCCGGCGCCGGAAAGGCCGTCCGACGGGCGTCCTCGGCCTCGGACCAACAGCGGTACACCGCCCCCGGAGCCTCACGCCCGGCACGCCCCGCCCGCTGCCGCCCCGCCGCCCGTGACGCCCGTACCGTGGTCAGCGCGCTCAGCCCGCGCGCGTGGTCGACCCGCGGCTCCCGCGCGAGCCCGGAGTCGACGACCGTCCGGACCCCGGGGACGGTGAGCGACGATTCGGCGACCGCCGTGGCCAGGACCACCCGGCGCCGGTCGCCGGGCGCCAGTACCGCGTCCTGGACGGATGCCGGTGCCCGGCCGTGGACCTGGAGCACCGCCACGTCCCCCAGGTCACCCAACTGGCCGGCCACGCGCGCGATCTCGCCCACGCCCGGCAGGAAGCACAGCACGTCCCCCGGCCGCTCGGCCAGGGCCCGCCGCACCACGGACGCCACATGCGTCAGCAGCGCCGGGTCGACGCGCATCCCGTGCGGCGGCCGTACCGGACGCGCCGGCGGTGCCCACACCACCTCCACGGGGTACGACACGCCGTCCGCCTCGACCACCGGCGCGCCGCCGAGCAGCCGCGCCCACCCCTGCGCGTCCGTGGTCGCCGAGGCGGCCACCAGACGCAGCTCCGGGCGGAGCGTCTCCCGTACGTCCCAGAGGAAGGCCGCCACCGTGTCGGCGTCCAGATGCCGCTCGTGGCACTCGTCGAGGATGACGACGTCCACGCCCGACAGCTCCTGGTCGCGTTGCACGCGCTGCAACAGCACACCGGTCGTGACGACCTCCACGCGCGCGTGCCGGCCCACGACCCGTTCGCCGCGCACGGTGTAGCCGACGCTCCGCCCGACCTGCTCGCCGAGCAGCCAGGCCATCCGGCGGGCCGCCGCGCGGGCCGCGATCCGGCGTGGCTCGGCCACGACCACCCGCCGCGCGGGCCTCTCGTCCAGCAGCCCGGCCAGCGCCAGCGGCACCAGCGTCGTCTTGCCGGTGCCGGGCGGTGCCACGAGGACGGCGGTGCCGTGCCCCTCCAGGGCGTCGTTCAGGCCGGGCAGGGCCTGCCGTACGGGCAGCGCGTCCAGGGCGTCGTAACGGATCACGGCCCCAGTGTCGTACGGCCGGCGAAACATCCTCGCGCGCGTGCGCTCAGTCCCGCTCGCACACGAAGATGGCCGTCCCGGGAAGGAGACTGCCCCGCAGCGGCGACCAGCCGCCCCATTCGGCGGTGTTCCAGGCCGGCCACTCCGGCTCCACCAGGTCGTCGAGCCGGAAGCCCGAGGAGGCGATGTCGCGGACGCGGTCGCCGAGCGTGCGGTGGTGCTCGACGTACACCGCGTGGCCGTCCTCGTCCTGCTCGACGTAGGGCGTGCGGTCGAAGTAGGAGGCGGAGACCGAGAGGCCCTCGGGGCCCGGCTCGTCGGGGAACGCCCAGCGGATGGGGTGCGTCACGGAGAAGACGAAACGGCCTCCCGGGCGCAGGACCCGCCGCACCTCGCGCAGCACCTGCCGCGGGTCGGCGACGAAGGGGAGCGCGCCGTACGCCGAGCAGGCCAGGTCGAAGGAGGCGTCGGCGAAGGGCAGCGCGCCCGCGTCCGCACAGACAAGGGGAAACGATCCGCCTATACGCAGCGCGTGCTGGAGTTGGCGGTGCGAGAGGTCCAGGGCGACCGGGCGGGCGCCCTGGGCGGCCAGCCAGCGCGAGCACTGGGCCGCGCCGGCGCCGATCTCCAGGACGTCCTTGCCCTTGAGGTCCTCCGGCCGGCCGAGCAGCTCCGCCTCCACTTCGTCGAGGCCCTCGGGGCCCCACACGAAACGGTCGTCGCCCAGGAACGTGCCGTGCTCGACCTGGTACTCGTCGGCGTTGCGGTCCCACCAGCCCCGGTTGGCCCGGCTGCTCTCCGCGACCCCGGCGGCACGCCGGGTGGCTTCCGGTTCGGCCTCTGTCCCGCTCTCTGGTCCGGTCTCTGCCCCGGTCTCTTCGAGGTCGAACGAATCGGGCTCTTGGATGATCGGCTCCCTCGTCGTACTCTTCCGTGCAACCCCGTCACGGGTGTGTCACGGACGATGTCTTTCAGGCCTGCGTGGCCTCGTGGGACGGTTCTTCTGCCGGGAATGCGGCGATCCGCCCCGGGTGTGCGCCTTCGCGCATTGACCCTGTCCGGCTGCCCCCGTATGCTACAAGTTGCGCTGCGGGCCTGCGCACCTCAGACGTAGCAGGCTGCGCTCGCATCTGTTGTATGTCCCCTCGGTTTTCGAGGCGCCACCAGTGGTTTTGTGTGGCGCTTCCTTGGCTGTCCGGCTTCATCAGAGCGATACGGGCTCCCGGCGTAGCAGTACCTACGACTTCAATGTCCGTACCGGAGCCCTTTCCCACATGACGAGCAGCACCGAGACCACCGCCACCACCCCGCAGGTTGCGGTCAACGACATCGGTAACGAGGAAGCCTTCCTCGCCGCTATCGACGAGACGATCAAGTACTTCAACGATGGCGACATCGTCGACGGCGTCATCGTCAAGGTTGACCGGGACGAGGTTCTCCTCGACATCGGTTACAAGACCGAAGGTGTCATCCCGAGCCGTGAGCTCTCGATCAAGCACGACGTCGACCCGAACGAGGTCGTCGCCGTCGGTGACGAGATCGAAGCCCTTGTTCTCCAGAAGGAGGACAAGGAAGGCCGCCTGATCCTCTCGAAGAAGCGCGCCCAGTACGAGCGTGCCTGGGGCACCATCGAGAAGATCAAGGAAGAGGACGGCATCGTCACCGGTACCGTCATCGAGGTCGTCAAGGGTGGTCTCATCCTCGACATCGGCCTCCGTGGCTTCCTCCCGGCCTCCCTGGTCGAGATGCGCCGCGTCCGCGACCTCCAGCCCTACGTGGGCAAGGAGCTCGAGGCCAAGATCATCGAGCTGGACAAGAACCGCAACAACGTGGTCCTGTCCCGCCGTGCCTGGCTGGAGCAGACCCAGTCCGAGGTCCGCCAGACGTTCCTCACGACCCTCCAGAAGGGTCAGGTCCGTTCCGGTGTGGTCTCCTCGATCGTCAACTTCGGTGCCTTCGTGGACCTGGGTGGCGTCGACGGTCTGGTCCACGTCTCCGAGCTGTCCTGGAAGCACATCGACCACCCGTCCGAGGTTGTCGAGGTCGGCCAGGAAGTCACCGTCGAGGTCCTCGACGTCGACATGGACCGCGAGCGTGTCTCCCTGTCGCTGAAGGCGACCCAGGAAGACCCGTGGCAGCAGTTCGCCCGCACCCACCAGATCGGCCAGGTCGTGCCCGGCAAGGTCACGAAGCTGGTTCCGTTCGGTGCGTTCGTGCGCGTCGACGAGGGCATCGAGGGTCTGGTCCACATCTCCGAGCTGGCCGAGCGCCACGTGGAGATCCCGGAGCAGGTCGTCCAGGTCAACGACGAGATCTTCGTCAAGGTCATCGACATCGACCTGGAGCGCCGCCGGATCTCGCTGTCCCTGAAGCAGGCCAACGAGTCCTTCGGTGCCGACCCGGCCTCGGTCGAGTTCGACCCGACCCTGTACGGCATGGCTGCCTCGTACGACGACCAGGGCAACTACATCTACCCCGAGGGCTTCGACCCCGAGACCAACGACTGGCTCGAGGGCTACGAGACCCAGCGGGAGGCGTGGGAGCACCAGTACGCCGAGGCGCAGCAGCGCTTCGAGCAGCACCAGCAGCAGGTCATCAAGAGCCGCGAGGCCGACGCTGCCGCTGCCGCCGAGGGTGGCGAGGCTGCCGCTCCGGCCGCGTCGTCGGGTGGGGGTTCGTACTCCTCCGAGGGTGCGGACACCTCCGGTGCCCTGGCCTCGGACGAGGCGCTGGCCGCGCTGCGCGAGAAGCTGGCCGGTGGGCAGAGCTGAACGCTAGCCGCTGGGCTTAGCCGATAACTGAGGGGCCGTACCTTTCGAGGTACGGCCCCTTGGCGTTGGGGGGCTGCCGGGTGTCGTTTGGCTGCGGGCGGTGTGGGGTCGGTCGTGCCGTTCCCCGCGCCCCTTGGGGGGCACGGTGTGGGGCTGGTCGCGCAATTCCCCGCGCGCCTTGGGGGGTTGGCGCTGCCGTCGCTCCGGCGGTCCTGGAAACATGTGAGATACACGAGTAACTGCTGGGCCGTAACGCGGCGCTGGGAGGCTTCCCCGGTCTTCGTTCAAGATCGGAAGAGGAGCCCAGGCATGGCACAGCCTCAGCACAGGTCAGGGACGAGCCGGCGGGCGTTCCTGCGGAATGTCGGTCTCACCGGCGGCGCCGGCACCATGTTCGCCACGATGGGAGCCCTCGGTCTCGCTCCCACCGCCCAGGCCGCCCAGCGCGAACAGCCCTTCCGGGCACCCGGCGCAAGCGACTTCACCCTCACCGGGCGCGCCGCCGCCAGGGTCGTCATCCTCGGCGGCGGCATCGCCGGCCTCGCGACCGCGTACGAACTCGGCAAGGCCGGCTACGACTGTACGATCCTGGAGGCCAGGGACCGTACCGGCGGACGCAACTTCACCGTGCGCGGCGGTGACTCGACCACCGACCTCTACGGCCACACGCAGACCGCGAGATTCGCCGACGGCCACTACATGAACGCCGGGCCGGCCCGAATACCGCAGTGGATGATCACGCTCGACTACTGCCGTGAACTCTGTGTCCCCATCGAGGTCTTCACCAACACCAACGCCGACGCGTACCTCTACAACGAGTCCGCCGGCATGACGAAGCCCGCGCGCTACCGCACCGCCAAGGCCGATGTGTACGGCTATGTCTCGGAGTTGCTCGCCAAGGCCACGAACAAGGGAGCCCTGGACAAGGAGTTGACGGCCACCGACCAGGAACGGCTCGTCGAGTTCCTCAAGGACTGGGGTGAACTCGGCGACAAACTGACGTACGAGGGCGGTGAGCGGCGCGGATACACGACCGTACCGGCCGCCGCGGGCACGCCCGGGGTGCTCCTCGGCGATGTCCCGGCCGCCTCCCAGGTGTTCGCGAGCGGTGTCGGGCGCTACTTCTCCTTCGAGTTCGGCTTCGACCAGGCGATGCTGATGTTCCAGCCGGTCGGCGGCATGGACCGGATACCGAAGGCGCTCACCCGGGCGATCGGCGCCCACCGCGTCCGTACCGGAGCCGTCGTGTCCAAGATCACCGACAAGGGTGACGGCGTCACCGTGACCTACACCCAGGGCGGCCGCACCAAGGTCGTCGACGCCGACTACTGCGTGGCCGCCATGCCGCCCAACATCCTCGCCAAGGTGCCGCACAACCTGGGCTCCGGCGTACAGAGCGCCCTGGAGGCCGTCACACCGTCGTCCGCGGCCAAGATCGGCCTCGAATACCGCTCCCGCTGGTGGGAACTGGACCACCGCATCTACGGCGGCATCACCGAGACCGACCAGGACGTCACACACATCTGGCACCCCTCGTACGGCTTCCACGGCGAACGGGGCGTCCTCATCGGCTACTACAACTACGGCGACGACGCCGACTCCTACGCCGAACTCACCCCGGCCCGGCGCGAACAGCGGGCGGTGGCCGCCGGTGTGAAGATCTACGGCGACAAGTACCGCACCGAGCTGGTCTCCTCCTTCTCCCACCACTGGCGCCAGACCCCCCATCTGGAGGCCGCCTGGCACGACACCCCCGGCGGTCCCGACGACGTGCGCTACAAGCCGCTCAACGAGCCCACCGGCCGGGTCTACTTCGCCGGCGACTGGCTCAGCTACATGGACGCCTGGCAGCACGGCGCGTTCAGTTCCGCGCGGAAGGCGGTGACCGCGCTGCACGCGCGCGTGCTGTCCGCATAGGACGGCGTGCGAGCAGGGTAGGGCGGGTGCGAGCACGCGCACGTGGAAGCGTCATCCGGTGTCCTTGTGCGGAACGCCCGCACACGCGCGCGTGCCCGCTCTCCCGGCATGAGGGATGCGGTGAGTGTCCGCTTGACCAGAGCGTCGGCGGGAATGCCCGCGGCCTGTGCCGCGTTGTCCCGTACGAACACGAGGAGGAGCGGTCACAGTGCTTGATCCGCAGGGTTTGTACGCATGGGAGCCGAAGGGCCTCGCCGTCGTAGACATGGCGCTCGCCCAGGAGTCGGCCGGTCTTGTCATGCTCTACCACTTCGACGGATACATCGACGCGGGCGAGACCGGCGACCAGATCGTCGACCGGCTCCTCGACTCGCTGCCCCACCAGGTCGTCGCCCGCTTCGACCACGACCGGCTCGTGGACTACCGCGCCCGCCGCCCGCTGCTGACGTTCAAGCGGGACCGCTGGACAGAGTACGAGGAACCCACCATCGAGGTCCGGCTGGTCCAGGACGCCACGGGCGCGCCGTTCCTGCTGCTGTCCGGCCCCGAGCCCGACGTCGAGTGGGAGCGCTTCGCCGCGGCCGTACGGCAGGTCGTGGAGCGGCTCGGCGTCCGTCTGTCCGTGAACTTCCACGGCATTCCCATGGGCGTTCCGCACACCCGTCCCGTCGGCATCACGCCGCACGGCAACCGCACCGACCTGGTCCCGGGGCACAGCAGCCCCTTCGACGAGGCCCAGGTGCCCGGCAGCGCCGAGGCACTGCTCGAATACCGCCTCATGGAGTCCGGCCACGACGTCCTGGGCGTCGCCGCGCACGTCCCGCACTACATCGCCCGCTCTGCCTATCCCGACGCCGCCCTGACCGTCGTGGAGGCCATCACGGGCGCCACCGGCCTGGTGCTCCCGGGCATCGCGCACGCCCTGCGCACGGACGCACACCGCACCCAGACGGAGATCGACAGCCAGATCCAGGAGGGCGACGAGGAACTCACCGCCCTCGTGCAGGGCCTTGAACACCAGTACGATGCCGCCGCGGGCGCCGAGACCCGGGGCAACATGCTCGCCGAGCCGGTGGAGATCCCCTCGGCGGACGAGATCGGCCTGGAGTTCGAACGGTTCCTCGCGGAGCGGGAGGGCGACAACTAGGGCCTGTCCGGGCCGGTGTCGGTGGCAGGGCCTAAGCTTCGGGGCATGCTGAAAGTTGGCCTCACCGGCGGGATCGGCGCCGGCAAGAGCGAGGTGTCGCGGCTGCTCGTCGGGCATGGCGCGGTGCTGGTCGACGCGGACCGCATCGCGCGTGAGGTCGTCGAGCCGGGGACCCCCGGCCTGGCGGCCGTCGTCGAGGCCTTCGGGCCGGATGTGCTCGCCGCCGACGGCAGTCTGGACCGGCCGAAGCTGGGCTCGATCGTCTTCGCCGACCCCGAGAAGCTCGCCATACTGAACTCGATCGTGCACCCCCTGGTCGGGGCCCGTTCCCGAGAGCTGGAGAACGCGGCCGCCGCCGACGCGGTGGTGGTCAACGACGTCCCGCTCCTCGCGGAGAACGGCCTGGCGCCGCTGTACGACGCCGTGGTCGTCGTGGACGTCGCCCCCGAGACCCAGCTCGACCGGCTGACACGGCTGCGGGGGATGGCGGAGGAGGACGCACGCGCGCGCATGGCCGCGCAGGCGACGCGCGAGAAGCGCCTGGAGATCGCCGACATCGTGATCGACAACGATGTGCCCCTGGACGTGCTCGAACAGCGCGTCGCGGAGGTGTGGGCCGACCTCGTGCGCCGGGCGCGGGTGTCCGGTCCGAATTAGCGGTCATGCGTCTTCGAAATAGCGGGCACCCGTCCGGGCGTTGAACCGCTTCAGTGAGGGAAGGACTTTGCCGTGCCCGAGACCAGCGGTTCGACCGGACGTACTCCGGAGACGCACGTCATCGACTTCCGTGCCGCCGAGCATCTGCTCAACGCACGGGATCCGCGGGGCGCGGTGAAACTGCTCGACGGAGTGATCGCCGCGCACCCCGAGAACACCGCCGCCCGGCTGCTGCGCGCGCGTGCCTTCTTCGCGGCCGCGCAACTGCGCCCCGCCGAGCTGGAGTTCACCATCGTGCTGGAGCGCGAGCCGGACAACGCGTTCGCGCACTTCGCGCTCGCCCGCACCTACCAACGCCAGGGCCGCGCCGACCTCGCGATACGCCACTTCCGGCTGGCGGCCGCGCTGGACCCGAACCCGGAGTATCTGAAGGCGGCCCGCTTCGACGACGGCACGTGAGCGGACGCTCCTCAGCGCACCCCCGTTGCGACGGCGCGTGAGCGGACGCTTCCAGGGCAGCCCCGGTTCGACGGCGCCCAAGCGGACGCCTGCTCACGGGTGGCGGTGCTGCGGTGGGCGCCCCAGCCGCCGCGGGCGACTACTGTCCGCCGGCCGGTACGCAGGCACATCGCGGCCCGGCTGGTAGTGCGGGCCCTGCCTGATGTGCCTGAGGATCATGGCCATGTCGGCGGTGGCCACCAGCCACAGCACCCCGCAGGCGGCCGCCCAGCCGGGACGGCCGACGAGCGCGAACGCCGCCGTGCCGAAGATCGCCCAGGCCACGCCCCACACACTGAGCCACAACCGCGCCCGCAGCGCACTGCGCGCGGTCGCCGGTTCACTGCCCGTACGCATCGCGCATCACCACTTCCTCTTGCAACGTACTCTTCGACCAGGACGTTCACCAAGGGGGACCCCGCCGTGCTGCCGGACGCCGACGACCTGCCCGATCTGCTCCTCGACCTCGCCGTGCCGCACGAGGACATCAACGAGGTGGTGGCACTGCGGCGGACCGTGACCGCCGATCCCGGAGTACGGACGCTGCTCGCCGAATGCGTCGGCGAAGTGACCGGTGCCCCGGCCGCTACTGCGAGGGCCGGCGGCCCGTCCGGGCTCGGTGAGCTCGCCGCCGCCGCTCCGGCCGCACTGGACGGGTACTTCCTGGTCTACGTCTTCCTCGCCGCGCTGCCCCAAGCCCGCGCCTACCACCACGCGCGGGGCGTCCCCGCCGACGTGTCCCGGCACACGCTCGCCGACCTGGGGCGCGGGATGACGCTGCACCGCAGGCGCTACGGCAAGGGAGGGCTGTCGGCTTTCCAGGCTTCCTGGCTGATCCACCACTTCCGGGGCGAGCTGTACCAGCTGGGCCGGCTGCAGTACGAACGGGCCCGGCTCGGCGAGCACACGGCGCGGGCGGTCACGGCGACGGGAACGGACCAGACCGTGTCCGTGGCTCCGGGGCAGCCCTGTCTGAACCTGCACATACCGGACTATCTCGGGCCGCTGGCCCCGACCGCCTGCGATCGCTCACTGGCCCTGGCGCGGGAGTTCTTCCCCCGGCACTTTCCCGAGGAGGACCACACGATCGCGACCTGCCACTCCTGGCTGCTCGACCCGCAGCTGAGGCGGTACCTGCCGGCGCACTCGAACATCGTCCGCTTCCAGGACCGGTTCCGGCCCGGGTACGAGGACACGGAACCGGTCGACACCACGGCGGTCCGGTTCGTCTTCGGCGACCCGGACCTGCCCGTACGGGACCTGCCCCGGCGCACGTCGGTGGAGCGGGCGGTCGGCGACCATCTGCGGGCGGGCGGCCACTGGTATCTCGGGCACGGGTGGTTCCCGTGGGAACGGTGATGACGGCCGCCGGCCTCTACTGATGTGCCGCCAACTTCCCTTAGGCGGCGCAAAGTTGCCCTCAGACCATGGACTACTCGAACGAGTGAACCGTCGTCGTGCGGGAACGGCCGTGCGACGGCGGGCCGTTGTTCGGGCATGACGGTTGAAATGCGTGAGGGACACGAGGGAACAGGGCCAGGTGCGATCACCCCGGACGGCTGCGCGGTGCAGCTCTACTCGCGTCTGGCCGTGGCGGACGAGCCGGACATCATCCAGGCGGCGGTCCCGGCCGGTGCCCACATCCTGGAACTGGGCAGTGGCGTGGGGCGGATGACCCACGCGCTCCTGCAGCGCGGGTTCAGGGTCACGGCGGTGGACGAGTCGGCGGAGATGCTGGAGCGCGTCCGCGGGGCGCGCACGATACGCAGCACCATCGAAGGGCTCGACCTGGGCGAGAAGTTCGACGTGGTGATGCTCGCGTCGTTCCTGGTGAACACCGGGGACGTGGAGGTGCGCCAGGGCATGCTGCGCACCTGCGCGGCGCATGTGGCGGACGGTGGGTGCGTGCTCATCCAGCGGGAGGGCCCGGACTACCACTCGAACGTGCCGAGGGAGCGGGTCGACCCCAGCGGCTACACGGTGCGGATCGTGTCCGTGGAGCCGGCCGGGGACGGGGTGAACTCGGTGCGCGCGGAGTACGAGTTCACGGACGCGACCTGGACACAGACGTTCCTGGCCCGGCCACTCACCGAGGATCAGTTCAAGGAGGCGCTCGCGCAGGCGGGACTGGGGGTGACCGAGTATCTGACCGAGGACGGGGTGTGGGTGAGGGCGGTACCGGCGACATAGCGAGAGATGGCGAGCCGCCAGGCAATGCTGGCGGCAGTCGATGAGTTTTCCGTCGGCGGCCGGTCTACCTCTGTGACAGCAACAGGGACCGCTTCCCCAGGAGAACCCGATGACCAAGACCACCCCTTCCGTCGCCCTGGCCGCTTCCGCCGCCCCCGTCGTCGCCGAGTCGGCGACGGCCCGCGGCCGCCGTGCCCGCCTGGCCCTGCGTACGTTGCAGGTGCTGCTCGCTCTCTTCTACGGCATCGCGAGCGCGCTGCCCAAGCTGATCGCCCATCCGTCGGCCGTCGACTCCTTCGACAGGATCGGCTGGGGCAGTGCGGGCATGTACACCATCGGCGCACTCGAACTGGCCGGTGCCGTCGCCCTGTTGATACCGGTGCTGGAGTCGGTGGCGGCAATGGCGCTGAGTGCGCTCATGGTGGGCGCGTTCATCGTCCAGCTCACCGTCTTCGACGGCCAGTACGCGGCGACCCCACTGATCTTGATCGTGCCGCTGGCCCTGATCGCCTGGGCCCGGCGCGGACAGAACGCGCGCCTGTGGGGACTCGCGCGGTCACGTGTGTGACGGGCCGCGCCCGCCGAGGCGAGGGCGGAGCCGGGCCTGGCCCGGCCGAGCCCTGTGGAGTCGGCCCCGGTGGATCAGTGCCCGTCGGGGCGCCCGCCGCTCGGCCGGCCCGTCCCGCCCATGCCTCCCATCCCACCGAGGCCGCGCAGCCGTTCCAGCTCGCGGCGATCCCGCTTGGTGGGGCGGCCGGTGCCCCGGTCGCGCAGGCCGATGGGGACGAAGGCCTCGCGGGGCGGGGGCGGCGGGGAGTTGTCGATATAGCACTGGGCGGCCACCGGGGCGCCTACCCGCTTGCGGATCAGACGCTTCACGATCACGACACGCTCCCGCCCCTCGTGGCGCAGCCGTACCTCGTCGCCGACGCGTACGGAGTGGGCGGGCTTGACCCGGTCGCCGTTCACCTGGACGTGCCCGCCCCGGCAGGCGGTGGCTCCCATGGAGCGGGTCTTGATCAGGCGCACGGCCCAGATCCAGCTGTCGATCCGCACGTTCTCACCGGGAGCGGGCCCCGCGGCCTCGGCGGCGGCGATGGCAGCGGCGACGGCAGCGCGGTCGACAGCGGGTTCGGGGGCCTGGGCGGCAGGTGCCTCGGTGCCTTCGGCAGGCACGGCCGAGGCGGTGGTTTCGGTCCCACCGCTCTCGCGCGCCCTGCTCTCGCCCGCGTCCTCAGAAGCCATGTCCCGACCTTAGCCCCCCGAGCCCAGAGAAACGGAGCCGATTTCCCGGACGCCCACCCAGCCCATCGCATCGACCGAATCGATCCCGCACGGCCGGGCCGCCCGGCTCTACCGTGGACCTTGTGCACCGCTCCTCCTTCGACCCCCTCGCCCCGTTGGACCCCCTCACCCGCCTCGATCAGCGCGTCAGTGCCTGCCGCGCCTGCCCTCGCCTGGTCGCCTGGCGGGAGGACGTGGCACGTACCAAGCGTGCCGCGTTCGCCGACTGGACGTACTGGGGCCGGCCCGTGCCCGGCTTCGGGCCGGCCGACGCCCCGCTGCTGATCATCGGCCTCGCCCCGGCCGCGCACGGTGGCAACCGCACCGGCCGGATGTTCACCGGCGACCGCTCCGGCGACGTGCTGTACCAGGCGCTGTACGACGTCGGGCTCGCCTCGCAGCCGACGTCGGTGCGCGCAGACGACGGCCTGCAGCTGTACGGCGTGCGTATCACCGCGCCCGTGCACTGTGCCCCGCCCGCCAACAAGCCGACCCCAGAGGAGCGCGACACGTGCCGGCCCTGGCTGGTCAAGGAGCTGAGGCTGCTGCGTCCCACGCTGCGCGCCGCCGTCGTGCTCGGCGCCTTCGGCTGGCAGGCCGCGCTGCCCGCCTTGGCCGAGGCCGGCTGGAGCGTGCCCCGGCCCCGTCCGGCCTTCGGCCACGGCACCCGGGTCGACCTCGGTGGCCTGGACCTCTTCGGCTGCTTCCACGTCAGCCAGCGCAACACCTTCACCGGCCGCCTCACCCCCGAGATGCTCCGCGATGTGCTGCGGACGGCGGCGGAGGCGGCCGGGCTGCGGTGACA
The DNA here is from genome assembly GCF_040629895.1 of Streptomyces sp. NPDC005866. Classification (NCBI taxonomy): domain Bacteria; kingdom Bacillati; phylum Actinomycetota; class Actinomycetes; order Kitasatosporales; family Streptomycetaceae; genus Streptomyces; species Streptomyces sp. NPDC005866. The sequence continues at coordinate 159,342 of NZ_JBEXWP010000005.1, forward strand.
GCAGCGGGCTGCGGCAGGCTGCAGGGCTGCCGCAGGCTCAGACGATGCGGGCCGCTGCCAGCGGGCGGTCGGTGACCGTGTGGCTGCCGGTGGACGCGGACGAGTTGACGCTCCAGCGGTAGCGGGAGAACGCGCCCGTGGCGTTGGAGGCGTACAACATCATGTGGCCGATACCGACGCCCTGGAAGCTCTCGCCGTCCACGTTGCTGACCATGCGGGTGTCGGGGTACTGCGGGTATCTGCTCAGGCCGAAAACGCCGTGCGGGTCGGAGGTGCAGTCGATGATCTCGACGGCGTACTGCGTCTCGTCAGGGAAGTCGGCGACTCCGCTGACAACCCCCTTGACCTCGCGGACCATCACGATGTGCCCGGTGTTCTCCGTGTCCTGCCCGTTGTAGTCGACCGCGATCAGGTCGCCCGGCCGCAGGTCGGTGACCTTGCGGATGGGACGGAAGCGCGGGCCGCCGCTGTTCTTCAGGAAGGCCGAGCAGTAGTCGGCGGCCTCCGGGCCCTTGTCCTGGAAGTACTGGAGGAAGTAGGCGTCGGTCGCCCAGCCGTAGGTGTGCTTGAGCAGCGCCGTGACGAAGGACGAGCAGCGGGCCCGGGCCACCCAGCTCGCGAGGTCGTCCGGGCGGCCCCAGGTGACGGTCGCCGTCGCGTTCATCAGATAGACGTTGTTGGCGCGTGCCGTAGCGCCGCTGATCAGGCCGATCTCGGCGGCGCTCAGGGCACGGCCGTAGGCGCGGACGTCGTCGATCGCGCCCTTGAAGCGGTTCACGTAGGCGCCGTCCCAGCGGGCCCGGCCGATGCTGAAGCCCTGGGTCGCGGCCCAGGACAGGGTGGTGTCCGCGCTGCCTTCCATCGTTCCGTTCACATACAGCTTGATGCTCGTGCCGTCGTCCCATACGCCGGCCAGGTGGGTCCAGACGCCGGACTTGGTGACAGGTGTGGCGCCCAGCGCGGAGATCTTGGCGCTCTGGTCCTCGCTGCGCACCTTGAAGGCCCAGGTCCCGGCCGTGTCGTCGTACTGGAGCAGGAAGCGGCTGGCGCTGCCGCCGTCCTGGCTCACGGCCGTGTACATGTTCGTCAGCACGGCGTCGTCGGCGAGCCGGACCCAGGCCGCGACCGTGAACGGGGCTGTGGTATCCAGGACGGAGCCGGTGGCCGCGTACGCGCCGGAAGTGCCGTCGAAGCCCAGTTCACCGCCCGCCCGCAGACTGGTCCAGCTCGCTCCGGAGCCCAGCGTGACGGGATGCTCCAGGCCTGAGCGGTCGGTGCCGGAGCCGTCCAGCGGCCAGTGCCCGGCCAGCCCGGTCGGTAGATGGCCGGCGGCCAGCATCCGTTGGTACTGCACCAGCTGCTCGGCCTCCGCCAGATGCGGTACGGCGACCGGGGTGAACGGCGTGTCCAGCGGGGCGTCGGCCGCGGCGCTCCCCGTGCCGACCGCCACGCCGGCCACCGCGCCCATCCCCACGAGCGCGGCTCCGCTCAACAGCCCCTGTCTGCTCACCATGGTCATGACCTCCCCGTTTCGATCCGTTCGGATCCTTTTCGGTCTTCGCCGACGATTCGATCTTCACCGGTGCGGAGAACTCTGGGAGATTCCTATGGGAACTGGTGTTCTTGTGGACGGCCGAATTCCGCAGCTGGTGGCCGGTGTCCTCGTCGGCTACTGCCCGGTGTCCTCGCCGAACAGGTGCCGCACCGTCGACCGGTAGTTGGCCTGGACATGGCCGAGCGCGCGGGCGCGGGCGCGGTCGGGGTCGCCGGAGGCGATCGCGTCGTACAACTCGCGGTGTTCGGTGAGGAGCTGCGGCCACTCCTCGTTACGCCGGGTTAGCCAGCGCAGCCGGCCGTCGACCGGTTCCATCACCGAGATGAGCAGGCTGTTGCCGGCCAGGGCCAGGATCCGGTCGTGGAAACGGGTGTTGATGTCGGTGATCGTCTCGGCGTCCCCGGTCCGCGTCGCCGTGGCGGCCCGGTCGAGCATGTCCCGCAGCTCGGTCAGTGCCTGCGGGGTCGCCCGTGCCGCCGCCAGGCCGGCCGCGTACACCTCAAGTGCCTCGCGCAGCTCGAAGAGCTCCTTGACGTCGGTCGGGGTCAGCCGGCGTACGACGGTCCGGCGGGCCGACTCGAAGAGGACGAAGCCCTCGGCGACCAGGGCCCGGATCGCCTCCCGGACCGGCACCCGGGACACTCCGAACCGTTCGGCCAGCTCGCGCTCGACAAGCCGGTCGCCCGGGCCCAGACGCCCCGCGATGATGTCCTGCCGTAGGGTCGCGAGGACGCGCTCGCGCACCGCGCCCAGGGGTTCGATCTTCGTCGTGGGGGATCCCATGAGGCCATCTTCGCCGACCTGAGGGGGCTTTTACGGAGCCGTAACGGGACGGACATCGGTCAGAACGCTTGACGGGAGGACCATGACCCCAGTTTGGTATACCAAACGCGCGCAGTACCCGGCAGTCGTCCTCCTTCCTCCCCGTCCCCGTAGTCCCCGTAGTCCCTGGAGGCCCCGTGTCCCTGGCCGACCGCGCCGAAGCCACCGGCGCACCCGCGTTCGTCCCCGACCCCCGGCTCACCAACGAAGACCTCGCCCCCGCCGAGCAGCGGAACTGGAAGGTCTTCGACCTCTTCGCCATGTGGATGTCCGACGTCCACAACCTCGGCAACTACACCTTCGCCGCCGGCCTGCTGGTCCTCGGCATGAACGTCTGGCAGGTCTTCACCTCCCTCCTCGTCGGCTTCGTGCTCATCTACGTCGGCATGAACTGGATGGGGAGGATCGGCCAGCGCCACGGTGTGCCGTTCCCCGTGGTCAGCCGGATCAGCTTCGGCGTCTGGGGCGCCAACATCCCGGCACTCATCCGGGCCGTGATCGCCATCATGTGGTACGGCATCCAGACCTATCTGGCGTCCGTCGCCGTCAATGTGATGCTGCTGGCGGCCTGGCCCGGCCTCGAGTCCTGGACGCACCACTCATTCCTTGGCCTGGACGCGCTCGGTTGGGTCTCCTTTGTCTCGCTCTGGCTGATCCAGGCGGCGATCATCAGCCGGGGCATGGAGTCGGTCCGCAAGTTCCAGGACTTCTGCGGCCCCGCGATCTGGCTGGTCATGATCGCGCTCGCCGTCTGGATCCTGGCCAAGGCCCACTGGACCATCTCGCTCACCTCCACCCCGCACCCGGTCTCCACCGGTGAGCAGTGGCGGCAGTGGTTCGGCGCGATCGGCCTGATCCTCGCGACCTACGGCACGCTGATGCTCAACTTCTGCGACTTCTCCCGCTTCGCGCCGGACTACCGCACCGTCCGCCGTGGCAACTTCTGGGGCCTGCCCATCAACTCGACGGCCTTCGTGGTCGTCTCCGTGATCGTCACGGCGGGCTCGCTTGAGGTCTTCGGCGAGGCCATCACCGACCCGGCACAGCTGGTCGCCAAGGTCGGCAACACCTGGGTCCTGGTTGTGGCCGCGCTGACCTTCGCGGTCGCAACCATGGGCGTCAACATCGTCGCCAACTTCGTCTCACCGGCGTACGACCTGGCCAACGTCTGGCCGCAGAAGATCAGCTTCAGGGTCGGCGGCATGATCAGCACGGTCGCCGCCCTGGTCGTCACCCCCTGGAACCTCTTCTCCAACCCCACGGTCGTCAACTATTTCCTCGGCGGCCTCGGTGCGTTCCTGGGACCGCTGTTCGGTGTGATCATGGTCGACTACTACTGGGTCAAGCACGGCAAGGTGGACGTCGAGAAGCTGTTCGACGCGACGCCCGGTTCGCCGTACCACTACCGCAAGGGCGTCAACCCGAAGGCGCTGTGGGCGTTCCTGCCGTCGGCGGCGGTCGCGGCGGTGCTCGCGCTGGTGAAGACGTTCAGCGATGTGGCGCCGTACTCCTGGTTCATCGGCACGGCGCTGGCCGCCGGGCTGTACGCGGCGCTCTGCCGCGGTGACCGAGCCGTCGCGCCCCGGGAGGTCTGACGACCGTGCGGATCGTCGTCACCAACTGCAACACCACGCAGGAGATGACCGAGGAGATCGTACGAGGTGCCCGGGCCGCCGCAGGCCCGGGTACCAACGTGACCGGCCTGACCCCGAGTTGGGGCCCCGAGTCGGCGGAGGGCTGGCTCGACAGCTACCTCTCGGCGGCGGCGGTCCTCGACGCGCTGCGGACGTACGACGGTCCGCGGTACGACGCGGTGGTCATGGCCGGTTTCGGGGAGCACGGGCGCGAGGGCGTACGGGAGTTGGTGGACGTACCGGTCGTGGACATCACGGAGGCCGCCGCACATCTGGCGTGTCTGCTGGGGCGCCGGTACGGCGTCGTCACGACTCTGGAGCGGTCCCGCGGGCAGATCGAGGACAGCCTGGAGACGGCGGGGGTGGCCCGCAACTGCGTGGCGGTGGCGGGCACGGGGCTCGGCGTCCTCGATCTCGCGGGTGACCCCGGGCGTACGGAGGCCGCGTTCCTCGCGGCGGCCGAACGGGTCCGGGAGGCGGGCGCCGAGGTCTTGGTCCTCGGCTGCGCCGGGATGACGGGGCTGCAGCGGGTGGTGGGGGAGAAGCTGGGGGTGCCGGTGGTCGACGGGGTCGGCGCGGCGGTGAAGCTGGCGGAGTCGCTGGTGGCACTGGGGCTCACGACCAGCCGGGCGGGGAGCTATGCGAAGCCGCTGGTGAAGAGGCGGATGTGGGGGCGCGGTCCGCATAGCGGCGGTCAAGCGGTGACCTGAGCACCCCGACCACTGAAACCGGAACCCTCACGGGCCCGGCCCACTCGGCCTCGCCGCCTTCGCGACGACGACCTTCGTCCTCAGCGTCTTCAACGCCCACCTGATCACCGAAAGAGCCTGGCGGGGGGCAGCGCGAAGGCGGACGAGGACGACGACAGGCCGACCTTCCTCTGGCTCGGCCGGGTCGACGACAAGTCTCGTCTCCCATCCCTGGTCGCCGGGGACACCCCATGTCGCCAAGGAGATCGGCCCGCTCGCCGGCCCCGGCAGATCCCGGTCATCGCGGAACTCCCCAAGACCGCTCCGGCAAGATCATGCGCCGCCTGCTGAGGAGGAGACTTTGCCTCAGGGCCGCCAGACGTACCGCACATCGGGCTCCCGCTCCTCGTTCGCGCTGCCGTCCGTGAACTCGACGGCGACGAAGCCGTGCCGTTCGTAGAACCGGTGGGCGGGCTTGTTGACCTGGAAGGTCCAGAGCGTGAGCCCGGTGGGGTTGCGCTCTTTCGCCAGAACGACGAACCGGTCACCAATGCCGCGCCCCCGCCAGTCCGGATCGAGATAGAGCTGGGACAGGAGGCCGCCGTTGAGCACCATCATCCCGACGATCCCGTCCCCGTCCCCGTCGACGGCCTCGGCCACCCAGGTCTCACGCGACGGCACGACGATGTCGCGGATATGGACACGCACTTCGTCGTCGGAGCGTGGCCGGACGACGGTGGGCAGGGCGGCGGCGAACGACCGCAGCCAGACATCGGCTGTGGCGGTGGCGTCGGGCCCGGCGGCGCGTCGCAGGATGACGCTCATGCGGGCACCACGGCCGTCGCCGTGATCTCCACCAACTGCCCGGTGTAGCCCAGGCAGGTCACGCCGAGGAGGGTGGAGGAGTGCGGTCCGGCGCTGAGCCCCGACGCCTCGACGACCTCCCATACGGCCGACAGCACCGACGGATCGCTGCTCACGACGTACACGTCCGTCGCCACGACATGCGCCAAGTCGCTGCCCACAGAATGCAGTTGCTCGCCGAGATTCGCGATGACCTGCTCGGCCTGCCGGACCGGATCCCCCGCGCCGACTATCGTCCCCTCGGCATCGAGCGGAACGGCCCCCGCGAGGAAGGCGAGCTTCGTGCCTGCTTCGACGACGGAAGCGTGGGAGTAGGCGGGCGGGGGAAAGAGGGCGGCGGCGGTGACGCGCTGGATCACATCGACTCCTCCGAAGAACTGTCGGCAACCTGCCGATCATCCAGCTCTTCGGCGAGGGCCACACCCGATTTTCCTCTGCCGTGAATTCCCCCACCGCATGAGCGCAGACGACGCGAAGACAACCGCAGGCAGCCGGCTCGCGTTCCCCGGCGCACTGGACGCCCTGCCGGTGTGGTATTCCGGGGCAAATTGCGTTCATAGGAACACGGCTCTCCAGAGCACTTGTCACATCCCCGAAATACGAACGAATCCTTCCGTACGGGAACGCGATCTACGGTGGGAACACCGAAGCCGACAGCCCGGCCACCGTCGTCCGAAGGCACACCCCGCCCTCGCCCGGACAGGAGCCCCGTGTCCCGTCGCGTCGCCCCGCCGCCCTGGCTCGCCCACGCCCTGCGCGCCCAGCGCGGGCCCGTGCCCTGGAGCGCTGTGACGAGAGGGGCGCTGGCCGCAGGGCCGCTACTGCTCGCCGCGGTCGTGCTCCACCCCACCTCTCTCGGTGTCATCGCCGCCATCGCCGCGATGCTCGCCGGGATCAATGACCGGCCGGGCAGCCGACGGGCCGCCGTGCGGCGGCTCGGGGCGCCCGCGACGGCCGGGGCCGTGGGGCTGCTCGTCGGGACGTACGGCGGACAGCACCTCACCGCCGTACCCCTGACCCTGCTGCTCACCGGGCTCGGGCTGGTCGCCGGCGGGATGAGCGCCGTCGGGCCCGCCGCCTCCGGGGCCGGGACGCAGTTACTGGTCGGCGCGGCCGTCGGCGCCGGAATGCCGATCGCCGAGGCGGGCTGGCAGCGGGCTCTCGCCTTCCTCGCCGGAGCCGGGTGGCTGCTGGTGCTGCGGCTTGCCCTGCCCACCCCCGGGGCCATCGCCGGCGACTACCGCTTCGACGGGGAACGGAACGCCGTCGCCGCCGTGTACGACGCCATCGCCGACCTGCTCGAGGTGGTGGGGGGCGAGGGGGCCATCCCCCGGCGGGCCGCCCTCACCGCCGCGCTCGACCATGCCCAGGACGCGCTCACCGGGCCCAGACTGCGGCGGTACGCCAGTTCCGCCGCCGAGCGCCGACTGCACGCGCAGTACGCCGCCGCGCTGCCCCTCGCCGAGGCGGCGACCGCCCTTGCCTGGGCGGATGAGCCGATATCCGAGCGGGCGGCCGAGGGACCCCGGCGGCTCGCCGTCGCGGTCCGGGGCAATGGCAGCACCGGGCCGCTGCCCGCGCCGTCCCGGTCGGCGCCCGCCCTGCGCGCCCTGGACGACGCCCTGCTGCGCGCCGCCGAGGTCTTCGACCGGGTCGAGGGCGCTGAGCATCGGCCGCCCGCCCGGCGCCGCAGCTTGAAGGAGGTGCTGCGGGCCGCGCTCGGCAGCGGCGGGCGGGAGTACGGGCTGCGGGTCGCCCTCTGCTTCGGGGCCAGCGCCGCCATCGCCCAGGCCCTGCACCAGGCTCGCTGGTACGGCGGGCACCAGCACTGGTACTGGCTGCCCGCCACCGCCGTCTTCCTCGTCAAGCCCGACCTCGGGCCGCTCGCCTCCCGGGTGCTGTGCCGGGCCGCGGGGACCGTGCTCGGCGCCCTCGTCTTCGCGGGCTTCGCCGCCGTACTGCCCCGGCCCGAGGGGCTCATCGCGCTGGTGGCCGTCTGCGGAGCGGTCATCCCGGTGTCCACCCGGCACTTCGGCGCCCAGACCGCCGTCGTCACCGTCCTCGTGCTCGCCCTGGTCATAGTCGGTGGCGAACCGCCGGCCTCCGTCAGCCGGATCGGCGACACGCTGCTGGCCTGCGTCATCGTGCTGATCGTGGGGCATCTGCCGATGGCGGGGAAGCGGGGCGGCGGGGTACGGGCCCGGCTCGCGGCGGCCGGGCGTGCCGCGCAGGTCTATCTCGACCACGTACTGAGCGAGTCCGACGACCGCGGCGAACGCTGGGCCCTGCGCCGTGAGGCCTACCGCTCCCTCGCCGAGGCCCGCGCCACGATCGCCCTGGCCGCCGCCGAACTCCCCGCCCTCGCCCGGCACTCCGAGGGCACGGACGCGGTGGCCGCCGTACTCGAACGGCTCGTGGACACCACCACCGCCTGTGCCGTGCAACTCGACGAGACCGGACGGCTCACCGCCCGGCACACTCGGCAACTCGAAGACCTCGCGAGTGAGTTGGAGCGCGGTGGGCGGCGACTCGGGCTCGTGGTGCCGCGGATGCCGGTCGTGGCGTAGGGAACTTGGGCCGCGCAGTACGTCTCAGTCGGCGAACCGCGCCCACACCGGTGCGTGGTCCGACCCGGCGGCCCCCCGCAGCTCCGGGGGATCCTCGCCCACCGACGGCAGGTCCGGCGGCCGGGTGGTGCCCGGCAGGCCCGTGCCCGCCTCCGTCAGACGGTGGACCATGTGGTGGCTGAGGAGGATGTGGTCGATCAGTTCACGGCGGCCGGAGTTGACACGGGAGTAGCGCTGCTCGGCCGGTATCCGCGGGGCTATGTCCCACAGCCGTACGGCGTCGCCCTTGGTGGCGCGTCTGGCGGTCACGTCTGGCGGTGGCGCGGAAAAAAATCTGGGGCCGCACCGATGAGTTCGCCTCCCTCCCGCGGTCACCACCCGGAACCGACCGTCGTACAGGAGGGCCCATGTCGCTTCCGGAGATCGTCTCGCGTGAGCGGTGGCGTGCCGCGCGTGAGGAGTTACTGCTCAAGGAAGAGGCGCTCACGCGCGCGCGGGACGTGCTCAACGCCGAGCGGCGCCGGCTCCCGATGGTCGAGGTGGACCCCGAGTACGTGTTCGAGGGCGGCGACGGCAAGGTCACCCTGCTCGACCTCTTCGAGGGACGGGCCCAACTGATCGCCTACCACTTCATGTTCGCCCCGGAGTGGGAGGCCGGCTGTCCCAACTGCTCCGCGTTCCTGGACCAGATCGGCCACCTCGCCCATCTGCGGGCGCGCGACACCTCGTTCGCGGCGGTGTCCCGGGCGCCGTTCACCAGAATCCTGCCGTTCAAGGCGCGGATGGGCTGGACGCTGCCCTGGTACTCCTCGTACCACAGCGACTTCAACCTCGACTTCGGCGCGACCCTCATGGTCGACGACGAACCGGTCGAACGGCCCGGGATCAGCTGCTTCCTACGGGAACACGACCGGGTCTTCCACACCTACTCCGCCCACGACCGCGGTCTCGACGGACTCGGCTCGACCAGTTCTCTGCTCGACCTGACGGCGCTCGGCCGGCTGCCTGCGGGCAGCGACCGGGTGCGCTATCACGACGAGTACGAGGACTGACACAAGCAGTCACGAAGGTGGCCGAAAGTCAACGGACTCTCACCCTCCGCGCCGGTGGCGTGTCGGCTATGTCTCAGTACCGTCACCGGGCGAGCCATTCGTGTTCTCCAGAGCGTTAACTCCTACAAGTAAGACGCACTTCTGGAGGTGCAGGATGGTGAACGGGCGAACGGTGCTCGAAGGCTTTCCCGCAGGCGGACCGCGAGGATCATGGCCGGCGGAGGAGTTCGCGCACGCGCGGCGACTCGAAGGCATGCCCGCCGAGGTCGTGATGGACCTGGCGACCGACACGTTCCTGGTGATCCTTCGCGGCGGCGACGGAGTCGACGGCTAACCCACCTTCCGGACCGGCACCTTGGTCGTGAACTGGTCCGCCTGGAGCGCGTACAGCTCCGCGTAGACACCGCCGCTCGCCAACAGCTCGTCGGGGGTCCCCGACTCCACCACCCGGCCCTGGTCGAGGACGTGCACCAGATCGGCATGGCGGACCGACGCCAGCCGGTGCGTGATCAGTACGACGGTCTGGCCGCTGCCCGCGAGCGCTCGGATCTTCTCGAAGACCTCCAGCTCGGCCCGGGCGTCCAGGGCGGCCGTCGGCTCGTCCACGATCAGGATGCGCCCGCGCCGGTAGGCGGCCCGCGCGATGCCCAGCCGCTGCCACTGGCCGCCGGACAGCTCGTGCCCGCCGCTGAAGTTGCGGGCCAGCAGGGTGTCCAGGCCGCGCGGCAGATCCTCGACCACCTCCTCCGCGCCCGCCTCCGAGACCGACCTGGTCAGCCGCTCCTCGGTCAGCGGCGCCGCCGAGCGGCCGACGGCCACATTGACCTTGGCCGTGAACGGCCAGCGCTTGAAGTCCTGGGCCAACATCGCGATGCGCTCGGCGAGCCGGTGCCGGTCGGCCTTCGCCGCGTCGACTCCGTCCCACAGGATGCGGCCCTGGTCCGGTTGGTAAAGCCCGGCCAGCAGCTTGACCAGGGTGGTCTTGCCGGAGCCGTTCTCGCCGACCAGGGCGACGATCCGGCCGAGCGGGAGCGTGAGGGTGACGTCGTCCAGGGCGGGGCGGGTGGCATCACCGGGATAGGTGAACGTGACGTTCTCGAAGTGGATCTCCCGCGGATCCTCCGGGAGCGGGTCGCCGCCGATCGGGATCGCCCGCTCGGCCGCCTCGACGTACAGCCGCTCCAGATCGCCCACGAACAGTGCCTCCTCGTGCAGCGTGTTGATCTCCAGCACGAGCGTGTTGAGACTCGCCGAGCCGGTGCGGATCGCGATCACCGCCGTACCGGCCACCGACAGGGCCATCGCCCCGCTCAGCAGCAGCGCGCCGAGCGTCGCGTACGTGGCGACGGTCGCGAGGCCGGTCCAGGCCGCCGCGATCAGGCCGGTACGGGCCGCGAGCCGGGCCAGCCGGGCCTGCTCCGCCTCCGCCGTCTCCGACATCGCCCGGAAGTGCCGCAGCAGGAACGGGCCGACCCCGTGCACCCGGATCTCCGGCGCCGCCTCCGGCTCGGTGAGCAGGGCGCTGATCAGATGGCCGGCGCGGGCGTGCTGCACCCAGGTGTGGAACGACTCGTAGCGGCGCCGGGCGTTGGTCAGGGCGCCCCAGGCGCTGGGAATCGTCATCGTGATCAGCAGCGGCAGCAGGGCCGGGTGAAGCACGGTCAGCACACCGGCCGCCGCGATCAGCGAGATCATCGCGTTCACCACGCGCGTGCCGTACATGATCATGCGGCGGGCCGAGGAGGCGCCGTACTGCGCGGTGTCCAGCAGTTTGTGGAAGGCGTGGTCCTCGATCGCGGCGAGCTCGACGGCCGCCGCGCGCTCCAGGTACATCTCGGTCGCCACCCGCTCGACCTTGGGTTCGAGGCGGCCCGTGGCGTAGGTGGACGCGGCCCGCAGCAGGGCGGCCACGAACATCACGGCGGCCATGATCACCAGGGCGGGGGCGGCGCCGCGCAGCCGTTCCTCGATGGTGCCGGTGCCGATCAGCCGTCCCAGCACGCTGTTCACGGCCAGCAGGCTCACGGCCTGGGCCACACCGATGGCCACCTGCGCGGCCAGCACCACGCGTGTGGCGCCCGGGTCGGCCTGGCGGGACAGTCGCAGGCTCGACATGAGCATGCCGGGCAGACGGGTCACCATCGCGCGGAGGTCCAACTCCAGGAAGGCCTCCCGGTGCTGGTTCCATCCCATGTCGTAGCGGAGCGGCCCCCCGAACAGCAGCCTCTCCGACTCCGACACCTCGGACGCCACCGTGTCCCGCCTCTTCGTCACCGCGTTCCTCCCAGGGCCGTCGACGAACCGCCACTATCGCGGGGCACGGCGGTCATCGGGCAGGGCGTGCGACGGGGCTCGCGGGGCGCGGGGGAGTGCGCCGGGGGTGCGGACCGAGGAGGGGCTGGTTTGCGGAGGGGTTGGCTCGAGGGCGGGGGAGGATGGGCGGGACTGCGGGCGGCCTCGAGCAAGGGCGCGGGCCGAGACCGGTCCTCGGATGGGCGACCGGGACGGTCCTCGCGTCGAACAGGCGGGCCGGGGTGAGCGGCCTGGCGGGGCTTCGGGTGTTGGCGTCTTCGGTGCGGGCGACCGGCTGGGTCTTCGGTGCGGGCGGCCGGCTGGGTCTTCGGTGCGGGCGGCCGGGTGAGTCTTCGGGTCTTCCGTGCGGGCGGCCGGGCGAGTCTTCGGTGCGGCCGACCGGGCCGGTCCTCGGGACGGGCGATCGGGCCGGTCCTCGGGACGGGCGATCGGGCCGGTCCTCGGGTCGAACAGCCGAGCCGGTCTTCCGTCGGCCGGTCACAGCCGAGCCGGTCTTCGTCGGCCGGTCACAGCCGAGCCGGTCTTCCGTCGGCCGGTCACAGCCGAGCCGGTCTTCCGTCGGCCGCCCTCACGCCGCTGTCGGTCGAAGCCGCGCAGCGGTCACCCGCTCAGCGGACCCGACCACTCCGGTGTCGTCCCCGTCACCCGGCACAGGGCGAGGTAGAGCGGGATCGGCGGGGTGTACGGCACCGTGCCGTCGGGGCGGTAGATCAGCCGGGCGGAGCCGGGCAGCGGGGCGCCCGGGCTGTAGTGGGCCGGGACGGGCCAGGTGAGGGCGTAGTCGGAGTCAGACGGGACGATCCACCACCAGCGAGTGCCGTCGGCGTACACACAGCCCACCCGCGGCAGCCGGGGTACCACCAGCGGCCCGAGGCGTGCCGGCACGGCCACCGCGTCGCAGCCCAGCGGTGTCGTCATGCCCTCGGGAACCGGGAGCCTGCGGGTACCGCCCACGGTCGCCGGCCGCTGGCCGCGCTGCAGCCGGACCAGGGTGTTGAGGCCCAGCGACCGGCCGGAACCGGGGACGCCGTTCACGCCTGCCTCCGCCCGGGCACCGGGCGCAGCGCCGCCTCCGACTGCCCCTCTTCCCCGGAACCGGGCGAGGGACGGTGCACCGGGCTGTGCGCGGGCCCGTGGGACGGGTCGCGCGCGGGCCCGCGGGACGAGCCGCGCGACGGGCCCGGGTCGGGGCGGGCGCCCCACCCCAGGTCGTTGCGGGGTTCGGCGCTGTCCCGGGCGGCGTCGGTCTGGCGCGGCAGCTCCGCCCAGACCAGCAGCCCGGAGCCGTGCTCGTGAGCCCCCCAGGCCTGGCACAGCGCCTCGACGAGGAGCAACCCCCTCCCGTGCTCCTCGTCGGGACGCCGTGGGGACGGGTGGGGCTCGTCGGGTGCACAGCCCTCGTCGTGCACGGCTATGCGCACCGTGTCGTCGTGATCGTGCAGCTCGCACACGACGCGACTGCTCGCGGTGTGCACGATCGCATTCGTGACCAGTTCGGAGATGACGAGCATGGCGGTGTCACAGGTTTCCGCGCAGACCGACCAGCCGGTCAGCCGGGAACGCACCAGGCGTCTGGCCTGTGCGGGGGAACCGGGGTGAGCGGCCAGCTCGAACCGGAACCGGCGCTCGGCAGCGCCCCCAGCAGGGTCGAACACCGCGGCAGCGCCGAGACCGAGACGGTCTGCGACGGCGTCTGTTCCTAAGGGCGCGGACGGAATCACGCTTGCCACTATCGCCCCGCCGTGAACACTTGGCAAGAGTCACTCTGAAAAATGCAGAGTGCTGTGTGACGCGGTGAGCGGCCGTGGCACACTGCTCGCAACAGCATGTCGAGCGGCGCCAGTTGGGATCAGTGAGGACCCGGCGGACCGATCCGGCCAATGCGATCGATATGACCCAACCGGACGATTCCGGTCGTTCAGGTCAAGTCGGTCACCTTGTCCGGTCCGGTCGTACCGTCAGATCTTCGAATGAGCCTTCGAATGGCGCCGCTGGGCTGTCAGCATGCCGGTGACGCCTGTAGCCGGGTGGTGCCTGTAGCCGGGTGACACCTGTATGTTGCGGCGGCCGTGCCGCCGGCGAGCGCAAGTGGCGCCCCAGCCAGGGAACTTCGTGGAGGTGGAGCGTGAGCGAGCCGCGGTCCGCGCCGACGGTGGGCCAGGTGGTCCTCGGTCGGCGCCTCCTTGACCTGCGTGAACGCGCCGGGCTCAAGCGCGAGGAGGCCGCCCGTGTGCTCCGCGTGGCGCCCGCCACCGTCCGCCGTATGGAGATGGCCGAGGTCGCCCTCAAGATCCCGTATCTCCAACTGCTGCTGAAGGCCTACGGGGTGACCGACGACGAGGCCGACGTCTTCGTCCGGCTCGCCGAGGAGGCCAACCAGCCCGGCTGGTGGCAGCGGTTCCACGACATCCTGCCGAGCTGGTTCTCCATGTACGTCAGCCTGGAGGGCGCGGCGAGCCTGATCCGCTCCTACGAGCCGCACTTCGTGCCAGGGCTGCTGCAGACCGAGGACTACGCGCGCGGGGTGCTGAAGTCGGGCGCCGTCGGCCAGACCCAGCCGGACGAAATCGAGCGGCATGTCGCCCTGCGCAGGCAACGCCAGGACCTGCTCACCCGTAATGACGCCCCGCGCTTCTGGGCCGTGATGGACGAGACCGCCCTGCGCCGCCCGGTCGGGGGCCCGGAGGTGATGCGCGCGCAGATCGACCGGCTGCTAGAGGTCACGAAGCTGCCCAATGTGACGCTCCAGGTCGCCCCGTTCGCGAGCGGGCCGCACCCGGGGACGTACGGGCCCTTCGTGCTGTTCCGATTCGCCATGCCCGAACTGCCGGACATGGTCTACAGCGAGTACCTGACCGGCGCCGTCTACCTGGACGCGCGTACCGAGGTGGCGACCCACCTCGAGGTCATGGACCGCATGGCGGCGCAGGCCGCCACGGCACAACGCACGAATGAGATCCTCCGGGATCTCCGCAAGGAGCTGTGAATGGATCGCATCAAGACCCAGTCCGGGCCGCGGAACCGCACCGAGCGGATCTACAACGGCATGCCCGCCCGGGAACTGGGCAGCGAGGGCTGGCACAAGCCCTGGAGCGGCGGCAACGGCGGCAACTGCCTGGAGGCGATGAAGCTGGCCGACGGCCGGATCGCCGTCCGCCAGTCGACCGACCCCGACGGACCGGCGCTGATCTACACCACGGACGAGATGACGGCCTTCATCGAGGGCGCCAAGGCGGGGGAGGCCGACTTCCTGCTCTCCTGAAGCTGCTCTCCTCCTTGTTCAACTCCCTTTTCTTGAACTCCCTTCTCTTGGTACTAAATTGATCATTGACAGCGTCAGTCGCTTATGGAGTGCCTCATGACCGGGCAGGACCGTACCGTGATCGACACCAGCAAGCCGCATCCCGCGCGGATGTACGACTGGTATCTCGGCGGCAAGGACAACTACCCGGTCGACGAGGAGATGGGCAAGCAGATGCTGGCCCTCGACCCCCGCGTGCCGGTGATGGCGCGGGTCAACCGCGCCTTCATGCACCGCGCCACCCGGTGGCTGGCCGAGCAGGGCGTACGGCAGTTCCTGGACGTCGGCACGGGCATCCCGACCGAGCCCAACCTGCACCAGATCGCCCAGGGCGTCGCGCCCGAGGCCCGGATCGTCTACTGCGACAACGACCCGATCGTGCTGGCCCACGCGGCCGCCCTGCTGCGCGGCATGCCCGAGGGTGCGACGGAGTACCTCCAGGCCGATGTGCGCGACCCGGCGGCGATCATCGCTGGCACGCGTGAGGTCCTGGACCTCGACCGGCCGGTCGCGCTCTCGCTCGTCGCCCTGCTCCACTTCGTCTCCGACGAGGACGGGGCGCACGAGCTGGTGGGCCGACTGCTGGCCGAACTGCCGTCCGGCAGCTACCTGATGATGACCCACGCCACCGCCGACTTCACCCCGGAGGAGTCGGCGGCGGCCACCGCGAAACTCAAGGCGGCCGGAGTCACCCTGGCGCTGCGCTCCCAGGAGGAGTTCGGCCGCTTCTTCGACGGCCTGGACCTGGTCGACCCCGGCGTCTCGGTGGTCCACCACTGGCGGCCGGAACTGGGCGAGCCGGTGCCGGGGCAGGACGACGGGGTGATTCCGGGGTACGGGGCGGTGGGGCGCAAGCCGTAACCGGGGTCTCGGGGGGAGTTCTCCGGGAGGGGGGAGAGGCCGCCGGCCGGGGTCAGCCCCACGCTCACCTGCGCCGGCGGCGTCCACCTGCCGGCTGACGGCCACCACGGGGAACGGAGGCTGCCGCATCCGGCCGGGGACGCGGCTCAGGCCGAAGTGGGTCGGCCGGTCCAATCGGCCGGTCCAGCGGTACGGCGCCGGGTCCCTGCGCGTCGACCAGTCCAGCACGACGGCACGTCCCGGCGGCGCCGGACCCCCTCGCCACCCCTCGCCTACACGGTCATCGGCCGGTCGTACGGCGATATCGGCCCCGGCAGCTGCGAGCTCCCCGTCAGGTAGCGGTCGACGGTCGCCGCCACCGCCCGCCCCTCCGCGATCGCCCAGACGATGAGCGACTGCCCACGCGCCGCGTCCCCCGCGGCGAACACACCAGGCACGTTCGTGGTGAACTCCGCGTCCCGGGCGATCGTCCCGCGCGGGTCCGTCACCACCCCCAGTTGGTCGATCAGCCCGTCCTTCCGGTCGGGCCCCGAGAAACCGAGCGCGAGCAGCACCATGTCGGCGGGCAGCGTCCGACCGCTCCCCTGCACCGGCCGCCGCGCCGCGTCCACCTCCACCAGGTGCAGCGACTGCACATGCCCGCTCTCGTCGCCGGTGAAGCGAAGCGTCGACGCCGCGAACAACCGCGCGTCCGCGTGCGCCGCGGGCGCCGTCTCCAGGTCCCGCGCCTCCTCGTGCGCCGCCGACAGCCGGTAAATCTTGGGATACGTCGGCCACGGCTCGATGTCCTCGTCCCGCTCCGTTCCCGGCTGCGCGTAGATGTCCAGCTGGGTCACCGACGCGGCCCGGTCCCGCACCGCCGTCCCCAGACAGTCCGCCCCCGTGTCACCCCCGCCCACGATCACCACATGCTTGCCGGCCGCCGACATCGGCGACCGAGCCAGATCCCCAGCGCACACCCGGTTGGCCAGCGGCAGATACTCCATCGCCTGGTGTATCCCGTCCAACTCCCGACCTGGCACCGGAAGTTCCCGCCACGCCGTCGCGCCGGTCGCGATCACCACCGCGTCGTACCGCGCCCGCAGCTCCGCCGCCCCGATGTCCCGCCCCACCGTCACCGACGTACGGAACTTCGTCCCCTCGGCCCGTATCTGCCCCAGTCGCCGCTCCAGATGGTGCTTCTCCATCTTGAACGCGGGGATCCCGTACCGCATCAGCCCGCCGAGCCGGTCGTCCCTCTCGTACACGGCGACGGTGTGACCGGCCCGGGTCAGCTGCTGCGCCGCCGCGAGCCCGGTCGGACCGGACCCGATCACCGCCACGGTCCGCCCGGACAGCCGCTCCGGCGGCCGCGGCGAGGCGAACCCCTCCGCCCAGGCCCGGTCGGCGATGGCGCACTCGACGTTTTTGATCGTGACGGCCGGCTGGTTGATCGCGAGCACACACCCCGCCTCGCACGGCGCCGGACACAACCTCCCCGTGAACTCGGGGAAGTTGTTCGTCGCGTGCAGTCGGTCGCTCGCTGCCAGCCAGTCCTCCCGCGACACCAGGTCGTTCCACTCGGGGATCAGATTGCCCAGCGGACAAGCGTCGTGGCAGAACGGCACCCCGCAGTCCATGCAGCGGTCCGCCTGCTTGCTGATGATGGGCAGCAGCGCCCCGGGGACGTACACCTCGTCCCAGTCCCGGACCCGCTCCTCGACCGGCCGCCGCGGCCACTCCTCCCGCGGCGTGGTCATGAAACCCTTGGGATCGGCCATGGTCGACTTCCTCGTGTGCGTTGCCCCAGGCCGTGCGTCATCGGGCGGCACTCTTTCGGCCACGATACGTCTGCTCGGTTGCGCCCGCAGAGTGGCTGACAGAGCCTTCTGCCGGGGCTTCCTCAGGCGGCAGCCAGCCGGAGGCCGGCCGCGAGCCAGCCGGGTGCCAGTCGGGTGTCAGTTTTCTTCCATGCCTCCCTCAGGACAGGGCCAGTACATAGAGGACCGCCGCCGCGGCCGACGCGAGGGTGCGCACATGGTTCCACTGCGTCCACTCACGCACATACGCCGGCCAGTAGGAGGCGGCCTCCGGGGTGCCCGGCTCCAGCTTGGCCAGCGCCTCGTTCCTGGGCACGTTCGCCACCAAGGTCAGCCCGAAGGAACCGAGCAGATACAGCGCGCTGCCCAGCAGCAGCTCCGTCTTCCCTTCGTCCGGCCACACCACGAACGTCACCACCGCGATCATCGCGCACAGCACCGCCGACCCGGCGAACACCAGCATGAACGCGGGGGTCAGGGCGGCCCGGTTGATCGCGTTCATCGCGGCGACCCCCTGCGCCGGCGGCAACGAGGCCAGCCCGCGCATCACGAAGGTCGAGAACCCGCAGAACACCCCCGCCACCAGCCCGGTGCCCAGTACCCCCAGCAGGACCAGTACGTAATACGGCCCGTCGATCACGACCATCACACTCACTCTCGCTCCTCGCCTTGTGCACCTCCGCCACTCAAGTCAATGCCCACGAGCGACCGCTTCCCATGGCTGTGAAGCACGTCCACATACGCATCCGCCCAAATTCACCCCCCTTCCCCCTCCCGTCCCCGCCTCCGCGCCCGCCCCCACCTCGCTGCCGCGACGGCATCTTTACCGCTCCCGCCGACGCCCCGGCGGCCCCGCCGCGCGCCAACCGGTCGGCTGTCCTGCCCCGCGTCAGCCCGTCAAGCGAATCTCCACCCCGGCCTCCCACTCCCGCAGCACCGCCTCCACCGTCCGCGCGATCCGCCGCCGCGCCTCGTACCGTGGCACCCCGCTCATCAGCAGCTGGTCGTACGACGTGTCCACATGCCGTACCCCCGCCACCACCGCCGAGACCACCGCCCCCTCCGTCAGCGCCCGCCCGGCCGCGGTCCGCCCCACCCGCCCGCTGCCCCGCACCGACGCGTGCGCCGCGATCGCCCGGGCCCGCTCCACCGGGCAGCCCGGGAACAAGCGCAGGATCTCCGCCGCGAAGGCCTTCGTGAACCGCACGTCCTCCGCCGCCCGCCGCTTCGCGTCCCGCGCCCGGCGCCGCCGCCGCGCCTCGGCATCGGCCAGACACCGTGCCTCGGCCCGGGCCAGCGCGGCCTCCTCTACAAGGACACCCTGCCGCTCGTACCGGCTCTTGCGCCGGTTGAACCGCACCACCACCGCCGAGAGCGTGCTCTCCTCCCGCGACCGCCGGGTCAGCGCCGTGTCCCCACACGGCAGGAACACCAGGTGCCCCAGATCGGCACACGCCAGACACCGCGGCGCCCCGTCCTCCAGCACCAGCATCGACAACGGCCCCCGCCGACAGGCCGCACACCGCTTGTGCCGAAGAGGCTGCACAACCAGAAGTCCACCGTGGTGAGGGGGAGTTGCGAGGCGCGTCATATGCGGTTCTTTCCCCTCTCTGGCGACGGATTTCACGTCCGCACGCCGGTGGGCACAGATGCTCGCCGGCTCCCATGCCGACCCCGGTCGCGTTCGCGACGCTGCGAGACGGATCCCGCTACGAGCCCCGGTCGGCGGCAGGGGTCACACGACCGGCGTTCGGCCGGGAATACGGCATGGTCGCCCGCGGCCACACCGCGACTCACGGCACTCGGCATCCTGACGAACCTCACCGGGTGCCGTGCCCCCGGCACCTTCCCGCCCCTGGCCCACACGGCATCATGACCCCGTGCGACTCCAAGCGATCACCTGGGACCGGCTCGCCGAGCGCCTCGCCGAGCGGCTGGTCGTGCTGAAGCCCGCCGACGGGGGTGCCTGGCCGCGTGTCGCCCTCGACGGCGCCCCGGCCGCCCGGCCCGGGGACCTCGCGGAGCGCGTCGCGGAGGCGTTGCGCCTACGGGGCCGGCCGTCGCTCGTGGTGGGCGCCGAGGGCTTTCTGCGCCCCGCCTCGCTGCGTCTGGAGCACGGTCGCCGCGACGCGGAGTCGTACTACGGCGGCTGGTTCGACACCAACGCCCTGTGGCGGGAGGTCTTCGGCCCCCTCGACCCCGGCGGGACCGGCCGTGTCCTGCCCGACCTGTGGGACCCGGCCACCGACCGCGCCACCCGCAGCCCCTATGTGCAACTCCCGCCCGGCGGCATTCTGTTGCTGCACGGGCCGCTCCTGCTGCGGCACTGGTTCCCGTTCGACCTGACCGTCCACCTCCTGCTGTCTCCCGGCGCCCTGCGCCGCCGTACCCCCGAGTCCGAGCACTGGACCCTCCCCGCCTTCGATCGCTACGAAGCCGAGAGCGACCCCGCCGGCACGGCCGACGTCCTGGTCCGGGCCGACGACCCGCGGCATCCGGCGTGGAGCGGCTGAGGCCCCCGGCGGCCGGCCTGACTGAACTGCTTTCAGCGGGCAATACGGCAAACCACATTTTGATGCGCGCGCATATAACTAGGGTGCCCGTATGCCGACCTCCTCGA
Source organism: Streptomyces sp. NPDC005866 (assembly GCF_040629895.1). Taxonomy (NCBI): domain Bacteria; kingdom Bacillati; phylum Actinomycetota; class Actinomycetes; order Kitasatosporales; family Streptomycetaceae; genus Streptomyces; species Streptomyces sp. NPDC005866. Next base: position 179,419 of record NZ_JBEXWP010000005.1, read on the forward strand.
ACACTCCCGTCACCTTCGACGACTCCGTCCGCGCCCTCCTCGACGGCAAGAACTTCGCCAGCGTCGCCACCCTCGGCCCCGGCGGCGCCCCGCAGAACTCGGTGGTCTGGATCAAACGCGACGGGGACACCCTGCTGTTCTCCTCCACCGACGGCCGCCAGAAGGTGCGCAACCTCCGCCGTGACCCCCGCGTCAGCCTCACGGTCTTCGACCTGGCCAACCACTACCACTCGGCCGAGATCCGCGGCACCGCCGAGATCCTCCCGGACGAGGCCAAGCGGCTTCCGTACGAGCTCTCCCACAAGTACCTCGGCATCGACCCGCCCGGAGAGAAGGACGACGAGGTCCGCCTGATCATCAGGGTCGTCCCGCGCAGGATCGTCGCCTTCTCGGCCTGAGGTGACCTCAGGAGGCCACGGAACTCAAAGCCAGCCGTTGCGCCGGAAGCCTCGGTACAGCACCAGACAGGCCAGGGATATAACACCGATGACGAGCGGATAGCCGAACCGCCAGTGCAGCTCCGGCATGTGATCGAAGTTCATGCCGTACACCCCGCACACCATCGTCGGCACGGCGATCACCGCTGCCCAGGCCGTGATCTTCCGCATGTCCTCGTTCTGTGCGACCGTCACCTGCGCCAGATGCGCCTGGAGAATGGAGTTGAGCAGTTCGTCGAAGGACGCGATCTGCTCCTTGGCCCGCATCAGATGGTCGAACACGTCCCGGAAGTACGCCTGTATCTCCGGGGCGATCACCCGTATCGGCCGGGTGGTCAGCTCCTCCATGGGCCGGCCGAGCGGCACCACCGCCCGCTTCAGCTCAAGCAGTTCACGCTTCATCTGGTAGATCCGCCCCGGGTCGGCCCGCGCGCCGTCCTCCGCGAACACGTCCGCCTCGACCTGATCGATGTCGCCCTGCACCGCGTCCGTGACGCTCAGATAGTCGTCGACCACATGGTCCGCGATCGCGTGCAGCACCGCCGCCGGCCCCTTGGCGAGCTGGCTCGGTGTCGCCTCCAGTTCCTCACGCAGCGGCCCCAGTGAGCCGTGCCGGCCGTGCCGCACCGTGATCACGAACTCCTCGCCGACGAACACCATGATCTCGCCGGTGTTCACCACCTCACTGGTCGCCGTCAGCTCCTCGTGCTCGACGTAGCAGACCGTCTTGAACACCGCGAACAACGTCTCACCGTACCGCTCCACCTTCGGTCGCTGATGGGCCTCGACCGCGTCCTCCACGGCCAGCGGGTGCAGGTCGAACAACTCGGCGATGCCCGCGAACTCGCTGTCCGTCGGCTCGTGCAGCCCCAGCCAGACGAACCCCTCGCCCCTCTTGCGCACCCGCTCCACGGCGGAGTGGAGATCGCTGCACTCCGGGACCCGCGCTCCCTTCTCGTACGTCACGCAGTTGACCACGGAGGAGCCCAGCGGGGACCGCGCGTGATGGTTCAGGTCGACGCGGGGCCGCCGCCGGGCCAGCCGCGCCACCTTGCGCAGGCCGCCGTCCCTGCCCAGCCCTGTGACCTTCCGCAGATTCCCTGCCATCGTCATCCGGATCTCCTTGCGTGGATCCCCCCTGCAACGCTTGCGCGCCCTGACGGGCAAGTCTGCCAGCCCTCCGTGAGACCCGGGTAAGCCTGTGGGAGCAGCGAGTTCCGGTTGGTTCCCGCCTGTGGACAACCCGGCTCCCGACGCCTCTTCCCGCCCGCCGACCACGAGTTCCCCGTGTCCGGCGGCCGCACTCCCGCCGTCCCGGAGCGTCGACCGTCCCGGACAACCCGGGCAACTGGGATGATCGCCTCATGACACAAGCCGACGGATACCTCCTCGACAACCGCCAGAGCGAGGCTGGACAGCGCTTCGATGCCTTCGCCACCCTCTTTGACCCCACCACCTTCCGGCACCTTGAGACATGCGGTCTCGGGCCGGGCTGGCGCTGCTGGGAGGTCGGGGCCGGCGGCACGTCCGTGGTGTCCTGGCTGGCCAAGAAGGTCGGACCGACCGGCCAGGTGGTCGCCACCGACATCAACACCTCGCTGCTCGCCACGGCGGGCCGCGCTCCGGTCGAGGTCCGCACTCACGATGTCGGTGCCGAGGAGCCGCCGGGGGAGGGCTTCGACCTGGTGCACGCCCGGCTCGTACTGGTCCATGTCCCTGATCGGGAACGGGCGTTGCGCTCCATGATCAAGGCCCTGCGCCCCGGCGGACGGCTGCTGATCGAGGACGCCGACCCCGCCCTCCAGCCCCTGACCTGCCCCTACGAGTACGGCGCCGAGCAGCAGCTCGCCAACCGCCTGCGCCAGGCCTTCCGCAAGCTCCTCGCCGAACGCGGCGCCGACCTGTCGTACGGCCGCAAACTCCCGCGGCTGCTCCGCGAGGCCGGGCTGCACCACGTGGAGGCCGACGCCTACTTCCCCGTCGCCTCGCCCGCCTGCTCCGCCCTGGAGACCGCCACGGTCCGGCAGATCCGCGACCAGCTCGTCACCGCGGGTCTGGCCACGGACGAGGAGATCGACCAGCACCTGGTCAATGTCGCGGCGGGCAGCATGGACCTCGCCACGGCCCCGATGATCTCGGCGTGGGGCCGCAAGGAATAAGCGTGCCAGTGAGGTGACGCAGCCTTGGGTCGCGGTGCCGTGTCAGCCGTGGACGGGCGGTCTGGCGCCCACACGTTCCACCGCCCTTGCGCCCGCGCGGCAGCCCCGCGCCGCCGCTTCCGCGGGATCCGCGCCGGCGACCAGCGCGGCGAGGAACGCCCCGGTGAAGGCGTCACCGGCGCCCGTGGTGTCCCGGGGCGTCGCCGGTTCGGCCGGAACCCGCGTGAGGACGCCGCCCGCCTCGGCGACCAGCGCGCCGTCCGCCCCCGCCTTGGCTATGACCAGCGGCACATGGCGGCTCAACTCGGCCGCCGCGTCCGCCGGATCGGGCAGCCCCGTCAGCAGACAGACCTCGTCCCGGCTCGGCAGCAGGACGTCCACACCCTCGACGAGCGCCAGGAAGCGGTCCACGCCCAGCGCCACGAGGAACCCGGCCGACGCAGGATCGAGGCTCACCGGTACGCCACGCGCGCGTGCCGACGCCAGTGCCACCGCCACCAGCGCCCGGCTCGGCTCGGAGAACAGCAGATAGCCCGAGAGATGCAGCCGGGCGACCCCGTCGAGCAGCGCGTCCGACCAGTCGGCGGGTTCCAGCCGCAGGGACGCCCCGCTGTCCGTGAGAAAGGTGCGCTCGGCCGAAGCGCCGTTGTCGACCAGGCAGACGACCGTCCCCGTCGCGGCCTCGGGGTCCACCACGAGCCGTGGCCGCACCCCGGCCGCGACCAGCTCCCGCTCGTGCCACTCGGCCGCGTCCGCGCCGACCCGTCCCAGCAGCCGTACGTCCGCGCAGCCCGTGCGGGCGGCCCAGCAGGCCACGTTGGCGCCCGCTCCGCCGGGCACGGTCCGGATCACGGCGGCCGTGTCCGTGCCGGTCGCGAGCGGACCCCGGTGCCGCGCGACGACATCGGTGACGACGTCCCCGACGACCAGCAGCGCGCCCTCTCCGGCTGTCGTCACCCCCTGGCCCACGCCGACGCGATCCGCGCCGCCAGCCGTACGTTGCCGCGCACGGCCGCCAGGTTGGCCTCCAGCGAGGCGCCGTCCGTGTGGTGGACCAGATAGTCGAGCAGGAACGGTGTGACCGCCTGACCGGTGATCCCCTCGGCGTCGCACGCGTGCAGCGCGTCGGCGAGCACACGCGCGTGCAGCGCGGGATCGAGCTGCTGCGCCTCCGGGACCGGATGGGCGACGATCAGTGCCGTGTCCGCCGCGTCGAGCGCGTCCTGCGCTCGCATGACCTCCGCGACCTGCGCCGGGGTCTCCAGCGTCCAGTCGACCGGGTGCCCGGAGTCGGACAGATAGAAGCCGGGGAAACGGTCCGTGCCGTAACCGGCCACCGACACCCCCAGGGTCTCCAGACGCTGCAAGGTCGCCGGCACGTCCAGGATCGACTTCACGCCGGCACACACCACCGTGATCCTGGTGCGAGCCAGCAGGCCCAGATCGGCGGACTCGTCCTGGGTCACCGTCCACTCCTGGTGCACCCCGCCAAGACCGCCCGTCGCGAACACCCGGATGCCGGCCAGTGCCGCCAGCTGCGCCGTCGCCGACACCGTGGTCGCCCCGCTCGCCCCCGCCGCCACGGCCAGCGGCAGGTCGCGATGGCCCAGCTTGCGGATCCCGTCCTCGTTGGCGACCCGCTCCAACTCGTCTTTGGCCAGGCCGACATGAGGCCGCCCGTCCAGCACCGCGATGGTCGCGGGCACGGCACCCTCGCGCCGTACCTCCCCTTCCAGCTCCAGCGCCACCTGGAGGTTGCGCGGGCGCGGCAGCCCGTGCGCGATGATCGTGGACTCCAGAGCCACCACTGCCCGGCCGGCGCCTAGCGCCTCACGGACCTCTTCCGACACCACCAGCACCGCGCTTGCCTCCTGTCCGTCGGTCTTCCCTCATCTCTGGCGGGCGGCGCACCCGGCTAAACGCTTGCGGCAGGTGCGGGACGCCACCAGCCTGGGGCGTATGACGAATCACACGGCACGTCTGGACCACGTCGTCCTCTGGGTCGCCGATCCGGTCGCCGCGGCCGGCTTCTACGAGCGGATGCTCGGCCTGGAGCCCTTGAGGGTCGCCGAGTTCGCTTCAGGAGAGGTGTCTTTCCCCTCCGTACGCGTCAACGAGGAAACGATCCTCGACCTCGCGCCGGTCACCCTCGCCGAGCGCATGCCGGCGCTCCCCGGCTCCGCCGACAGCGCGGGCCACCCGGTGAACCACATCTGTCTGTGCTTGCCGTCCGACGCGTTCGACGCCCTGCGCGCCCGCCTCGCCGAGTATGCCGTCCCCATGACGGACATCGGCCGCGACTCCTTCGGCGCTCGCGGGAAGGCCCCGCGCAACTTCTACTTCCGAGACCCGGACGGCAATGTCGTCGAGGCACGCCACTACGGCTGACCGCCGGCTCCTGCCGCAGTGCCTCAGAACAGCGGCTCGGGCAGGACGCCCTCCAGAGCGAGCAGCTTCCGCTTGGTCTCCCGACCGCCGCCGAACCCGCCGATGCCGCCGTCGCTCTCCACTACCCGGTGACACGGCACGACGACCGGCAGCGGATTGGCGCCCATCGCCGCGCCCACCGCCTGCGCCCCGCCGGGCTGCCCGACCCGCCCGGCCAGATCGCCGTATCCGACCACGGTGCCGTACGGGACACCGGCGGCCAGTTCGCGCAGCACCTGCCGGTTGAAGCCGGAGATCAGCGACCAGTCCAGCGGCAGGTCGAAGTCCTGCCGCTCGCCCGCGAAGTACCCCCGCAGCTGGCGTATCGCCTCGGCCAGCACCGGCGCCCCGGCGTCCTCGACGGCCTCGGCGCCCAGCCGGGCCGTCAGCCGCTCCAGAGTCCGCTCGCGTACCGCGTCCGTGGCGTGGAAGACCACGGTGACCAGGCCCTCGCGGGTCGCCGCCAGCAGCAGCGGACCGATGTCGGTGCCCACGACGGCCCACACCACCCGCTGCTCGTACTGCCCTTCGCTGTCCATGCGCCCCACCGTACGACCCGCCACTGACAACGCCGGCCCGCCCGGTCGCGCTCAGTTCGCGTGCAGCGCGGCCCGTACCACGTCCGGCTTGTTGGTAATGATCCCGTCGACGCCGTAGCCGACGGCCTTCCACGTGGTGGCCGCGTCGTTCACCGTCCAGGTGAAGACGCGCAGCGGCTTGCCGTGCGGGCCGTCGAACGAGTGCACGGAGGTGACATACCCGGCGGAGATCGATCCCACCGACGGGTTGATCAGGTCCGTGAAGCGGGCGTACCGGTGCAGGGCCGCCACGGCCGGCGTGCCGAGATAGCCGGTCGTCACGGCGGGCCGGAGACCGTGCACGATGCGCAGGCTGTCCGCGCTGAAGCTCTGCACGACGATCCGGCCGATGCGCCGGCCGTCCAGCCAGCCCTCGCTTTCCAGCAACTCGAGGATCTGCCGCTCGATGCCCGGGTACAGCTCCGGGTTCTTGATCTCCAGGAGCAGTTTCTCGTGGTTGTGCTCGACCCTGCGCACATATTGCGCCAGTGTCGGCACGCGCGTGCCCGCGTACGAGGGGGAGAACCAGTTGCCCGCGTCCAGCCGGGCGATCTCGGCCGCGGTGAAGTCCTGCACCTTCCAGGGCGCCCGGCCGGGGAAGACCTCTTCGACGTTCGTGGTGCGCTCAAGGCTGTCGTCGTGGACGACGACCAGCCGGCCGTCCTTGGTGCGCTGGACATCGTTCTCGACCCAGGTGAAGCCCAGCGCGGCCGCCGTGTCGACGGCGGCCAGCGTGTTCTCGGGCGCATAGGCGGAGGCACCCCGGTGGGCGAGCACCGTGGGCTCGCGGGGGTCGCCGGCCCGGGCGGCGGGCACGGGGCTCAGCAGGGAGGCCGTTCCCAGGAGCGCTGCGGTGGTGGCGGCAACGGCACGCGCGTGCATGCGTCCCCCTCACGTGGAGCGAATACGGACAGCACAAGACTGACAGCAGGGAGTCAAGAGCGGCCGGGTGCGGGATGGCCACACATTGAATGGAGTTACCCAAGTCCGCTCACCGGTGCCGCACAACTGCGGCAAGGCCGTGTTTCTTTGCCGGAAAATCGTTCGACCATTCCGGTGCGGGTCATACTCTCTGCGTCAACCCTGACCGCTCGGGCGGTCCTGGGACGGGGGCGTAGTCCAAATATTCCGGGATGCAAAGGGTGAGGGGCAGCCACGTATGCAGGGCACGGTCGACGGATTCAGCTACGGGGTCGTCACCCCGCTGGTGGCCTATCTGATGGCCTGCCTCGGCGGTGCCCTCGGGCTGCGCTGCACGACCCGGGCGATGCTGGTGGCCCAGTCCTGGCGGCCCGCCTGGCTCGCCCTGGGGTCGGCGGCGATCGGCTCCGGCATATGGACCATGCACTTCGTCGCCATGATGGGGTTCAGCGTCAAGGAGACGCCGGTCCACTACGACAAATCGATCACCTTTGCGAGCCTCGGCTTCGCCATCGTCATGGTGGGTGTCGGCGTCTTCATAGCCGGCTACCGGGGCGCCACCGGAACCGCGCTCTTCACCGGCGGCACGGTCACCGGCCTGGGTATCGCCTCGATGCACTACCTCGGCATGGCCGGCCTGCGCCTCAACGGGACCCTGGAGTACAACACGGTCACCGTGGGCGCGTCGGTCGTGATAGGGGTCGTGGCCGCCACCTCTGCCCTGTGGGCGGCCGGGCAGATCCGCGGCTTCCTGTGGAGCGTCGGTGCCAGCCTGGTCATGGGACTCGCCGTCAGTGGCATGCACTACACCGGCATGGCCGCCATGAGCGTCCACCTCCACGACTCCGGTGGAACGCCTCCCGGCGACTCGCTCGCCTCCCTGCTCGCCCCCATGTTGATCGGCCCGCTGGGCTTCCTCTGCCTTGCCGCCGTCGTCGTGATGTTCGACCCCACGATGATCATTGGCAGGCCCGACCGGCTCCGTGTGGAGCACAAGCCGGGTGTCCCGGCCGACGAGGTCGCCCACCATCCGAGCCGCCGCCCGCAGCTCAGTATCGGCCGCCAGCAGAGCCACCACAGCTCGCGCACCCCGCAGAATCGCTGATCAGAGCCGGTTGTCAGTGCGGGGTCGTACGGTTGAACCCATGCGGCCCGTTTCCCACATCGAACGTACGGTGGCGCCCTTCGAGGTCGTCAGCCCCTACCAGCCCAGCGGCGACCAGCCGGCGGCCATCGCCGAGCTGGCCAAGCGCGTGGAGGCCGGTGAGAAGGACGTCGTCCTCCTCGGCGCGACCGGCACCGGCAAGTCCGCCACCACCGCGTGGATGATCGAGAAGCTCCAGCGCCCCACCCTGGTGATGGCGCCGAACAAGACACTGGCCGCCCAGCTGGCCAACGAGTTCCGTGAGCTCCTCCCGAACAACGCGGTCGAGTACTTCGTCTCGTACTACGACTACTACCAGCCCGAGGCGTACGTCCCGCAGTCGGACACCTACATCGAGAAGGACTCCTCGATCAACGAGGAGGTCGAGCGGCTGCGCCACTCCGCCACCAACTCGCTCCTCACGCGCCGCGACGTCATCGTGGTCGCCTCCGTGTCGTGCATCTACGGCCTCGGTACACCGCAGGAGTACGTCGACCGGATGGTCCCGCTGCGGGTCGGCGACGAGATCGACCGCGACGAGATGCTGCGCCGCTTCGTCGACATCCAGTACACACGCAACGACACGGCGTTCACCCGCGGCACCTTCCGCGTCCGTGGCGACACCATCGAGATCTTCCCGGTCTACGAGGAGCTCGCCGTCCGCATCGAGATGTTCGGCGACGAGATCGAGGCGCTGTCCACGCTGCACCCGCTCACCGGCGAGATCATCAGCGACGACCAGCAGCTGTACGTCTTCCCGGCCTCCCACTACGTCGCGGGTCCCGAGCGCCTGGAGCGGGCCGTCAACGACATCGAGAAGGAGCTGGGGGAGCGCCTGGCGGAGCTGGAGAAGCAGGGCAAGCTCCTGGAGGCCCAGCGGCTGCGCATGCGCACCACGTACGACATCGAGATGCTCCGCCAGATCGGCAGCTGCTCCGGCGTGGAGAACTACTCGATGCACTTCGACGGCCGCTCGCCCGGCTCTCCGCCCAACACCCTGCTCGACTACTTCCCGGACGACTTCCTCCTCGTCATCGATGAGTCGCATGTCACCGTGCCGCAGATCGGCGCCATGTACGAGGGCGACGCCTCCCGTAAGCGCACCCTCGTGGAGCACGGTTTCCGCTTGCCCTCGGCGCTCGACAACCGGCCGCTGAAGTGGGAGGAGTTCCAGGAGCGGATCGGGCAGGCCGTGTATCTGTCGGCGACCCCCGGCACGTACGAGATCTCCCGCGGGGACGGCGTCGTCGAGCAGATCATCCGCCCCACCGGCCTGGTCGACCCGGAGGTCGTCGTCAAGCCCACCGAGGGCCAGATCGACGACCTGGTGCACGAGATCCGCAAGCGCACCGAGAAGGACGAGCGTGTCCTGGTCACCACGCTCACCAAGAAGATGGCCGAGGACCTCACCGACTACTTCCTGGAACTCGGCATCCAGGTGCGCTATCTGCACAGCGACGTCGACACCCTGCGCCGCATCGAACTGCTGCGCGAACTGCGCTCCGGCGAGTACGACGTCCTGGTCGGCATCAACCTGCTGCGTGAGGGCCTCGACCTGCCAGAGGTGTCCCTGGTGGCGATCCTCGACGCCGACAAGGAGGGCTTCCTGCGCTCCGGCACCTCGCTGATCCAGACCATCGGCCGCGCGGCGCGCAATGTCTCCGGCCAGGTCCATATGTACGCCGACAAGATCACCCCGGCGATGGAGCGGGCCATCGACGAGACCAACCGCCGCCGCGAGAAGCAGATCGCCTACAACACGGCGAACGGCATCGACCCGCAGCCGCTGCGCAAGAAGATCAACGACATCGTCGCGCAGATCGCCCGCGAAGAGGTCGACACCGAACAGCTGCTCGGCTCGGGCTACCGCAAGCAGAAGGACGGCAAGGCTCCCGTTCCCGCCCTGGGCGACAAGGCGGCCAAGGGCGCGAAGGCCGGCAAGGCAGCCAAGGGCAAGGCGAAGGAAGCGGTGCCGACCGACCGTCCGGCAGCCGAACTCGCCGAGCAGATCGAGGAGATGACCGAGCGTATGCGTGCCGCCGCCGCGGATCTGCAGTTCGAGATCGCGGCCCGGCTGCGTGACGAGGTCTCCGAGATGAAGAAGGAACTGCGCCAGATGAGGGAGGCGGGTCTGGCCTGAACCCTGAGCCGCCGCCGGACCCCGGCAAGGGCGCGAAGTGTTGCAACACCGACACAAACCGCGGGCCAGGGTTCGGCACTGTCAGCGGCGCTGCATAGGGTTTTGGACAACCGCGCACTTCGCGGCGACCGGGGACACCGACGAGGGGAAAGCAGCCGTGACCGTCAACATGACCAAGGGTCAGGCCATCAGCCTGGAGAAGAAGGACGGGGGCTCCCTGAGCGCGGTCCGCATGGGTCTTGGTTGGAAGGCGGCGCCCCGGCGCGGGCTGTTCGGCACGCGCACACGTGAGATCGACCTGGACGCCTCGGCTGTGCTGTTCGCCGACAAGCAGCCCGTCGACGTCGTCTTCTTCCGCCACTTGGTGAGCGACGACGGCTCCGTCCGGCACACGGGCGACAACCTCGTCGGCGGCGCGGGGCAGGGCGGCGACGACGAGGCCATCCTCGTCGACCTCGCGCGCGTCCCGGTCCACATCGACCAGATCGTCTTCACCGTCAACTCCTTCACCGGCCAGACCTTCCAGGAAGTGCAGAACGCCTTCTGCCGGCTGGTCGACGAGACCAACGGCCAGGAACTCGCCCGCTACACGCTCGACGGCGGCGGCGAGTACACCGCGCAGATCATGGCGAAGGTGCACCGGTCGGGCTCGGGCTGGACGCTGACGGCCCTGGGCGTGCCGGCCAGGGGCCGCACCTTCCAGGACCTCGTGCCCACCATCCTGCCGGTCCTCTAGGAGGGGCGCCCCGCGGCGCACGACGACACGACACACAGGGGGACATGGGCGATGGCGGCCGAGCTGGTGCGCGGGCAGAACCATCCGCTCTCGCGGAACCGGATCGAGATCCGGATCTCGGCCGACGTGCCGGTCGTGGCCGGGGCCACCCTCGCCGACGACAGCGGCCGGGTGCGGGGCGCCGACCGGGTGGCCCTCCCCGGCGCGCCCACCCTGCCCGGGATCGAGGTCTCCCGGCAGGCTGCCGCCGAACACTGCCTCGCCGTCGACCTCGACGCCCTGCCCGAGGCCGTGCACCGGGTCAGTGTCCTGATCGCTCTGCCCGCCGCGCCCGGCGGCCCGCTCCGCTTCGGCGCCGTCGCCGCGCCGCGCGCCGCGGTCACCGGCCTCGACGGCACCGAGGTCGCCGGTTACACCCTCGCCGGCCTGGACGCCGAGTCGGCGGTCGTGGCCCTGGAGCTCTACCGCCGCCAGGGCGCCTGGAAGGTCCGCGCGGTGGGCCAGGGCTACGCGGACGGCCTCACCGCGCTCCTCGCCGACCAGGGCCTGCACCAGGCCGCCGAACTCGCCTGCGGAATCGAGGAGGCGGTGGCGCGCGGTGCGGCCCGGTCGGTCCCGGTGCGTACGGACACCGACCGCTCCCGTCGTACGGCCGCCTCCGTCACCGGCCCCGATCTTTCCGGCACCGTCGCCGGTTCCCCGTACGACATTCAGTCAGCCGGCGACGGCAGCGATCGGCCGATCCCTTCCGACGGACCCGGCGAGGCGGAGCCGGCGCCCCGCGACGGCCGGTCCCCGGCCTCCGGCGGACCGGCTGCCACCGAGGCCGCCACGTCCGCCGGCGGCCCCATCGACTACACGCATCCCAAGCGCCGCCAGGCATCCTCGCCCACGGCCCCGGCGGCGCCCGCCCCGGCCGACGGACCCGCGCCGCCCGTCGCGGGCGATGCGGCTGGCTGGTCCATGGACGAGCGGCTGTACAACCAGGTCTGGGGCATGTTCGAGGACCTGGCCCGCGCCACCGCCGCGTACCGCAGTGCCGTCGATTTCGCCGAATCGCGCATGGAGAAGGAGCTCGACCAGGTCCTCGCCGACACCCGCAGCCGTCTGGGCTCGGCGGGCGACGACGCACGCGAGGCGGCCCGCGCCCGGCAGGCCCAGCTGATCGACCAGGCCCGGGCGGCCCTCGACCGTGACCTCGCCCAGCTCACCGCCGAGTCCGAGGTCGTCGAGCCCGCTCTGCCACCGGCGTACGCACGCTGGGACAACCCCGTCTGGCACGCCTACCGGGTACCGGTGGAGCCGCCGATGGCCGTGCGACTGGGCGACCTGCACCTCGCGGAGAGCGAGCCGCTGCGCATCCCGATGCTGGTCCGGCTGCCTCTGGAGCGGGGCCTGTGGATCGACAGCGCCCTCACCGCGACACCCGACGGTGCCTTTCCCGACGCCGGTGAGTTGCGGCACCTCGCCCTGCGGACGGCGGTGGCGCTCGCGGCCCGGCTGCTCGCCGTCCATCCGGCGGGGGAGTTGGGCGTGCAGGTCATCGATCCCGCCGGTTCCGGTGCGTCCGCGCTGGCACCGCTGACGGGGACCGGCGTGCTGGCCACGCCACCCGCGACAGGCGCGGCCGGTGTGGCCGACGTGCTCGGACGGCTGACCGAGCGCGTCGACCTGGTGCAGATGGCGGTGCGCGGCGGCGCGGCCGACGCCCTGCCGCCCGGCCTGGACATCTCGCGGCAGCTGCTGATCGTCAACGAATTCCCGCACGGCTTCGACGACCGGGCCATCACCCAGCTGCGCTATCTCGCGGACGAGGGCCCGGACGCCGGGGTCCATCTCCTGCTGGTCGCCGACCGCGAGGACGCCGCCGCCTACGGACCGTTGCTCGATCCGCTGTGGCGTTCACTGATGCGACTCACGCCGGTACCGGACGATCACCTGGCCGATCCGTGGGTGGGACATGCCTGGACGTATGAGCCCTGCCTCGTGCCGGCCGGCAGCCAGGTGCTCCGACAGGTACTCAACCAGGTGGCGATCGCTCACACCAAGCGTATGTAAAACCTCCTGACCAGGCCAGTTAGTCATTCTTTTACCAACTGCTTTACCTTTCCTTGGTGATTCGGGTACTGTTTTCCCCACGGAGGGGAGTACTCCCTGTCTACTGCGGCGTACCCGTCAATACGGATCCGACCGGATCCCGGGGCGTCGGCCCGTCTCGGGTGGAAGAGACCTCCGGCAGCGACGACGCTGACCCTTTGCCATTCACGAACCGGAGGCGCAGTGGATGTATCCGTGACCCTGTGGGTCCTTACCATCTTGGGTCTGGCCGCCCTGATCGGGATCGACTTCTTCATCGGCCGCAAGCCGCACGACGTGTCCGTCAAGGAAGCCGGAATCTGGACCGTCGTCTGGATCGCCCTGGCCGGGCTCTTCGGCCTCGGCCTGCTCCTCTTTGCCGGCGGTCAGCCCGCCGGCGAGTTCTTCGCGGGCTTCATCACCGAGAAGTCGCTGAGCGTCGACAACCTCTTCGTCTTCGTCCTCATCATGGCGAAGTTCGCCGTGCCCTCGCAGTACCAGCAGCGGGTGCTGCTCGTCGGCGTCCTCATAGCCCTGGTCCTGCGGGCCATCTTCATCGCCGCGGGCGCCGCGATCCTCGCCAGCTTCTCCTGGGTGTTCTATCTCTTCGGTGCCTTCCTTATCTGGACCGCCTGGAAGCTGATCCAGGAGGCGCGGGCCGACGAGGAGGAAGAGGAGTTCGAGGAGAACAAGCTGCTCAAGGCCGCGGAGCGCAGGTTCGGCGTGGCCGACCGCTACCACGGCACCAAGCTGTGGATCCAGCAGAACGGCAAGCGGGTCATGACCCCGATGCTGGTCGTGATGCTCGCGATCGGTACGACGGACGTCCTGTTCGCGCTGGACTCCATCCCCGCGATCTTCGGCCTGACGCAGGACCCGTACATCGTCTTCACGGCCAATGCCTTCGCGCTGATGGGTCTACGGCAGCTGTACTTCCTCATCGGCGGACTGCTGAAGAAGCTGGTCCACCTCTCCTACGGTCTGTCGATCATCCTCGGCTTCATCGGCGTCAAACTGGTGCTGCACGCCCTGCACGAGTCCGGCGTCCATGTCCCGGAGATCAGCATCCCGGTGTCGCTCGGAGTCATCTGCGCGGTCCTGATCGTCACCACGATCACCAGCCTGCGGGCCTCCAGGAAGCAGGCGGCGGCCGAGGCGGCGCAGGGCCGGAGCGAAGGCGCTCCGAAGGACAGCATCGACGTCTGACCGCGTCGGACGTAGGAACAACCACCCGGTGGAGCGGCGCGAAGCGCATTGCCGGCCCACCGCTCCCGGTGCTCCGCCACCCGGTGGAGGCAACCGTGACATTCGTCCAGATCATCGACTTCGAGACCGACCGCATCGACGAGATGAAGGCCCTCGCGGACGAGATGCGCAACCAGCTTGCCGGCAGTGAGAACAGCCCCACGCGCCGCCTGATCCTCAAGGACCGCAGCCGGCCCGGCCACTACCTGGGAGTGATCGAGTTCAACTCCTACGAGGAGGCCATGCGAAACAGCGACGACCCCCAGACGAGCAAGTTCGCCGAGCAGATGGCCGGCCTGTGCACCGCACACCGTCCTTCACCGACTGCGACGTCGTGGACATGACCGACTTCACGTAACTGTTCCGACCGACCGCACTCGTACGACCCGGGGGCCGCGCCGCTCCGGCGGCGGGCCCCCGGAGCCCGAATGGGCCGGAATGCGAACGCCGTTCGCCTCTGCCACCATCGCTGCATGATCACTCGGCTCGGGTCGCTCACCACTCAGTGGACGTTCCTGGTGCCGGTGCTCGCGGTCGTCCTGCTCCTGTTCCCTGGGGCCGTGATCTGCCAGGCGTGACCGTCGCGCTCGTGACCGTGATCCTCGCCGGATCAGTGCTGGCCGCCGTCCACCACGCCGAGGTCGTCGCCCACCGGGTCGGCGAACCCTTCGGCTCCCTGGTCCTCGCCATCGCCGTCACGATCATCGAGGTCGCCCTGATCGTCACCCTCATGGTCGACGGCGGCGACAAGAGTTCCACCCTGACCCGGGACACCGTCTTCGCGGCCGTGATGATCACCTGCAACGGCATCGTCGGCCTCTGTCTCCTTGTCGCCTCCCTGCGCCACGGCACCGCGGTCTTCAACCCCGAGGGCACAGGTGCCGCCCTCGCGACCGTGGCCACCCTGGCCACGCTCAGCCTGGTCCTGCCGACCTTCACCACCAGCAGACCGGGCCCGGAGTTCTCCGGCGTCCAGCTGACCTTCGCGGCCGTGTCCTCACTGATCCTGTACGGCCTGTTCGTCGCCACCCAGACCGTGCGGCACCGCGACTACTTCCTGCCGATCACCCGGCAGGGCGAGGTGATCGACGGCGACGACCACGCCCAGGCCCCCTCCGCGCGCACGGCGTGGATCAGCCTCGGCCTGCTGGGCCTCGCCCTCGTCGGCGTCGTCGGACTGGCCAAGGGCGTGTCGCCGACGATCGAGTCCGGCGTGGAGGCGGCCGGCCTGCACCCCGCCGTCGTCGGTGTGATCATCGCCCTGCTGGTACTGCTCCCCGAGACCATCGCCGCCTTGCGCTCCGCCCGCCGCGACCGCGTGCAGACCAGCCTCAACCTGGCGCTCGGCTCGGCCATGGCCAGCATCGGCCTGACCATCCCCGCCGTCGCCCTCGCCTCCGTCTGGCTCTCCGGCCCCCTGCTCCTGGGCCTCGGCGCGACCCACATGCTGCTGCTCGCGCTCACCGTGGTCGTCAGCTCCCTCACGGTCGTACCGGGCCGGGCCACACCGCTCCAGGGCGGCGTCCACCTGGTGCTGTTCGCCGCCTATCTGGAGCTGGCGATCAACCCCTAGACCGCACTCACCCGGTGACCGGCTCGGACGCCGCCACCGGCACCGGGCGCGTCTCCGGCAGCAGCGCGAAGCAGCCGAGGCTCAGCAGCGCGACAGCCGTCAGATACGCCCCCACCGCCCATGGCACCCGCCCGCTGTGCTCCGCAAGCGCCGTCGCCGCGATCGGTGTGAGCGCGCCTCCGAGGACCCCGCCCAGGTTGTAGCCGAAGGCGGCGCCGGTGCAGCGCACCCGGGGCTCGTACAGCTCCGGCAGATAGGCGGCGACGACCGAGAACATGGTGATGAAGGAGACCAGCGCGCCCGCGAACCCCAGGAACATCAGCAGGGGCTCACCGGTCGCCAGCAGCGCGACCATCGGGAACATCCACAGCGTCGAGGCCGCACACCCCACCAGGCACAGCGGCCGCCGCCCGTAGCGGTCGCCCAGCAGGGCCATCACCGGCGTGAGCGAGCCCTTCACCACCACGGCGGCCATGATGCAGATCAGCATGACGGTACGGCTCACCCCGAGCCGGTCCGTCCCGTACGCCAGCGACCAGGTGGTCACCGCGTAGAACACCGCGTACCCGACCGCGAGCGCCCCCGCCGTCAGCAGCACCAGCCGCCAGTGATGCCGTACGACATCGGCGAACGGCACGCGCGCGTGCTCGTCGAGCTCCAGGAACCGGGGGCTCTCGGCGAGCGACGAACGCAGCCACAGCCCGCTCAGCGCCAGCGCTCCCGCCGCCCAGAACGGCACCCGCCACCCCCACTGCGCGAACTGCGCTTCGGACAAAGACGCAGACAGGGCCAGCATCACGCCGTTGGCGAGCAGAAAACCGACGGCCGGGCCGATCTGCGGAAAGCTCGACCACAGGGCGCGCCGCCCGGCGGGCGCGTGCTCCGCGGTCAGCAGCACCGCCCCACCCCACTCCCCGCCGAGCCCCAGCCCCTGCAGGAAGCGCAGCACGAGCAGCAGTACGGGCGCGGCGACGCCGATCGTGCCGTACGTCGGCAGACAGCCGACCGCGACCGTCGAGGCGCCGGTCAGCAGCAGGGACGCCACCAGGACCGGACGCCGGCCACGCCGGTCCCCGATGTGCCCGAACAGCACCGAGCCCAGCGGCCGGGCCACGAACCCCACACCGAACGTCCCGAACGCCGCCAGCGTCCCCGCGAGCGGTGAGAACGTAGGGAAGAACAGCAGCCCCAGGACGAGCGCCGCGGCGGTGCCGTAGACGAAGAAGTCGTAGAACTCGATAGCGGTCCCGGCGAGCGAGGCGGCCGCCAGCCGCAGCATCGAGGGAGCCCTTACAGTGCGTACATCGTGCATGTCGCGACAACTACCCACGGTGACCGTGAGTTACGGGGGCGCACGGCGCCCTTCACGGGCGCCTCGGCGCACCGTGATAAACCGGTCTGAGCCGCGGTCCTCCCAGGGCCGCTCATCATTCGAACGGACCGGAGGAAGCGTGCCCCGCACCCTGGCCAACGCCCCGATCATGATCCTCAACGGGCCCAACCTGAACCTGCTCGGCCAGCGCCAGCCCGAGATCTACGGCTCCGACACACTCGCCGACATCGAGGCCCTCTGCGCCAAGGCGGCGGCCGCGCACGGCGGCACCGTGGACTTCCGGCAGTCCAACCACGAGGGCGAACTGGTCGACTGGATCCACGAGGCGCGCCTGAACCACTGCGGAATCGTCATCAACCCGGGCGCCTACTCGCACACCTCGGTCGCCATCCTGGATGCCCTCAACACCTGTGACGGCATGCCCGTGTTGGAGGTCCACATCTCCAACATCCACAAGCGCGAGTCGTTCCGGCACCACTCCTATGTCTCCCTGCGTGCCGACGGCGTGATCGCCGGATGCGGTGTGCAGGGCTATGTGTTCGGCGTGGAGCGGGTGGCGGCGCTGGCCGGCGCCGCCAACGCCGACGCGTGACGCCTCAGAGCCGACCTGCCTCCACGATCCGCCGCAGGAAGCGCCGGGTGCGTTCCTGCTGCGGGTCACCGAACACCTGCTCCGCGGTGCCGTGTTCCAGTACGACACCGCCGTCCAGGAAGCACACCTGGTCTGCGACGTCCCGGGCGAAGCCCATCTCGTGCGTCGCCAGCACCATGGTCATGCCGTCGTCCTTCAGATCCCTGACCACGGTGAGGACCTCGCCCACCAGCTCCGGGTCGAGGGCGGCGGTGATCTCGTCGAGCAGCAGCAGCCGGGGCCGCACCGCCAGGGCGCGCACGATCGCCACACGCTGCTGCTGACCGCCGCTCAGCCGGTCGGGGTAGGCGCCGGCCTTGCCGCCCAGTCCGAGGCGCTCCAGGAGCTCCCTGGCCCGCTCCTCGGCCTCCGCACGGGAGACGCCGTGCACCCGGCGCGGCGCCAGGGTGACGTTGTCCAGCACGGACATGTGCGGGAAGAGGTTGTACGCCTGGAAGACCACGCCGATACGACGGCGCACCGCGTCCTCGTCAGCGCGCGGGTCGGTGATCTCCTCGCCGTCCAGCCAGATCGCGCCGTCGTCGATCTCCTCAAGGAGGTTGGTACAGCGCAGCAGCGTCGACTTGCCGGATCCGGACGCGCCGATCAGCGCCGTCACCGTGTGCGGGGCGACCTCCAGGTCCACGTCCCGCAGGACCACCGAACCGCCGAAGGTCTTGCGGACGGACTCCATGCGCAGGACAGGTGCGTTGCTCATATGGAACCTCCCTGGGCCTGCTGCCGGTCCATCCTGGCCGTCACCCAGTCCGTGAAGCGGGTCATCGGGATGGTCAGCGCCACGAAGACCAGCCCGGCCACGATGTACGGCGTGTAGTTGAGGCTGCGGCCCACGATGATGTCCGCCGCCCGGACGGCGTCGATCGCACCGCCGATCGACACGAGACCGGTGTCCTTCTGGAGCGACACCAGGTCGTTCAGCAGCGGCGGTACCTGACGCCGTACAGCCTGTGGAAGCACGACGTAGCGCAGGGCCTGCCGGTTCGTGAGGCCGAGCGAGCGGGCCGCCGCGCGCTGCGAGGGGTGGACCGACTCGATGCCCGCGCGGAACACCTCGGCGACATAGGCGGAGTACGTCAGCGTCAGCGCCGTACCCCCCAGCAGCACCGGATCGACCGTCACGCCCTGCAGCCGAAGCGCCGGGACACCCAGCACCACGATCATCAGGTTGATGATCAGCGGCAGCCCGCGGAAGAAGTCGGTGTACGCCGCCGCGAGCGCCCGCAGCGGGAAGAACACCGGCCCGCGCAGCGTACGGGCGATGGCGATCAGCATGCCGAGGACCAGTACGGCGGCACCGCAGACGACCAGCAACCGGACGTTCAGCCACAGTCCTTCGAGGACCTTCGGAAACGCCTCGCGCGCGTACTGCCCGTTGAAGAACGTCTCCTTGGTGCGCGGCCAGCCGGGCGCGTTGACGACGACGAGGTAGAGCACCGCCGCCGTGACCAGCGTGGAGAACGCGGCGACCGCGGTGGCGCGGCGGGCGCGGACGCGCTGGTAGCGCTCCCGCTCCAGCCTTCGTCCGGACGGGGTGTAACCGTCGTCCCCGTGCGCGGACATGCCACTGGTGCCGTCCGCGCCCTCCCGGCCGGACTCGTCCTTCGTGACGGTCACTTGAGCACCGGGGCGTCGACGGCGTCGGAGAGCCACTGCTTCTCCAGCTTCGCCAGGGTGCCGTCCTTGCGCAGCGCGTCGACCGCGCCGGTCACGCACGAGGTCAGCGCGCTTCCCTTGTCGAGGACCAGACCGAACTGCTCGGGCGTGCCGCCCTGGTTCTCGAACTGGCCCACGATCCTGGCGTTCGTCACCTCCGCCGAGGTGATGTAGAACGCGGTCGGGAGGTCGGTGACGATCGCGTCCACCTGGCCGTTCTTCAGCGCCGACTTGGCCTGGTCGTTCTTCGCGTACACGGCGGCCTGCTGCGACGGCTTCACCACATCGGTGATGTAGTCGAGGCTGGTGGTGCCGACCTGCGCGCCCAGCTTCAAGCCCTTCAGACCGGCGACGCTCGTCGCCTTCGCGGCCTTGCTGTCCTTGAGCGCGATGACCGCCTGACGCACGTCGTAGTAACCCGACGAGAAGTCCACGGCCTTCTTGCGCTCGGCGCTGATGGACACCTGGTTGATGTCGAAGTCGAAGGTCTTCACCCCGGGCGCGAAAGCCTTGTTGAACGGCACGCTCTGCCAGACGACCGCGCTCTTGCCGTACCCCAGCCGCTTCGCCACGGCGTACGCGACCGCCGACTCGAAGCCCTCGCCGTTGGCCGGCTTGTCGTCCTTGAACCACGGCGCGTACGCCGGTTCGTCCGTCGCGATCGTCAGCTTGCCGGAGGACCTGGTGCCCAACTTGCCCTGGGCGCAGGTGGTTCCGGCCGACGAGGAGGACGCGCCGGACGCCTTCTCGTCCGGCTGCGGAGCACAGCCGACAGCGGTGGCGACCAGGGCTATGGTGGCGGCGGCGACAGCGCGGCGCAGTGCGCTCGGGGCAGGATGCATGGCGGGAGAGTGGCAGCGAACGCCGCGTCTGTCCAGGTCAAGAGGGTATTTGTCCGCATACTGGGAACCGGTGTTGCGGTCATGTGAACGTTGCCTGTTGCGGCTTGCGAGGTGGACACGGCCGGGGCCGCCGGCCGAGGGCGGGGGAATGGTGACCGGCGGCCCGTACCGCTCAGGAGCCGTCATCCTGTGCGGGGCTGCTACCAGTTGACCGCGCAACGACGCGCGCGGGGAGCGTGCGCTGAGCCCCGCCGCGTGCGAACCGTTCACACGGGGCGCGCGATGGGTCCGCGCGGGGCGTGCGAGGTCTCATGCGCGGGGCGCGGGTGAAGGTGTCTGCGCCGGGAGTGAGTTGAGAACCGGGCGCCGGGCGTGTCGAGGCCCGTATGCCCGGGTGCGCTGAGACCCGTACGCCAGGCTTCGCGCTCACACGCACGGCTCACACGCACGGCTCACACGCACGGCTCACACGCACGGCTCACACGCACGGCTCACACGCACGGCTCACACGCACGGCTCACGCCCATGGCGCGCGCCCCCGGCGCTCACCAACCGCGCCCCCCGGGGCTCACCACCCGCGCGCGTGCCACTCCGGCAGGTGCGGGCGCTCGGTGCCCAGCGTGGTGTCGTTGCCGTGCCCCGGGTACACCCAGGTCTCGTCCGGCAGCACGTCGAAGATCTTCGTCTCGACGTCGTGGATCAGGCTGGCGAACGCCTTCGGGTCCTTACGGGTGTTGCCGACCCCGCCGGGGAAGAGGCAGTCCCCGGTGAAGACGTGCGGATGGCCGTGCGGGTCGTCGTAGACCAGGGCGATGGAGCCGGGGGTGTGGCCGACGAGATGGCGGGCGGTCAGTTCGACCTGGCCGACCCGGATGACATCGCCGTCGTCGACGGGGACGTCAGTGGTGACCGGGATTCCGGAGGCGTCCTCCCGGCCCGCGTACGTCCGCGCGCCGGTGGCGGTGACGACCTCGGCCAGCGCCTGCCAGTGGTCGCCGTGCTGGTGCGTGGTGACGACGGACGCGATGCCGTCGTCACCGATCATCCCCAGGAGTGTCTCCGCGTCGTTGGCCGCGTCGATCAGCAGTTGCTCGTCCGTGGCGCGGCAGCGCAGCAGATAGGCGTTGTTGTCCATCGGCCCGACCGCGATCTTGGTGATCATCAGGTCCTTGAGCTCGTGCACGTCCGCCGGCCCGCCGACCGTCACCTCTCCGCTGTACGTCATGGCGGTCAGCCTATAGGGGGAGTGGTCGGCGAGGTGCCGTGCGCTACAGCGGAGGAAGCGCGGGCAGGGCGCCGCCCCGCACCGTCAGGGCCGAGCCGTCGCGGCGGCCGGCGAGCCAGCCGAGCAGATCGGCGGCGCTTGCCTCGACCGCGATCGGGCCTCCGGGGGCGCCACCGCCCGTCGTCCAGACGCCGCCGCCGTCGCTGCGCAGTCCGGTCGAGGGGACGTCCCGGTGGCCGCCGAAGCGTTCTGCCAGGAAGTCGATCTCCCGTTCGGTGAGCTCCTTCGGAAGATCCTCCAGCTCATAGCCGATCCCGAGGTCGACATGGTGCAGCTCGACTTCGACCCAGCGCCGGAACGGCACCCGTGCCGCCGAGTCCGTGACCCCGCTGCGCAGCTCCACCGTGCGCGTCCAGTCGGCCGGCGCGGCCCCTCTGGCCCGGAAACGGACATCGCTCTCGCGCAGGTCGGCGAGCTGGGCGTCGAGCGGGCGCGGTGCGTCACGGTCGATGTCGGCGTCCCGGGCCACGCCGGAGACGTACATGGGACGTCCCTCGAGGACGTTCGTGAGCGCGTCCGCGTTGCGGGCAAGGTGGGCCAGGACATGACCGACGGACCAGCCGGGCAGCCGTGACGGTCGCGTCACGGACGCGTTGTCCAGTTGGGCGACTGCGGTGAGGAGCCGGTCCGTCGCTTCCTGTACAGACGCCAGGTCATGAGCGTGATCAATCATGGGGCTGACACTAGTCCCGCCACCCCTTCGGGTGAAGGGTTCGCGCGTGGTCCGGGAATCGAATGCGCGTGCTATATCGTCGGTGGTGGCGTCGGGCATGCTGGATGGTCCGGGGTTGTTTACGCATCCAGGAATCCAACCGGCGTTGTCAGTGGCTCCCCCTAGTCTGAGAAGCACGGGGCCCTGCCCCTGTCACTTCTCTCAAGAAAGGTGCGGACCGGCTGTGGCCGACCGTCTCATCGTCCGTGGCGCGCGCGAGCACAACCTGAAGAATGTCTCGCTCGACCTGCCTCGTGACTCGCTCATCGTCTTCACGGGTCTGTCCGGATCGGGCAAGTCCTCCCTGGCCTTCGACACGATCTTCGCCGAAGGCCAGCGTCGCTACGTGGAGTCGCTCTCCTCGTACGCCCGCCAGTTCCTCGGGCAGATGGACAAGCCGGACGTGGACTTCATCGAGGGTCTGTCCCCGGCGGTGTCCATCGACCAGAAGTCGACCTCGCGCAACCCGCGCTCGACGGTCGGCACCATCACCGAGGTCTACGACTACCTGCGTCTGCTCTTCGCGCGCATCGGCAAGCCGCACTGCCCCGAGTGCGGCCGCCCGATCTCGCGCCAGTCGCCGCAGGCCATCGTCGACAAGGTGCTGGAACTGCCGGAGGGGAGCCGCTTCCAGGTGCTCTCGCCGCTGGTGCGTGAGCGCAAGGGCGAGTTCGTCGACCTCTTCGCCGATCTCCAGACCAAGGGCTACAGCCGCGCGCGCGTGGACGGCGAGACCGTCCAGCTCTCCGAGCCGCCGACGCTGAAGAAGCAGGAGAAGCACACCATTGAGGTGGTCGTCGACCGTCTCACCGTGAAGGACACCGCCAAGCGTCGCCTCACCGACTCCGTGGAGACCGCGCTCGGCCTCTCCGGCGGCATGGTGGTGCTCGACTTCGTCGACCTCCCCGAGGACGACCCCGAGCGCGAGCGCATGTACTCGGAGCACCTGTACTGCCCGTACGACGACCTGTCCTTCGAGGAGTTGGAGCCCCGCTCCTTCTCGTTCAACTCGCCCTTCGGCGCCTGCCCCGAGTGCACCGGCATCGGCACGCGCATGGAGGTCGACCCGGAGCTGATCGTCCCGGACGAGGAGAAGTCGCTCGACGAGGGCGCCATCCACCCCTGGTCGCACGGGCACACCAAGGACTACTTCAGCCGTCTGATCGGTGCCCTCGCGGACGCGCTGGGATTCCGCACCGACATCCCATTCGCCGGACTGCCGCAGCGTGCCAAGAAGGCCCTGCTCTACGGCCACAAGACACAGATCGAGGTCCGCTACCGCAACCGGTACGGGCGCGAGCGCCTGTACACCACGCCCTTCGAGGGTGCTGTGCCCTTCGTCAAGCGCCGGCACAGTGAGGCCGAGAGCGACGCCAGCCGCGAGCGCTTCGAGGGCTATATGCGCGAGGTGCCCTGCCCGACCTGTGAGGGCACCCGCCTGAAGCCGATCGTCCTCGCGGTCACGATCATGGAGAAGTCGATCGCCGAGGTCTCGGCGATGTCCATCAGCGACTGCGCGGAATTCCTGGGCGAGCTCAAGCTCAACACACGCGACAAGAAGATCGCCGAGCGCGTCCTGAAGGAGGTCAACGAGCGGCTGCGGTTCCTGGTCGACGTCGGCCTGGACTACCTCTCGCTGAACCGCGCGGCAGGCACGCTCTCCGGCGGGGAGGCCCAGCGCATCCGCCTGGCCACCCAGATCGGCTCCGGTCTCGTGGGCGTCCTGTACGTCCTCGACGAGCCGTCGATCGGCCTGCACCAGCGCGACAACCACCGGCTGATCGAGACCCTGGTCCGGCTCCGTGACATGGGCAACACGCTCATCGTGGTCGAGCACGACGAGGACACCATCAAGGTTGCCGACTGGGTCGTCGACATCGGCCCCGGCGCGGGCGAGCACGGCGGCAATGTCGTGCACAGCGGCTCCCTCAAGGAACTGCTTGCCAACGAGGAGTCGCAGACCGGCCAGTACCTGTCCGGCAAGAAGTCGATCCCGCTGCCCGACATCCGCCGCCCGCATGACCCGTCCCGCCGGCTCACGGTGCACGGCGCCCGCGAGAACAACCTCCAGGACATCGACGTGTCCTTCCCGCTGGGCGTGTTCACGGCCGTCACGGGCGTGTCCGGCTCCGGCAAGTCGACGCTGGTCAACGACATCCTGTACACGCACCTGGCCCGTGAGCTGAACGGTGCGCGGAACGTCCCCGGCAGGCACACACGCGTGGACGGCGACGACCTCGTCGACAAGGTCGTGCACGTCGACCAGTCGCCCATCGGCCGCACCCCACGGTCGAACCCGGCGACGTACACCGGTGTCTTCGACCACATCCGCAGGCTGTTCGCCGAGACCACCGAGGCGAAGGTCCGCGGCTACCAGCCGGGCCGCTTCTCCTTCAACGTCAAGGGCGGCCGCTGCGAGAACTGCGCGGGCGACGGCACCATCAAGATCGAGATGAATTTCCTCCCGGACGTCTACGTCCCGTGCGAGGTCTGCCACGGAGCCCGGTACAACCGGGAGACGCTGGAGGTCCACTACAAGGGCAAGTCCATCGCCGAGGTCCTGAGCATGCCCATCGAGGAAGCCATGAACTTCTTCGAGGCCGTCCCGGCGATCAACCGCCACCTCGCGACGCTGAACGACGTCGGTCTTGGCTATGTCCGCCTCGGCCAGTCCGCGACCACCCTGTCCGGCGGTGAGGCGCAGCGGGTGAAGCTCGCCAGCGAGCTGCAGAAGCGCTCCACCGGGCGCACGGTCTACGTCCTGGACGAGCCGACCACCGGTCTGCACTTCGAGGACATCAGCAAGCTGCTGAAGGTCCTGGCCGGCCTCGTCGACAAGGGCAACACGGTCATCGTCATCGAGCACAACCTCGATGTGATCAAGACCGCCGACTGGGTCGTCGACATGGGTCCGGAAGGCGGTGCCGGCGGCGGACTCGTGGTCGCGGAGGGTACGCCCGAGGAGGTCGCGGCCGTCCCGGCCAGCCACACCGGGAAGTTCCTGCGCGAGATCCTCGGCGCCGATCGCATCAGCGACGCCAGCTCCGTGAAGGCCCCGCGCAAGACGGCGGCGAAGAAGACGGTGGCGGCCAAGTCGACGGCGAAGAGGACGGCGACCGCCACGACCGCCAACAACACGGCCACGAAGAAGGCGGCCGGAGCCACGAGGAAGACGGCGCCCGCGAAGAAGGCGACGAGGGGCCGCAAGGCCTGAGGCCGCCGGCCAACCCGGCCGGACAAATCCAGAGAAGTGCGGCGCCCCGCGGGAACTTCCCGTGGGGCGCCGCTCGTTGCACGATCAGCCGCCCGATCTGCGCGGCGACGACGAACCTTGACTCATCAACAGCGGAATCAGAGGAATCACCGAAAGCGGTGAATCGGCGAGCGAGCAGCCGAACGTCCTCTACAGGTCCCCGAGTTCGGAGGCGTACGGCGGCTCCGCACCCGCCCGGGAACAGGTGATCGCGGCTGCCCGCGCCGCGAATCGCAGCAGCCTTGTCCAGCCGTCGGCGCCCAGTCCCGCGAGCGCCTCGGCGGACAGGGCGTCCTGGGCGGCGAGTCCATGCAGCAGAGCCGCGTTCACGGTGTCGCCGGCGCCGATCGTGTCCACGACGTCGACCTCCTCACCGGGGATGGCGTACACGGTGCCGTCGGGGGTGAAGGCGCTGAGACCGTCACCGCCGTGGGTGACCACCACTGCCGAGGGGCCCGACGCCAGCCACTCGCGCGGGGTGCCGCCCAGCCACAGCGCGTCCTCCTCCGAGAGCTTGAGGAGGGTCACCGAGGGCAGCCAGCTCTTGAAGCGCGCCCGGTAGGCGTCCGGGTCCGTGATCAGACCTGCCCGGATGTTCGGGTCGAGGGCCGTGAACAGACCCTGCCCGGCCGCACCGCGCATCAGTTTCTCGTAGGCGCTCGCCCCCGGTTCCAGGACGAGCGAGAGCGTGCCGAAGGAGACGGCGCGGGTCGTGGCGGGGAGGCCGGCGGGGGCGGTGAACAGGCGGTCGGCGGTGCCGTCGACGTAGAAGGAGTAGGAGGCGGAGCCGCGCGCGTCGATCGTGGCGGCCGCGAGGGTGGTCGGTTCCGGGCCGCGCTCCACCAGGGAGACATCGACACCCGCGCGCCGCAGCCCGTCCAGCAGGGCTTCGCTGAAGGCGTCGTACGAGGTGCGGGAGCAGAACGTGGTGGGGGAGCCGAGGCGGCCCAGGGCCACGGCCGTGTTGTACGGCCCGCCGCCGAGCGCCGGCTGCAGAGGCGCGAGGGCGCCCGTGCCCTGCGGTACCAGGTCGATCAGTGCTTCACCGGCGACGACGATCACGAGAGCGTTCCTTCCTCGGGGTGCTCGGGATGCTGGAGATGCCCGAACTGCGGGACCTGCTGAGAGCGTGCGGACCGCTGACTCGACCGGTCCGACCGGTCCGACCGGCACCGCGCGGTCGCCGCCGCCCCACCGTCCTCCTCCTGGCAGCCGCACGACGTCCGGTGCACGAGGGCGCACGGAAGCCGTACGGTCCTGACGGGCCGGTCGGGGTTGGCCAGCCGGTCGAGGAGCACCCGGACCGCTTCGGCGCCGATCTCTCTGCTGGGCTGGGCGACGGCGGTGAGGCGGGGCGAGAACAGGTCGGCCCAGGCGAAGTCGTCGAAGCAGCACAGGGCGATGTCGTCCGGCACGGACAGGCCGTGTGCGCGCAGGGCGCGCAGGGCGCCGATGGTCATCGCGTTGTTGGCGGTGACAAGCGCCGTGGGCGGCGCGGCCAGCGACAGCAGGGCGGCGGTGGCCTGCTCGGCTCCGGCGGACTCGGAGTTGCCGGGGACAACCAGGCCTTCGTCGAGGGGCAGCCCGGCGGCGGCGAGCCCCTGCCGGTAGCCGGTGATCCGTTCACCGGTGGTGCTGAGCCCGGGCAGCCCCGCGACCAGGCCGATCCGGCGGTGCCCGAGACCGGCGAGGTGGGTGACGAGCCGGGCCGTCGGCTCGGTGCTCTCGGCGCAGACCTGGTCGAAGCGCGGGGCGGCGTCCGCGCGGCCGTCGATCACCCGGTCGAGGAGGACGGTCGGCACGGCGTGCCGGCCGAGGTAGGCGAGGAGTTCGCGCGGGTCGGCGGAGGGCGCGACGATCAAGCCGTCGACGCGGCGCTCGTGCAGAAGCTGGGCGACCTTGCGTTCGTGGACGGGGTCGTCGTGCGGATCGGCGATGAGCAGGCTGTAGCCGCGCTCCAGGACAGCGGCCTCGACGCCTTGGAGGATCCCGGTGAAGTAGGGGTTGCTGATCGCCGACACGGCGAGCCCGATGGAGCGGGTGCGGGAGGTCACCAGGGAGCGGGCGAGGGCGTTGTGGGTGTAGCCCAGTTCCTCGATGGCGTCGAGCACCGCCTGACGGGTGTGGGGCAGCACAGGACGCGTCTCGTTGAGCACATGGGAGACGGTCGCCACGGAGACACCGGCACTCCGGGCGACGTCGGACATGGTGGGCATGGAGCTCCCCTCCTTCGCGTCTCGCCCTTGGGTAAGGTTCTTCGTCCCGCCTGACGAGGCCCCTCGGTTCCCTCCCGGCTGCCACGGGCCTCGGCCGGGAAGCTACCCCACCGGAACCGCCGCGTAAACGCTTACGCAAGCGTTTACGTCCGGTTGGGTGAACTCTCCCAGCTCATACTCGCCCGGCCCCGGGTGCCCCCGCCCTCACACCCGTCTCACCCTCGCCCACAGCCCGACCCACCCCGAAGCGGGACGATCCGCCCAGGTATCGTCGCTCTGTCCCGCCACCGCCCCACCCGCCTGGAGCTCCTCATGCCCGCCCAGCCCTCCGCGAGCCGCCGTACCGTCCTGCGCGGGGCGGCGGTCAGCCCGGTCGCCGGCCTTGGGCTGGCCGCCTGCTCGGCTCCCGGCGGCGGAGCCTCGGCTGACGCGACGCCGACCGCCCCGGTCGACCTCGGAGCCGAGAGCGAGGTCGCCAAGGGCGGCGCGAAGCTCTACCCGGAGCACAACGTCGTCGCCAGCCGATCCGCCGACGGCGCCCTCAAGGCATACAGCACGATCTGCACGCACGCGGGGTGCCCGATCAACAAGCTCCAGGGCACGACGCTGGTCTGCCCCTGCCACGGCAGTGAGTTCGACGCGGTCACCGGAAAGGTGGTGCGACCGCCGGCCACCGAGCCGTTGAACGAGCTGCCGGTCAAGGTCGCGAACGGCCGGATCGTGGCGGGGCCGGGCGCCTGATCGGAGGGGACCCGGGTCAGCGGCGGGTCATTCCCAGTCCCAGCCGATCCCGAGAAGACCCGGCCGTACCCGGGGCTCGACCAGGTGGACGGAGCGATGCAGCCCGCTCAGCGGCAGGGCCTGCCGACCGGTGCGCGGGGCCGCCGCGGAGTGCTGGGCGAACCTGTGGCAGCGCGTGGGCAACGAGTCGGCGGCGAACCGCACCTGGAGGGTGTACTGGCCGCCGGGAAAGCCGAAGTCGCGGACGTACTCGCGGGAGACACCGGCCGTGCCGTCCTCCACGGCGTAGCGGAAGAGAAAGGTGTCTCCGGAGCGCAGGCGGGTGCCGAAGAGAAGCTCGGCGACGAGAAGGCCGGTCTCCGGGTCCGAACGGACGCGTCCGGTGCGGCAGTTCTCCAGGGCGCGCACGGTCATGTGCTGCGGGGCACAGCCGGGGTCGCCGTGGTGCACGGCCACGAAGCGGTCGACGCCGTCCCGGTGGGCGCGCACGATGTGCTGCGATTCACGGGCGGCCAGTTCGCGGTGAGCGCCGATCCGCACGCGCTCGTGGTGGCCCAGCGTGTGCAGACCGCCGTCGAGTGACCAGCCGAGCTCGGCCTGCAGTCGGTCCAGGACGTCGGAGGCCTCGATCAGGGAGCGGTAGGAGCGGGCGGCGGGGCGGCGTACGGCCGGGCCCTGGTCGCTATCGGAGAGCAGCCGGATCAGGGACTCGTCCGGGAGCTGGAGTATCTCCTCCAGTGCGCGGACGGCCCGCAGTGATTCCGGGCGCTGGGGGCGGCGGGCCCCCTGCTGCCAGTAACTCAGGCTGGTGACGCCCACTTTCACCCCGTAGCGCGACAGATGGTGCTGCACGCGCTGAAGCGGCAACCCGCGAGCGGCGATCGCGGCGCGCAGGGCCACATGGAAGGGGCCGCCCCGCAGGGCCGAGTCCAGTTCCGCGGTGGCGACGTCCGCGTGCTGTATGCCGTGCCGCATGCAGGGGGGCCTTTCTCTTATGGCTTCACAACGGCTGGTCAGGCCGTTGGTGCGGGTCCGGGGCCACCCCGTCGGCGTCGGTGCGGCCGCACCTGGGTACGCCGCTTCCGCAGGCCGTCGCTCACGGCCCCGAGTTCCCCCGCATTGAAGCGTGTTGACCAATCCCCGACAACACCTTCGATCGGCCGAGGGCGCCCACCTGGCCGAGGCGTGACCCCGTCGCCGGAAGGTTCGTGCGGGGGAGAGGGCGCCGTTGTCGTCCGGGAGACCGAAGCCTGGTCGCGGGCAGGGCGCCGATTTGGGGAGGAAGCCGCGCAAGGTCCGTTGCGATCGGCTCAACGGCTCCGCGTCGCTCACGGCCCGGGCACGCGTGCGCGGGAAGCCGGGCCGGCTCGCGATGCCACCGAGGTGGCCGATTCCGAGATCGGCTTCCGGGGCGGGCGCCGTCCTGGCGGCCGTGCCCCGGAGCGCGAGGATCTCGATCTGACGGCGGAGAGCCGCACCACGAGTGGCCTGGGCTCGCGCATCGGGGCAGATGCCGCCGCCGTCCCGCGTCCCCCGGACCCCGGCCGGTGCGCCGCGCCTCCGACACCCCGCCGCCTCTGCCCTGTCGGCCCACTGTTCCCGGGTGCTCCGATGCCCCTCTGCCCTGTCAGCCCAGCGTTACCGGAGGTCCGAAGGAAGCCCTCTTTTCCTCAGCGTCCGGGTACCCCGGAGCCCTCTTACCTCAGCGTTCCGGATGCCCCGAGAGCTCTCTGCGCTCGGCGTCCAGGACACCCCAGGAGCCCTCTTCTCCCGGCAGCCCCGCCGTCCGCCGAGCCTCCTCTGCCCTGTCACCCCGCGCTCCCGCGCCCCGCACGCCCCGGCGCCCCTTCCGTCCCCTGCCCCGCATTCCCGGACGCTCGCCGGTCCCGTCGGCCCCGCCGGGGGTTGTCCACAGGCCCGTCGCGGTGTCGGTGCGCGCCAGTAGGGTGTGAGATATGGCCGACCCCTCCAGCTACCGCCCCCAGCCGGGACAGATCCCGGACTCTCCCGGGGTGTACAGGTTCCGTGACGAGCACCGCCGGGTGATCTACGTCGGAAAGGCGAAGAGCCTGCGCCAGCGCCTGGCGAACTACTTCCAGGACCTGGCGAGCCTGCACCCCCGCACCCGGACGATGGTCACCACCGCCGCGTCCGTGGAGTGGACCGTGGTGTCCACGGAGGTCGAGGCGCTACAGCTGGAGTACTCCTGGATCAAGGAGTACGACCCCCGGTTCAACGTCAAGTACCGCGACGACAAGAGCTACCCGTACCTCGCGGTGACGATGAACGAGGAGTTCCCGCGTGTCCAGGTGATGCGCGGTCACAAGAAGAAGGGCGTCCGCTACTTCGGGCCGTACGGCCACGCGTGGGCGATCCGGGACACCGTCGACCTGCTGCTGCGCGTGTTCCCGGTGCGCACCTGCTCCGCCGGGGTGTTCAAGAACGCCGCCCGCACCGGCCGCCCCTGCCTGCTCGGCTACATCGGCAAGTGCTCGGCCCCCTGCGTCGGCCGGATCTCCCCCGAGGACCACCGCGAACTGGCCGAGGAGTTCTGCGACTTCATGGCCGGCCGCACGGGCACCTACCTCCGCCGTCTGGAGAAGCAGATGGCGGTGGCCGCCGAGGAGATGGAGTACGAGCGGGCCGCCCGGCTGCGCGACGACATCGAGGCCCTGAAGAAGGCCATGGAGAAGAACGCGGTCGTGCTCGCCGACGCGACCGACGCCGACCTGATCGCCGTCGCGGAGGACGAGCTGGAGGCGGCCGTCCAGATCTTCCATGTGCGCGGCGGGCGCGTGCGCGGTCAGCGCGGCTGGGTGACGGACAAGGTGGAGGACGTCACCACCGGGGCGCTCGTCGAGCACGCCCTCCAGCAGCTCTACGGCGAGGAGACGGGGGACGCCGTCCCCAAGGAGGTGCTGGTCCCGGCCCTGCCCGACCCGGTCGAGCCGGTCCAGGAGTGGCTCACCGGCCGCCGCGGGTCGAACGTCTCGCTGCGCATCCCGCAGCGCGGCGACAAGAAGGCCCTGATGGAGACCGTGCAGCGCAACGCCCAGCACGCGCTCGCCCTGCACAAGGCCAAGCGCGCCTCCGACCTCACCACCCGCTCCCGGGCCCTGGAGGAGATCGCCGACGCCCTGGACCTGGACAGCGCCCCGCTGCGTATCGAGTGCTACGACATCTCGCATCTCCAGGGCGACGACGTGGTGGCCTCCATGGTCGTCTTCGAGGACGGCCTGCAGCGCAAGAGCGAGTACCGCCGCTTCCAGATCAAGGGCTTCGCCGGCCAGGACGACGTGCGCTCCATGCACGAGGTGATCACCCGCCGCTTCCGCCGCTACCTCGCCGAGAAGGAGAGGACCGGGGAGTGGGTGGAGGACGGCACGGAAAGCGCCCTCACGGACGCCGGCGTATCCCCAGACCCCGGCGTACCCACGGACGCGGACGCCGGCGTCCCCCCAGACACCGGTGCACCCACAGACGCCCGAAACGACAGTGACGGCGTCCCCATCGACGGCTTCAAAGAAGACGACGGCCGTCCCAAGAAGTTCGCCTACCCGCCCCAGCTTGTGGTGGTCGACGGCGGCCAGCCCCAGGTCGCGGCGGCCAAGCGGGCGCTCGACGAACTCGGCATCGACGACATCGCGGTCTGCGGCCTGGCCAAGCGCCTCGAAGAGGTCTGGCTGCCCGAGGACGACGACCCCGTGGTCCTGCCCCGCACCAGCGAGGGCCTCTACCTGCTCCAGCGCGTCCGCGACGAGGCGCACCGCTTCGCCATCACCTACCAGCGCACCAAGCGCGCCAAGCGCTTCCGTGCCAGCCCACTGGACGACGTACCGGGCCTCGGCGAGACCCGCAAACAGGCGTTGATCAAGCATTTCGGCTCGGTGAAGAAGCTGCGGTCCGCCACAATCGAGCAGATTCAGGAGGTGCCCGGGATAGGCCGCAAGACGGCCGAGACCATCGCCGCGGCCCTCGCCCAGGCGGCCCCGGCCGCGCCTGCCGTGAACACGGCCACCGGAGAGATCATGGATGACAGGGAAGACGAGGCGCCCGAGACGACGGCGGACGCCTCGGGGGAGCCCGTACCCGCGGGCGCCCCGGACGATCGACGGGGGCAGGAGAGATGACCGAGCACGACGCACAGCACACAGCCCGGCGAGATCCGGCGTTCAGCGAAACGCAAGGTCCGCCCAAGGAAACGCACAACGAGGCGGGCCAGGATCAGCCGCAGGAAGCGGAGGCGAAAGCGGTCCAGGAAAACGGAGCAGAAGTGAGCACGGACGTCACTCAGGCCGGGGTGCCCGAGGCGGCCATCCCCGAGCTGGTGATCATCTCCGGCATGTCCGGAGCGGGCCGTTCGACGGCGGCGAAGTGCCTGGAGGACCTCGGCTGGTTCGTCGTGGACAACCTTCCGCCGGCCCTCATCCCCACCATGGTGGAGCTGGGCGCCCGCTCCCAGGGCAACGTGGCACGGATCGCGGTCGTCGTCGACGTGCGCGGCCGGCGCTTCTTCGACAATCTGCGCGAGTCCCTGGCCGACCTCGACAGCCGGGGCGTCACCCGCCGGATCGTCTTCCTGGAGTCCTCGGACGACGCCCTGGTCCGCCGCTTCGAGTCGGTGCGCCGCCCGCACCCGCTGCAGGGCGACGGCCGGATCGTCGACGGCATCGCCGCCGAGCGCGAGCTGCTGCGCGAACTGCGCGGTGACGCCGACCTGGTGATCGACACATCCAGCCTCAACGTGCACGAGCTGCGCGCCAAGATGGATGCCCAGTTCGCCGGTGAGGAGGAGCCCGAACTGCGGGCCACCGTGATGTCGTTCGGCTTCAAATACGGCCTGCCGGTCGACGCCGACCTGGTGGCCGACATGCGGTTCCTGCCCAATCCGCACTGGGTTCCGGAGCTGCGCCCCTACACCGGCCTCAACGAGGAGGTGTCGGCGTACGTCTTCAACCAGCCGGGCGCCAAGGAGTTTCTCGACCGGTACGCCGAGCTGCTGCGGCTGATCGCGACCGGATACCGGCGCGAGGGCAAGCGCTATGTGACCATCGCCATCGGCTGCACGGGCGGCAAGCACCGCTCGGTCGCCGTGTCCGAGAAGCTCGCTGCCCGTCTGGCCGCCGAGGGAGTGGAAACCGTAATCGTGCACCGGGACATGGGGCGCGAGTGACCGGACGCACTCCACGGCTGAGCAGGCTGCGACGGGTGGTGCCCGAGAGCCGCGCCGGCCGTCCCGTCGAGGCCCGCGGCGCCCGGCCGCGCCGGCGCGGTGCCCAGCCCAAGGTGGTCGCCCTGGGCGGCGGCATGGGCCTGTCCGCCTCGCTCGCCGCGCTGCGCCGGATCACCGGCGACCTCACCGCCGTCGTCACCGTGGCCGACGACGGCGGCTCCAGCGGGCGCCTCCGTGACGAGCTGGGCGTGCTTCCCCCAGGTGATCTGCGCAAGGCCCTTGCCGCGCTGTGCGGTGACGACGACTGGGGCCAGACCTGGGCCCGGGTCATCCAGCACCGCTTCCAGTCCAAGGGCGAACTGCACGAGCACGCGGTCGGCAATCTGCTGATCGTCGCCCTGTGGGAACAGCTCGGCGACCACGTGCAGGCCCTGGACCTGGTCGGCAAGCTGCTCGGCGCGCACGGGCGGGTGCTGCCCATGTCCGCCGTGCCGCTGGAGCTGCAGGCCCAGGTCAAGGGGCATAACCCGGAGCGGCCGGACGAGGTGGACATCGTCCGGGGGCAGGCCACGGTGGCGCTGACGCCCGGCGAGGTGCAGTCCGTCCACCTGGTGCCGCACGACCCGCCGGCCGTGCCGGAGGCCGTCGAGGCGGTCCTGGACGCGGACTGGGTGGTGCTGGGCCCTGGGTCATGGTTCTCCTCGGTGATTCCGCACCTGCTCGTCCCCGATCTCCTCGACGCGCTCACCGAGACCAGGGCCCGGAAGGTCCTGTCGCTGAACCTCGCACCCCAACCGGGTGAAACCGAAGGCTTTTCACCGCAGCGTCATTTGGAGGTTTTGGGGCGACACGCCCCTAAACTCGCCCTGGACGTGGTGCTGGCCGACGAGGCCGCCGTGCCCGACCGTGACTCGCTCACCGAGGCCGCCAAGCGGCTGGGAGCCGCGGTCGAGCTGGGCCCCGTGGCCCGGACCGACGGATCACCCCGGCATGATCCGGAGCTGTTGGCCGCCGCGTACGACCGTATTTTTCGGATGCATGGAAGGATCGGCCCATGGCGATGACGGCAGCGGTGAAGGACGAGATCTCCCGGCTACCCGTCACCCGGACCTGCTGCCGGAAGGCCGAGGTCTCCGCCATTCTGCGGTTCGCGGGCGGCCTCCACCTGGTGAGCGGGCGCATCGTGATCGAGGCGGAGCTGGACACCGCGATGGCGGCCCGGCGCCTCAAGCGGGACATCCTGGAGATCTTCGGCCACAGCTCCGAGCTGATCGTGATGGCACCCGGCGGACTGCGCCGCGGCTCGCGGTACGTGGTGCGTGTGGTCGCGGGTGGCGACCAGCTGGCCCGCCAGACCGGGCTGGTGGACGGCCGGGGCCGCCCGATCCGGGGCCTGCCCCCGCAGGTCGTCTCCGGGGCGACCTGTGACGCGGAGGCGGCCTGGCGTGGCGCCTTCCTGGCGCACGGCTCGCTGACCGAGCCCGGCCGTTCCTCCTCCCTGGAGGTGACCTGCCCCGGCCCGGAGGCCGCGCTGGCGCTGGTCGGCGCCGCCCGCCGGCTGTCCATCGCGGCGAAGGCGCGTGAGGTGCGCGGGGTGGACCGGGTGGTCGTCCGGGACGGTGACGCGATCGGCGCCCTGCTGACCCGCCTCGGCGCGCACGAGTCGGTGCTGGCCTGGGAGGAGCGCCGGATGCGCCGCGAGGTCCGGGCCACCGCGAACCGCCTCGCCAACTTCGACGACGCCAACCTGCGCCGCTCCGCCCGCGCCGCCGTCGCGGCCGGCGCCCGGGTCCAGAGGGCCCTTGAGATCCTCGCCGACGAGGTTCCCGAGCACCTCGCGGCGGCCGGCCGGCTGCGCATGGAGCACAAGCAGGCCTCCCTGGAGGAGCTGGGCGCGCTCGCCGACCCGCCGCTCACCAAGGACGCCGTCGCGGGCCGGATCCGCCGTCTGCTGGCGATGGCCGACAAGCGCGCGTCCGACCTGGGCATCCCGGGCACGGAGGCCAACCTCAGCGAGGAACTGGCCGACAACCTCGCAGTCTGAGGCACCGTCAGCGCACCGGTTGCCGACGGCCCAAGCGGCCGTCGGCACCGGGATTTGCATCCCTTTTAGGCCACCCTGAACTGTCTATGAGGTCCCCTTGACTCGATCATGGAGTGTCATGAGCCTGGCAGAAGTTCGCCGCCGTGGCGGACCACTGCTAGGGGGGTACATGAGACACAGAGCGAGATCGATCCTCGCTGTCGGCGCGCTCCTGCTCGGCGGAGCCGCACTCGCACCCATGGCCCAGGCGCAGACCGGGGGTTCGGCGAAGCCCGGCCCCGACGAGGTCAAGGTCTACCGCGCCGAGGTCACCAAGAAGCAGATTCCCCTGCTGCTCAAGGCCGGCCAGGACGGCCATGAACTCGGCGACCAGATCACCGGATCCGGCAAGACCGAAGTCGAGGTCTATCTCACCGACGGGCAGGCCCGGACCCTGGAGGAGCAGGGCGTCGACCTCACCGAGCACACCCTGTCGGCCAGGGCGGCGACACGTGTCGAGGACGCCTCCCAGGGAGTGTTCCGCCCGTACAGCGGCAGCGGCGGGCTCAAGGAGGAGATCCTCCGGACCGCGCAGGCCAATCCCGGCCTCACCAAGGTCGAGTCCATCGGCAGGACGATCGACGGCCAGGACATCCTCGCGCTCAAACTGACCAAGGGCGCGAAGAACTCGAAGGACGGTTCGAAGCCGTCCGTGCTGTATGTGTCCAACCAGCACGCGCGCGAGTGGATCACGCCGGAGATGACCCGCCGGCTGATGCACTACTACCTGGACAACTACACGACCGACAAGCGCGTCAAGAAGATCGTCGACGCGACCGAGCTGTGGTTCGTGCTGTCCGCCAACCCCGACGGCTACGACCACACCTTCCAGAACTCCGACACCCGCCTGTGGCGCAAGAACCTGCGGGACGTCAACGGTGACGGTGCCATCAGCACGGGTGACGGCGTCGACCTCAACCGCAACTTCGGCTACAAGTGGGGCTACGACGACGAGGGCTCGTCCCCCAACCCCACCAGCGAGACCTACCGCGGCGCGAGCCCCGAGTCCGAGCCCGAGACCAAGGCGCTGGACGCCTTCGAGAAGCGTGTCGGGTTCTCGTACGGCATCAACTACCACTCGGCCGCCCAGCTCCTCCTCTACGGCGTCGGCTGGCAGGTGGCCACCCCCACCCCGGACGACGTCCTCTACAAGGCGCTCGCCGGTACCCCGGACAACCCGGCGATTCCCGGCTACCGTTCGCAGGTCTCCTCGGAGCTGTACACCACCAACGGCGAGGCGGACGGCCACGCCTCGAACGTCAACGGCATGGCGATGTTCACCCCCGAGATGTCGACCTGCCAGACGGCCTCGAACATCGACCCGAACGATGCCTGGAAGGCCGCCGACTGCCAGTCGGTCTTCAACTTCCCGGACGACGAGAAGCTGATCCAGGACGAGTTCGAGAAGAACATCCCGTTCGCGCTCTCCGTCGCCGAGACCGCCGCCCACCCGGACCAGCCGGTCTCCTCGGTCGGCCTGAGCGCCGCCGACTTCACCCCGGCCTCGTTCGCCACGTCGTACTCGCGCGGCGCCGACCAGGAGGTCTCCGTCGTCGTCCGCAAGGCGATCCGCGACAAGGAGCTGAAGTACCGCGTCAACGGCGGCCGTACGCTGGACATGGCGCTCAAGCCCTGGCAGGGCGGTGAGACCTACGGCGGTGTGGACAACCTCTACTTCGACGAGTTCCGGGCCAAGGTGAAGGACGGCGTACCGGGCGACAAGGTCGAGGTGTGGTTCAGCGGGGAGACGAAGAGCGGCAGGAAGGTCTCCAGCGCACACTTCACGTACACCGTCGCCGCGCGCCCCAAGGCGGACACCCTGGTGGTCGCCGAGGAAGGCGTCGCAGCCACCCAGGCGCAGACCTACGTCGACGCGCTGAAGGCGGCCGGGCACAGGGCGGTCGTCTGGGACGTCGCCACCCAGGGCGCGCCCGACGCGCTCGGCGTGCTGAAGCACTTCAAGACCGTGGTGCACTACTCGGGCACGAGCGGCCCCGGCAACGACACCCAGCTCCAGCTGCGCGCCTATCTCAACGAGGGCGGCAAGCTGATCGAGGCGGGCGAGCTGGCCGGCGGCAGCGTCGACCTCGGCGACGGCACCCCGTCCAACGACTTCAGCCAGTACTACCTGGGCGCCTACTCCCGCACCTCGACCCCCGGGGCCACCGGCTTCACCGGCTCCGGAGCGCTGAACGGCTTCGCCGGGGCCCTGAGCGGTACCTCCGCCAACCCGCTCGACAAGGCCGGGACCTACGCCGTGACCTCCGACGAGCTCTCCGCCGGCACCTACCCCCAGTTCGCCAGCGCGGGCGCGGGCCAGTTCGCCGGGACCGTCAACCCGTACGGGCCGTACGCGGGGTCGTACATGGCGGCTGCCGTCCACACCGACGACGCCTACAAGCGCCTCACCCGCACCATCGACCTCACCGGTGTCAGCGCCCCCGACCAGCCGACCCTGAGCGCCAAGCTGCTCTGGGACACCGAGCCCGGCTACGACCACGCGGTGGTCGAGGCGCACACCGCGGGCGCCGACGACTGGACGACCCTGCCCGAGGCGGGCGGCGCCACCAGCGACGCCGTACCGAGCGAGTGCGGGGCCGGCTTCCTGATCACCGAGCACCCCTGGCTCAAGCACTATCTGACCATCGCGAACAACCAGTGCACAGCGAGCGGCACCACCGGCTCCTGGCACAGCCTCACCGGCGGCTCCGCGGGCTGGCAGTCCGTGAAGTTCGACCTGAGCGCCTACGCCGGGAAGACCGTCGAGATCTCCATCGGCTACCTCAC
The DNA here is from genome assembly GCF_040629895.1 of Streptomyces sp. NPDC005866. NCBI lineage: Bacteria > Bacillati > Actinomycetota > Actinomycetes > Kitasatosporales > Streptomycetaceae > Streptomyces > Streptomyces sp. NPDC005866. Next base: position 217,585 of record NZ_JBEXWP010000005.1, read on the forward strand.
AGACCCGGGCACCGGCGGGCACGGCGTCCTCGTCGACGACGCCTCGCTCGCGGTCGGCGGCGCGGCCACCGAGACCGAGGGCTTCGAAGTCTCACTGGGTCCCTGGAGCGTCACCGGACCGCCCGCGGGCAGCCCGGCCGTCCTCAAGGACTGGGCGCGCACGGGAGCCCTGTTCAAGACGTACGGGGCCGTCACCACCGGCCGCACCGTGCTGCTCGGTTTCGGCCTGGAACAGGTCGGCTCGGCCGCCGAGCGTGCCGCTCTGGTGAAGAAGGCGTTGACGGCACTCGACAACTGACGGCGAGATCACCCGACAAGTGAGCCGACCCGCTCACGAACGAGTGACAACGAGCTGAAATATGGTCGGCATTGCGTGACAAAACGCGGTGATTCGGCCTCCGGTCCGAGGTGGTCCGTACCCCTACTGGCGGGTACGGACCGCCTCGCCGTGTATGGGGCATCTGGATGTCACCTCGGGAGCCTCAGGGAGGTAGGGTCGTGGGTGGTCGGGGACATCCCAAATACAGCTCGCCGGCACCGCATGGCCGGCGTACCAACGAGGAGATCGGTTCGTGACGATCCGCGTAGGCATCAACGGCTTCGGTCGTATCGGTCGCAACTACTTCCGCGCGCTGCTGGAGCAGGGTGCAGACATCGAGATCGTGGCTGTCAACGACCTGGGTGACACCGCGACCACCGCTCACCTGCTGAAGTACGACACCATCCTGGGTCGCCTGAAGCAGGAGGTCACGCACACCGCCGACACGATCACCGTCGACGGTCACACCATCAAGGTGCTCTCGGAGCGCAACCCCGCCGACATCCCGTGGGGTGAGCTGGGCGTCGACATCGTCATCGAGTCGACCGGCATCTTCACCAAGAAGGATGACGCCGCCAAGCACATCGCCGGTGGCGCGAAGAAGGTCCTCATCTCGGCTCCGGCCAAGGACGAGGACATCACCATCGTGATGGGCGTCAACCAGGACAAGTACGACCCGGCGAACCACCACATCATCTCCAACGCCTCCTGCACCACCAACTGTGTGGCGCCGATGGCGAAGGTCCTCGACGAGAACTTCGGCATCGTCCGGGGTCTCATGACGACGGTCCACGCGTACACCAACGACCAGCGCATCCTTGACTTCCCGCACAAGGACCTGCGTCGCGCGCGTGCCGCCGCCGAGAACATCATCCCGACCACCACCGGTGCGGCGAAGGCCACCGCGCTGGTGCTCCCGCAGCTCAAGGGCAAGCTGGACGGCATCGCGATGCGCGTCCCGGTCCCGACCGGCTCGGCCACCGACCTGGTCGTGACGCTTCAGCGTGAGACCACCAAGGACGAGGTCAACGCCGCGTTCAAGAAGGCCTCCGAGGACGGCGACCTGAGCGGCTACCTGGCGTACACCGAGGACCAGATCGTCTCCTCGGACATCGTCGGCGACCCGGCCTCCTGCACCTTCGACTCCTCCCTGACCATGGTGCAGGAGGGCAACACGGTGAAGATCCTCGGCTGGTACGACAACGAGTGGGGCTACTCGAACCGCCTCGTCGACCTCACGGTCTTCGTCGGCAACCAGCTCTGATCGGCCAAGCAGGCACCTCGATGCGGTAGCAGGGCTCGGGCAGCGCACGGTCGCGCCGCCCGAGCCCTGACGCACGTAAGGATCGACCCTGCGTCTACGGTTCGATCAGCCCTCGTACGATCAAGAGCCCTCCTGTAGGAGTCCCCAACCATGAAGACGATCGACGAACTCCTCGCCGAAGGGGTCGACGGCAAGCGGGTCTTCGTCCGCGCCGACCTCAACGTGCCGATGTCCGACGGCCTCATCACCGACGACGGCCGCATCCGTGCCGTCCTGCCCACCGTCAAGGCCCTCGCCGACGCGGGCGCCAAGGTGGTCGTCGCCTCCCACCTGGGCCGCCCCAAGGGCGCCCCGGACCCGAAGTTCTCCCTGCTCCAGGCCGCCGAGCGGCTCGCTGAACTCCTCGGCGCCCCGGTCGCCTTCGCCCAGGACACCGTCGGCCCCGCCGCCCACGACGCGGTGAACAGCCTGCAGCCCGGCCAGGTCGCCGTCATCGAGAACCTGCGGTTCAACGCCGGTGAGACCTCGAAGGACGACACCGAGCGCGGCGAGTTCGCCGACCAGCTGGCGGCCCTCGCGGACGTCTACGTCGGCGACGGCTTCGGCGCCGTGCACCGCAAGCACGCCTCCGTCTACGACCTCCCGGCCCGGCTGCCGCACTACGCCGGCTACCTCATCACCACCGAGGTCGGCGTCCTGAAGAAGCTCACCGAGGACGTCGAGCGCCCCTACGTCGTCGCGCTCGGCGGCTCCAAGGTCTCCGACAAGCTCGCCGTCATCGACCAGCTGCTCGGCAAGGCCGACCGCCTTCTCATCGGCGGCGGCATGGCCTTCACCTTTCTCAAGGCCAAGGGCTACGAGGTCGGCGCCTCCCTGCTCCAGGAGGACCAGATCCCGGCCGTCACCGAGTACATGGAGCGCGCCGAGAAGCAGGGCGTCGAGCTGCTGCTCCCCGTCGATGTCGTGGTCGCCCCCGCGTTCCCGGACCTGAAGGCCAAGACGCCCACCGAGCACACCGTGGTCGACGCGGACCAGATGCCCGAGGGGCAGCTGGGCCTGGACATCGGCCCGAAGACCGGTGCCCTGTACGCGGCCAAGCTCGCCGACGCCGCGACCGTGTTCTGGAACGGCCCGATGGGCGTCTTCGAGCACCCCGACTTCGCCGAGGGCACCCGGGCGGTCGCCCAGGCGCTCGTCGAGTCGAAGGGCTTCACGGTCGTCGGCGGCGGAGACTCCGCAGCCGCCGTGCGCATCCTCGGCTTCGACGAGAACGCGTTCGGACACATCTCGACCGGTGGCGGCGCCTCCCTCGAATACCTTGAGGGCAAGACGCTCCCCGGCCTCGCCGCACTGGAGGACTGACCTACATGAGCACGCGCACGCCGATCATGGCGGGCAACTGGAAGATGAACCTCAACCACCTCGAGGCCATCGCGCACGTCCAGAAGCTCGCCTTCGCCCTGGCCGACAAGGACTACGAGGCCGTCGAGGTCGTCGTCCTGCCGCCCTTCACCGACCTGCGTTCCGTGCAGACCCTGGTCGACGGCGACAAGCTCAAGATCAAGTACGGCGCCCAGGACGTCTCGGCGCACGACTCCGGCGCCTACACCGGCGAGATCTCCGGTCCGATGCTGGCCAAGCTGAAGTGCACGTACGTGGTCGTCGGCCACTCCGAGCGCCGCCAGTACCACTGCGAGACCGACGAGATCGTCAACGCCAAGGCCAAGGCCGCCTACCGGCACGGCCTGACCCCGATCCTGTGCGTCGGCGAGGAGCTGCACGTGCGCGAGGCGGGCAACCACGTCGCCCACACCCTCGCCCAGGTCGAGGCCGGTCTGAAGGACGTCACGGCCGAGCAGGCCGAGTCGATCGTGATCGCCTACGAGCCCGTCTGGGCCATCGGCACCGGCAAGGTCTGCGGTTCCGGGGACGCCCAGGAGGTCTGCGCAGCGATCCGCGGCAAGCTCGCCAAGCTGTACAGCCAGGAGCTGGCCGACCAGGTCCGCATCCAGTACGGCGGCTCAGTCAAGGCCGGCAACGTGGCCGAGATCATGGCGCAGGCCGACATCGACGGCGCGCTGGTCGGCGGCGCCTCGCTCGACGCCGAAGAATTCGTCAAGATCGTGCGCTTCCGCGACCAGTGAGCAGACCTGCGAGTAGGCGCTAGCGACGATCCGTCGTACCCTGGCGGGGCCGAAACTGTTATGAGGAGCGCGTTCGAGGCTTCAGCACCGGGTTCGGCCCCGCAGTCCATCCGTATCCGAGGAAGTTGGTCCAGCCGTGGTTTTGGGGTTCTCGATCGCCCTGATCGTCTTCAGCCTGCTGATGATGCTGCTGGTGCTGATGCACAAGGGCAAGGGCGGCGGTCTCTCCGACATGTTCGGTGGCGGCATGCAGTCCTCCGTCGGCGGCTCCTCGGTCGCCGAGCGGAACCTGGACCGGATCACCGTGGTGATCGGTCTGCTGTGGTTCGCGTGCATCATCGTCCTCGGCATGCTGATGAAGACGAACAGCTGATCCGCGACTCGCACACACGCACAATCCGCACGTAAGGCCCCATGTTCGGTACGCGCACCTGAGCGCCGCCTATCATGGGGCTTGCGTCTAGGCGCGGGGGGCGGTAACTCCCACCACTGGACGCGCGTTGGGCCTTACGTAGACTGAGGCGCTCGCAACGAAGCGACACGCCGACTCGCTTCGCGGCACCATCACGCAGGGAGTTACGACCGTGGCAAGTGGCAACGCGATCCGAGGTAGCCGGGTCGGGGCGGGGCCGATGGGCGAGGCCGAGCGCGGCGAGTCCGCGCCGCGTCTGCGCATCTCCTTCTGGTGCTCCAACGGGCACGAGACGCAGCCGAGCTTCGCCAGCGACGCGCAGGTGCCCGAGACCTGGGACTGCCCGCGCTGTGGCTTCCCGGCCGGTCAGGACCGGGACAACCCACCGGACCCGCCGCGCACCGAGCCGTACAAGACGCACCTCGCGTATGTACGCGAGCGGCGCAGCGACGCGGACGGCGAGGCGATCCTCGCCGAGGCGCTCGCCAAACTCCGGGGCGAGATCTAGAAGTTGGGAACCGGCCGGGTGCCTGAGGGCGCCTGGCCGGAGCTTTCTCCGCGGCCGGGCCCGGCCGTTGTCAGTGGTGCCCTCTACGGTTTGTGCATCGGCGAATCGTGAGGGGGGCGATGATGACGGTGGGGGAGTGGGCACCCGGGTGGCGCGGGGGATTCGGGCGGCTGTGGACGGCCGCCGTGGTCTCCCGCTTCGGGGACGCGCTACGGGCGTCCGCGCTGCCCCTGCTGGCCGCGCGCCTGACCGACGACCCCCTCGCCATCGCCTCGGTGACCGCCTGCGGCTATCTGCCGTGGCTGCTGTTCGGCCTGCTCGGCGGTGCCGTCGCGGACCGGGTGGACCAGCGGCGTGCGATGTGGGCCGTGGACACCGTACGAGGGCTGCTCGTCGCCGCCTTCGCGCTCGCCGTGGGGCTCGGCCACGCCTCGATCCCGCTGCTGCTCCTTCTCGCCTTCGCGCTGACCGCACTCCAGACGCTCTTCGACAACGCGTCCACGGCCCTGCTGCCCGCCCTGGTCGACCGGCAGGCGCTGGGCGGCGCCAACGCCCGGCTGATGACCGGACAGCAGATCGCGGGCGGTCTGCTCGGCGCCCCGCTGGTCCCGCTGCTGCTGACCGCCGGCGCGTTCATGCCCTTCGCCGCCGACGCGACCACCTATCTGGCGGCCGCCGCCCTGGTCGCCTCCCTGCGGACACGGCCGCCGGAGCGGGCGCCGCGCCCGGCCGGCAGCACCCTGCGCACGGAGATCGGCGAGGGCCTGCGCGCGCTGTGGCAGGACAGCGCCCTGCGGGCGGTCTGCGTGGCCACGCTGCTGTGCAACATCGGCATGGGTGCCCTGATCGCCACCCTGGTGCTGCATGTGACGCGCTGGCTGCACGCGGGCAGCGCGGGATACGCGGCGGCCATGACCGCGTACTCGGCCGGCAGCATCACCGGCGGCTTCCTCGCCCAGCGCATCGCCCGCCGTACGGGGCGGGTGCGCGCCCTGCTGATCGCCGGGACCGTCCAGACGGCGTCCCTGGTCCTCATCGGCTCCGTCAGCCACCTCGGCGCCCTCGTCGCCGGCATGCTGCTGCTCGGCGCGATGAACATGGTGTGGAACGTCAACCAGGTCACGCTGATGCAGCAACGCGCACCCGAGTCGATGACCGGCCGGATCGCCTCCGCCTTCCGTACCTCCTCGACGTCCGGAGCGCCGCTCGGTGCCCTCCTCGGCGGAGCCGTCGCCGGGGCGTACGGCCTGAACGGGCCCGCGCTGCTCGCCGCCGTCCTGTTCGGTCTGGCCGTCACCTCGTTGATACCGGTGCGCAAGCCGGACGTACCTGTTGTTGCGCCGGGGGACAACGTGACAGCAGGCCGCGTCCCACGCTGATCAATTAGGTTGGAACCGGCAGCGGGGCAGGCACGTACAGGACAGGTGCAAGGAAGAAGGCTGAAGTCGCACATGAACGCAGACGGCCGTACCAGGCTCAACCAGACGCCCGAGTGGATCGCGCTCGCCAAGCACCGGGAGGAGCTCACCGGCACCCATCTGCGGGATCTGTTCGCCGCTGACCCGGGGCGCGGCACGGGCTACACCCTCCAGGTCGGTGACCTCTACATCGACTACTCGAAGCACCTGGTCAACGACGAGACGCTGCGGCTGCTGCGTGAGCTGGCCGCCGCCACCGACGTCTTCGGCCTGCGGGACGCCATGTTCCGCGGCGAGAAGATCAACATCACCGAGAACCGCGCGGTGCTGCACATTGCGCTGCGCGCCCCGCGCGACGCGGTGATCGAGGTCGACGGGGAGAACGTCGTACCGCAGGTGCATGCGGTCCTGGACAAGATGAGCGACTTCGCCGACCGCGTCCGCTCCGGCGCCTGGACCGGCCACACCGGCAAGCCCATCAAGAACGTCGTCAACATCGGCATCGGCGGCTCCGACCTCGGCCCGGCGATGGCCTACGAGGCGCTGCGCAGCTTCACCGACCGCGACCTCACGGTCCGCTTCGTGTCCAATGTCGACGGCGCCGACCTGCACGAGGCCACCCGCGACCTGGACGCGGCCGAGACGCTGTTCATCATCGCCTCGAAGACGTTCACGACGATCGAGACGATCACCAACGCCACCTCGGCCCGCAACTGGCTGCTCGGCGAGTTGCAGGCCGGTCAGGAGGCCGTCGCCAAGCACTTCGTGGCCCTCTCCACCAACTCCGAGAAGGTCGCCGAGTTCGGCATCGACACGGCCAACATGTTCGAGTTCTGGGACTGGGTCGGCGGCCGCTACTCGTACGACTCCGCGATCGGCCTCTCGCTGATGGTCGCCATCGGCCCGGACCGCTTCCGTGAGATGCTCGACGGCTTCCACCTCGTCGACGAGCACTTCCGTACCGCCCCCGCCGAGTCCAACGTCCCGCTCCTGCTGGGCCTGCTCGGCATCTGGTACGGCAACTTCCACGACGCCCAGTCGCACGCGGTACTGCCGTACAGCCACTACCTCTCCAAGTTCACCGCGTATCTCCAGCAGCTGGACATGGAGTCCAACGGCAAGTCGGTGACGCGGGACGGCAAGGAGGTCGAGTGGACCACCGGCCCGATCGTCTGGGGCACGCCCGGCACCAACGGGCAGCACGCCTATTACCAGTTGATCCACCAGGGCACGAAACTGATCCCGGCGGACTTCATCGGCTTCGCCGAGCCGGTTGCCGAGCTGAGCGGTGAACTCAGGGCGCAGCACGACCTGTTGATGGCGAACTTCTTCGCCCAGACGCAGGCACTGGCGTTCGGCAAGACGGCGGAGGAGGTCCGCGCGGAGGGCGTGCCGGAAGAGCTGGTCCCGCACAAGACCTTCAAGGGCAACCGTCCGACGACCACCATCCTGGCCCGCGAACTGACCCCGTCGGTCCTCGGCCAGCTCGTCGCCCTCTACGAGCACAAGGTGTTCACCCAGGGCGCCGTCTGGAACATCGACTCCTTCGACCAGTGGGGCGTGGAGCTCGGCAAGGTCCTCGCCAAGCGCGTGGAACCGGCACTGACGGAGGGCGCGGAGGTGCCCGGCCTGGACGCGTCGACGAAGGCCCTGGTGGCCAAGTACCGGGAGCTGCGCGGGCGTTAGCCCAAAAACCCGGAAACGGAAGAGCCCGTACCGTCCGCCACGGACCGTACGGGCTCTCCTCAATCCGTTCCCTGTGTGTTTCTCAGGGCGAAGCTGGCGGGTACAGCGAGCGCGGCAGCTGGGCCGCCGCAGCGGCGTCCAGGAGCCACAGGGTGCGCTGGCGGCCCCGGGCGCCCGCTGCCGGGGCCTGGATCTCGCCCGCCCCGGAGAGGGCGATGGCGACCGCCTCGGCCTTGTCCTCGCCCGCCGCCAGCAGCCAGACCTCGCGGGCCGAGCGGATGGCGGGGAGGGTGAGGGTGATGCGGGTCGGCGGCGGCTTGGGGGCGCCGTGGACGCCCACCACCGTGCGTTCCGTCTCCCTGACCGCGGGCAGCTCCGGGAAGAGCGAGGCCACATGGGTGTCCGGGCCGACGCCCAGCATCAGGACGTCGAAGGTGGGCACGGAGCCATGGTTCTCGGGCCCGGCCGCGCGGGCCAGCTCCGCCGCGTAGGCCTCGGCCGCCGCGTCCACGTCCGTGCCCCAGGGGCCGTCCGACGCGGGCATGGCGTGCACGCGCTTCGGGTCCACCGGGACGTGGTCGAGCAGGGCCTCGCGGGCCTGGGTGACATTGCGGTCCGGGTCGCCCTCGGGGAGGAAGCGTTCGTCGCCCCACCACAGGTCGAGCCGGCTCCAGTCGATGGCGTCCCGGGCCGGTGCCGCCGCGAGGGCCGCGAGCACGCCGTTGCCGTTGCGGCCGCCCGTGAGGACCACGGACGCCTCGCCCCGGGAGGCCTGGGCGTCCACGATCTTCGTGATCAGGCGGGCCGCGGCGGCCTGCGCCATCAGTTCCTTGTCGCGGTGCACGACCAGCTGGGGGGTGCTCATTTCGCTGTCGCCTTCTTCGTCAGCGGTGCCTCCGCCGCTTCCGGTGCGGGACCTTCCGCAGCCGCTTCGACGGTGACCGGTTCTCCTTTGGGCGACGGGTCCGGAGCCGAAGCCGGGGTCGCCGTGGCGGCGGTCACCGACGCGTTCAGCCGCTCCACACCGAACCGCAGCGCCGACGCGTAGGTGTCGTCCGGGTCGAGCCGCCGCAGTTCCTCCGCGATCAGCTCGGCCGTGTCCCGCCGATTCAGCGCCACCGCGCGGTCCGGCTGGCCGTCGATGGACAGCGTTGCCAGGGAGCCGTCCGCGCGGTCCAGCGCGATGGGTCCCTCGCTGGTCTCCATCCGGACCGCGGTGAGGCCGGGGCCCGAGGACAGGGAGCGCTTGACGGGGACGTCCAGCCGGTCCGCGAGCCACATCGCCAGCAGCTCGCAGCTCGGGTTGAACTCCTCGCCCTCCACCTCGACGGCCTTGACGTCGCAGATCACCTGGTCCAGGGCCGCCGCCAGCATGGAGCGCCAGGGCGTGATCCGTGTCCAGGACAGGTCCGTGTCGCCGGGGGTGTAGGCGTCCGCGCGGGCGGTCAGCTCACGTACCGGCTGCTCGGAGGAGTAGGTGTCGGTGACCCGGCGCTGGGCGAGGGCGCCCAGCGGGTCCTTCGCCGGGTCGACCGGGGCGTTGACCGGCCACCAGACGACGACCGGCGCGTCCGGCAGCAGCAGCGGCAGCACGACCGAGTCGGCGTGGTCGGCTACCTCGCCGTACAGCCGTAGCACCACCGTCTCGCCGGAGCCCGCGTCCACGCCCACCCGGACCTCCGCGTCCAGCCGGGACGTCGTACGGTCGCGGGGGGAGCGGGAGACGCGCTTGATGACGACCAGCGTGCGCGAGGGGTGCTCGTGCGAGGCGTCGTTGGCGGCCTTCAGGGCGTCGTAGGCGTTCTCCTCGTCGGTGACGATGACGAGGGTGAGCACCATGCCCACGGCGGGCGTGCCGATGGCCCGGCGGCCCTGCACCAGCGCCTTGTTGACCTTGCCGGCCGTGGTGTCGGTGAGGTCTGTCTTCATGGCCGGCGCCAGCTCCGTCCGTCTCGTGCGAGCATCTCGTCGGCCTCGGTGGGACCCCAGGTGCCCGACGGGTACTGCGCGGGCCGGCCGTGCTGGTCCCAGTGCTCCTCGATCGGGTCGAGGATCTTCCAGGACAGCTCGACTTCCTCCGTGCGGGGGAAGAGGTTGGCGTCGCCCAGCAGTACGTCCAGGATCAGACGCTCGTACGCCTCCGGCGAGGACTCGGTGAAGGACTCGCCGTAGGCGAAGTCCATCGACACGTCCCGGATCTCCATCGAGGTGCCCGGCACCTTGGAGCCGAAGCGGACCGTGATGCCCTCGTCGGGCTGGACGCGGATGACGACCGCGTTCTGCCCGAGTTCCTCGGTGGCGGTGTGGTCGAAGGGGGAGTGGGGGGCCCGCTGGAAGACCACCGCGATCTCGGTGACCCGGCGGCCCAGGCGCTTGCCGGTGCGCAGGTAGAACGGCACGCCGGCCCAGCGGCGGTTGTCGATGCCCAGTTTCACGGCCGCGTAGGTGTCGGTCTTCGACTTGCGGTCGATGCCGTCCTCTTCGAGGTAGCCGGTGACCTTCTCGCCGCCCTGCCAGCCGGCCGCGTACTGGGCGCGCACGGTGTGCCTGCCCAGGTCCTCCGGCAGCCGTACCGCGCCGAGCACCTTCTCCTTCTCGGCGGCCAGCGCGTCCGCGTCGAAGGAGGCGGGCTCCTCCATGGCGGTCAGGGCCATCAGCTGGAGCAGGTGGTTCTGGATGACGTCACGGGCGGCGCCGATGCCGTCGTAGTAGCCGGCGCGGCCGCCGATGCCGATGTCCTCGGCCATGGTGATCTGGACGTGGTCCACGAAGGACCGGTTCCAGACCGGCTCGAACATGGTGTTGGCGAAGCGCAGCGCCAGGATGTTCTGGACGGTCTCCTTGCCGAGGTAGTGGTCGATCCGGAACACCTGCTCCGGTTCGAACACCTCGTGGACGACCTTGTTGAGCTCCTCGGCCGACTTCAGGTCGTGGCCGAAGGGCTTCTCGATGACCGCGCGCCGCCAGGAGCCGCCGGTCTGGTCCGCCAGGCCGTGCTTCTTCAGCTGCTGGATGACCACGGGGAAGGAGCTCGGCGGGACGGACAGGTAGAAGGCGAAGTTGCCGCCGGTGCCCTGCGCCTTGTCGAGTTCCTCGATGGTGGAGCGCAGCCGCTCGAAGGCGTCGTCGTCGTCGAAGGTGCCCTGGACGAAGCGCATCCCCTGGATGAGCTGCTGCCAGACCTCTTCGCGGAACGGGGTGCGGGCGTGTTCCTTGACGGCGTCGTGGACCTCGGCGGCGAAGTCCTCGTTGGCCCACTCGCGACGGGCGAACCCGACCAGGGAGAAGCCCGGCGGCAGCAGACCCCGGTTGGCGAGGTCGTACACGGCGGGCATGAGCTTCTTGCGGGAGAGGTCGCCCGTGACACCGAAGATGACCAGACCCGACGGCCCCGCGATACGCGGGAGCCGTCGGTCTGCGGGGTCACGCAGCGGGTTGCTGCTCGACAATTTAGCCCTCCGAGGGGGCCAGGCGCTCCAGCTCCGCCTGGGTCGACTTGAGCAGGTCGTTCCAGGACGCCTCGAACTTCTCGACGCCCTCGTCCTCCAGAACCTGGACCACGTCGTCGTACGAGATGCCGAGCCGCTCGATGGCGTCGAGGTCGGCGCGGGCCTGCTCGTAGGTGCCGGCGATCGTGTTGCCGGTGACGTTGCCGTGGTCCTCGACCGCGAAGAGGGTGGCCTCCGGCATGGTGTTCACCGTGTTCGGCGCCACCAGCTCGTCGACGTACATGGTGTCCTTGTACGCCGGGTCCTTCACACCGGTCGAGGCCCACAGCGGACGCTGTTTGTTGGCACCGGCGCTCTCCAGCGCGCTCCAGCGGTCAGAGGAGAAGACCTCCTCGTACGCCTGGTAGGCGAGCCGGGCGTTGGCGATGGCGGCCTTGCCGCGCAGCGCCTTGGCCTCGTCGGTGCCCAGTTCGTTCAGACGCTTGTCGATCTCGGTGTCCACGCGGGACACGAAGAACGACGCCACCGAACGGATGAGCGACAGGTCGAGGCCGCGCTCCTTGGCCTTCTCGAGACCGGCCAGGTAGGCGTCCATCACCTTGCGGTAGCGCTCAAGCGAGAAGATCAGCGTGACGTTGACGCTGATGCCGAGGCCGATGACCTCGGTGATCGCCGGCAGACCCGCCTCGGTGGCCGGGATCTTGATGAGCGTGTTGGGGCGGTCCACCAGCCAGGCCAGCTGCTTGGCCTCGGCGACGGTCGCCTTGGTGTCGTGCGCCAGGCGCGGGTCGACCTCGATCGAGACCCGGCCGTCCTGGCCGTCGGTCGCGTCGAACACCGGACGCAGGATGTCGGCGGCGTCACGGACGTCCGCCGTGGTGATCATGCGGACGGCCTCTTCGACGGTCACCTTGCGGGCGGCGAGGTCCGAAAGCTGCTGGTCGTAGCCGTCGCCCTGCGAGATCGCCTTCTGGAAGATCGTCGGATTGGTGGTGACGCCCACGACGTGCTGCTGGTCGATCAGCTCGGCGAGGTTGCCGGACGTGATCCGCTTGCGCGACAGGTCGTCCAGCCAGATCGCGACGCCTTCTTCAGAGAGGCGCTTGAGTGCGTCTGTCATGGAATTACATCTCCTACGTGTCGTATATGAGCGTCAGCGCTGGGCGGCGGCGATGGATTCCCGGGCCTTGGCGGCCACGTTCTCGGCAGTGAAGCCGAACTCGCGGAAGAGCACCTTGCCGTCGGCGGAAGCACCGAAGTGCTCCAGGGAAACGATGCGACCGGCGTCTCCGACGTACTTGTGCCAGGTCAGACCGATACCCGCCTCGACCGACACACGCGCCTTGACGGACGGCGGCAGGACGCTGTCCCGGTACCCCTGGTCCTGCTCCTCGAACCACTCCACGCACGGCATGGAGACGACCCGGGTCGGCACCCCGTCAGCCTCCAGCTGCTCGCGCGCCTCGACGGCCACGTGCACCTCGGAGCCGGTGGCGATGAGAATGACCTCGGGCGTCCCGTTCGACGCCTCGAAGAGGACGTAACCGCCCTTGACCGTGTCCTCGTTGGACTCGTACACCGGCACGCCCTGACGGGTCAGCGCCAGGCCGTGCGGGGCACCCTTGCCGAAGACCTTGGTGTAGCGCTTGAGGACCTCGCGCCAGGCGATCGCGGTCTCGTTGGCGTCCGCCGGGCGGACCACGTTCAGACCCGGGATGGCGCGCAGCGAGGCGAGGTGCTCGACCGGCTGGTGCGTCGGGCCGTCCTCACCGAGACCGATGGAGTCGTGCGTCCACACGTACGTCACCGGCAGGTGCATCAGCGCCGAGAGACGGACGGCGTTGCGCATGTAGTCGGAGAAGACGAGGAACGTACCGCCGTAGACACGGGTGTTGCCGTGCAGGGTGATGCCGTTCATCTCCGCGGCCATGGAGTGCTCGCGGATACCGAAGTGGATGGTGCGCCCGTAGGGGTTGGCACCCGGCAGCGGGTTGTCCGCCGGCAGGAACGAGCTGTCCTTGTCGATGGTCGTGTTGTTCGAGCCGGCGAGGTCGGCGGAACCGCCCCACAGCTCGGGGATGACCGCGCCGAGGGCCTGGAGCACCTTGCCGGAGGCGGCACGGGTCGCGACGCCCTTGCCGGGCTCGAAGACCGGGATCTTCTCCTCCCAGCCGGTGGGCAGCTCGCACGCGGCGATACGGTCGAACTCGGCCGCGCGCTCGGCGTTGTTGTCACGCCACAGCTGGAACGACTTCTCCCACTCGGCCTTGGCGGCGGCACCGCGCTCCTGGGCCCGGCGGGTGTGGGCCAGGACCTCGTCGGCGACCTCGAAGCTCTGCTCCGGGTCGAAGCCCAGGACACGCTTGGTGGCCGCGACCTCGTCGTCTCCGAGCGCCGAGCCGTGGGCGGCCTCGGTGTTCTGCGCGTGCGGGGCGGGCCAGGCGATGATCGAGCGCATCGCGATGAAGGACGGCTTGTCCGTCACCTTCTTCGCGGCCTCGATCGCGTTGTAGATGGCGTGCGGGTCCAGGTCGCCGTCCGGCTTCGGGGCGACACGCTGGACGTGCCAGCCGTACGCCTCGTAGCGCTTGACGGTGTCCTCGGAGACGGCCGTCTCGGTGTCGCCCTCGATCGAGATGTGGTTGTCGTCCCACAGCAGGACCAGGTTGCCGAGCTTCTGGTGGCCGGCCATCGAGGACGCCTCGGCGGAGATGCCCTCCTGGAGGCAGCCGTCACCGGCGATGCAGTAGATGAAGTGGTCGAAGGGCGACTCGCCCTGCGGCGCGTCCGGGTCGAAGAGACCACGCTCGTAGCGGGAGGCCATGGCCATACCGACGGCGTTGCCGACACCCTGGCCGAGGGGGCCGGTGGTGGTCTCCACGCCCGTGGTGTGGCCGTACTCCGGGTGACCCGGCGTCTTCGAACCCCAGGTGCGGAAGGCCTTCAGATCGTCCAGCCCCAGGCCGAAGCCGGCCAGGTAGAGCTGCGTGTAGAGGGTCAGCGACGAGTGACCGGCGGACAGCACGAAACGGTCGCGGCCCACCCAGTCGGGGTCTGACGGGTCGTGCCGCATCACCTTCTGGAAGAGGGTGTAGGCGGCCGGTGCCAGGCTCATCGCCGTACCCGGATGGCCGTTGCCGACCTTCTGTACGGCGTCGGCGGCCAGGACGCGAGCGGTGTCGACGGCCCGCTGGTCCATCTCGGTCCAGTCGAGGTCTGTGGTGGTCGGCTTGGTGCTCACCCTGGGTCAGGGCTCCTCTCCACATGTTCGGTTACCGGTCCACGGGCACACGCCCACACCGGCTGCCGGCGCACTGGGTGCCCACCGGCCGCTGTCGAGCCTACCCCCGTAAGGACGTGCGTTTTTTCGAGTGTTTCCAGACTGCCGGGCCTCGCGGGGATCCGCCTCCCGACCGGCCGGGAAGGCATTCGGCACATGAATACGGAGCCGCTCATCTGACTGCTCAATCGAGCCGTCACACCCCTCTCCCGAGACGCCCGCCAACACGACCCCACCCCCGCGAAGGCCGGGGTATGGGCAACGTCTAAAGTGGCGTGGTACGCGCGAGCCTTACCGGGACTTCACAGGGGGAGGCTTGCTGGGATGTCTCTGTCAGGGGTGTGCGTGACGGCCGTCGAATCCCGTCCAGCGGGGGTACTCGGTGCGAGCGAGAGCCCGAGTCACCGGCCGTTCGGGGCCCGTGTCAAAGCTTTCGTGGCGCTGACCAAGCCGCGGATCATCGAGCTGCTGCTCATCACCACCGTGCCGGTGATGTTCCTGGCGCAGCAGGGCGTGCCCGACCTGACGCTGGTGCTGCTAACGTGCGTCGGCGGTTATCTGTCCGCGGGCGGTGCCAACGCGCTGAACATGTACATCGACCGGGACATCGACGCGCTGATGGACCGCACCTCGCAGCGGCCGCTGGTGACCGGCATGGTCAGCCCGCGCGAGTGCCTCGCCTTCGGTATCACCCTGGCGGTCGCCGCCACGCTGTTGTTCGGGTTCACCGTCAACTGGCTGAGCGCCTGGCTGTCACTCGGAGCGCTCCTCTTCTACGTCGTCGTCTACACGATGATCCTCAAGCGCCGTACCTCGCAGAACATCGTGTGGGGCGGCATCGCCGGCTGTATGCCGGTGCTGATCGGCTGGTCCGCCGTCACGGACTCGCTCTCCTGGGCGCCGCTCATCCTCTTCCTGGTGATCTTCTTCTGGACGCCGCCGCACTACTGGCCGCTGTCCATGAAGGTGAAGGACGACTACGCGCGCGTGGGCGTGCCCATGCTGCCGGTCATCGCCTCCAACAAGGTGGTCGCCAGGCAGATCGTCATCTACAGCTGGGTGATGGTCGCGGCCTCCCTCCTGCTGACGCCGCTCGGTTACACCGGCTGGTTCTACACGGTGGTCGCACTGGCGGCGGGCGGCTGGTGGCTCTGGGAGGCGCACGGGCTCCAGAACCGCGCGAAGGCCGAGGTGACGGGCGGGAAGCTCAAGGAGATGCGCCTGTTCCACTGGTCGATCACCTATGTGTCGCTGCTGTTCGTGGCGGTGGCCGTGGATCCCTTCCTGCACTGACCCACATCACACCGCCCTCCCCTCGCCAGTTGATCTACTCGTGAGTAGCATCCTGCTCATGGCAGACACGCAGCAGGTTGACCAGAAGGCCGAGCGCAAGGTCGCGCGCCTCGCCAAGCAGATCAGCACCTTCGCCAAGGCCCATGGGGGCGCCGACGGCCACGTGTCCTACATCGGGGAACGCGGCGCCCGCATCGTCCTGGTCGGCGAGGACGGCGGCTGGGGCGACCTGGTGGCCCCGACGTACGAGATCGCCGAGCAGGCGGTCCGGAAGTCCGGCATCGAGCTCCACGACTCCTTCGACGGCGAGCTCGCGGCGAAGATGACGACGGGACCGTACGAGTGGAAGCGCATGGCCGGCATCCAGATCGGCGGCTGAGCAACGCGCCCCCAAAGGGGCGCGGGGAACGGCGCGACAAGGCCTCACCGGCCCGCAGCCACCCAAACACCTCTACCCCGAGCTGAACCGCGACCTCCATCCCCGTTCACCCGTTAAGACGGTCAAGCAGCCGTCCACAGGGGAGCCCGGATGATCGAAACGCCGTCCCTGGTGGACCAGTACTGCCACGGAGTGCTCCGCACCGAGCTGGGCCTGGGCACCTTCGAGGCCCAGCTCGCCCGCACCGAAGGCCCCCCGGCCGCCGGCACCACCCTCTTCGACACCCAGACCGGTTTCGCGGTACGACGCTGGTGTCCCCCGCTTCTCGGCCTGGAACCGCACTGCCCGCCCGCCCGCTACCTCGCCCGGCGCCGCGAGCTCGGCGTCCTGGAGGCGGGCCGCCGGCTCCTGCGCGGCAGCGGCATCACCACCTACCTGGTGGACACCGGCCTCCAGGGCGACCTCACCGGCCCCGCGGAGCTGGCCTCCACCGGCGCCGCCGAGGCGCGGGAGATCGTCCGTCTGGAGCTTCTCGCGGAGCAGGTCGCCGACACCTCCGGCACCGTCGAGTCCTTCCTCGCCAACCTCGCCGAGTCCGTGCACGGCGCGGCGGCGAACGCGGTCGCCTTCACCTCCGTCGCCGGACTGCGCCACGGCCTCGCCCTGGCCCCCGAGCCGCCCGGACCCGGTGAGGTCAGAGGCGCCGCCGGCCGCTGGCTGGCGGCCCGCAGGGTCGGCGGCGAGCTGACCGACCCGGTCCTCCTACGGCACCTGCTGTGGATCGCCGTGGCCTCCGGTCTCCCGCTCCAGCTGCACGCGGGCCTCGGCGAGCCCGGCGCCCGGATCGACCGTACCGACCCGGTCCTGCTGACGGACTTCGTCCGGGCCACCGCGGGCCTCGGCACCGACCTGGTCCTGCTGCACGGCTACCCTTACCACCGCCACGCAGCCCACCTCGCCGGTGTCTTCCCGCACGTGTACGCCGACTCGGGCGCGGCCCTGGTCCGCACCGGCGCCCGGGCCGCGACGATCCTCGCCGAGATCCTGGAACTGGCCCCCTTCGGCAAGATCCTCTTCTCCAGCGGCGCCCACGGCCTGCCCGAACTGCATGTCGTCGGCGCCCGCCTCTTCCGCGAGTCCCTCGCCCATGTCCTCGGCACCTGGGTCGCCGAGGGCGCATGGTCCCTGGGCGACGCACAGCGCGTGGCCAAGCTGATCGCGGCGGGGAACGCGCAGCGGGTGTACGGGCTGGAGTGAGCCGCACAGACTGAGCGCATCCACGGCCCGCAGGGCCCGGCCGGCCCGGACTACTTGGGGCCGGCCATCGACGCGCTCACGGCGTCGTACGACTGAGCGGGCAGGCCGGTGGCCGTGACGTCGGCGCGTTCCCGCAGGGAGAGCAGGACGCGCAGTACGCCGATCCACACCAGGCAGGAGCCGAACATGTGGAGGCCCACCAGGATCGTCGGCAGGTGCGTGAAGTACTGGACGTAACCGATCACGCCCTGCCCGAGAAGGATCAGGAAGAGGTCGCGGGTGCGGTCGCGCGGCCCCTGGGGGGCGTTGACGCCCCTCAGGAAGAACCAGAGCGCGAAGGTCAGCGAGACCACGATCCAGGCCAGGACCGCGTGCAGTTCGGCGACGCCGTTCCAGCTGACGCCGATGCGCTCCACTTCGCCGGAGTCGCCCGGGTGCGGTCCGGCGCCGGTCACCACCGTGCCCACCGCGATGAGCAGCAGTGACGCGGTCACCAGGGCCCACACCAGCTGCTGCACGGCCTTGCCGACCAGCGGGCGGGGCTCGCCGTCGCCCTCGCGGGTGCGCTGCCACATCAGGGCGGCGACCGTGATGAGGGCGGTCGCCAGCAGGAAGTGCGCGGCGACGGTGTAGGGGTTGAGGCCGACGAGCACCACGACGCCGCCGAGGACCGCGTTGCTCGTCACGATCCAGAACTGCGCCCAGCCCAGCCGGGTCAGGCTGCGCCGGTACGGCTTCTGGGACCGGGCGGCGATGATCGCCCAGCCGACCGCCGCGCACAGCACGTAGGTCAGCATGCGGTTCGTGAACTCGATGGCGCTGTGGTAGCTCAGCGCGGTCGTCGGGGTCAGCGAGCCGGCGGTGCACTCGGGCCAGGTCGGGCAGCCGAGGCCGGAGCCGGTGAGCCGGACCGCACCGCCGGTGACCACGATGACCACCGACATGACGAGTGCGGCGAGGGCCGCGCGCCGGACGGTCCGGGGATCCGGGGTCCAGCGGTCGGCGATGAAGGCGAGCGGGTTGCGCAGAGCCGCTACGGCGTCGGCGGGGGTCAGCTTTGGCACGCGCACCATCGTAGGGTGCCGCTTGTGCATGCGTTCACGAGGGTCACTCCCAGCGGAAGAAACGCCCCGCCGCCCCCAGCGCCACCACCGCCCACACCGCGAGGATCGCCAGGTCGCCCCACGGCATCCCGGTCCCGTGCTGGAGCACGTCCCGCAGCCCGTCCGACAACGCGGAGATGGGCAGCAGACCGAGCACGTCCTGCCCCGTCGAGCCGAACTTGTCCAGCGGCACGATGACCCCGCCGCCCACGAGCAGCAGCAGGAACACCAGGTTGGCCGCCGCCAGGGTCGCCTCCGCCTTGAGGGTGCCCGCCATCAGCAGGCCGAGGCCGGAGAAGGCGGCCGTACCCAGGATCAGCAGGAGCAGGACGGCCAGCGGGTTGCCGTGCGGGGACCAGCCGAGGGCGAAGGCGATCACCGTCAGCAGGATCACCTGGAGGATCTCGGTGACCAGGACCGACGCCGTCTTCGCCGTCATCAGGCCCCAGCGGGGGAGCGGGGAGGAGGCGAGGCGCTTGAGGACGCCGTACCGGCGTTCGAAGCCGGTCGCGATGGCCTGGCCGGTGAAGGCCGTCGACATGACGGCGAGGGCCAGGATGCCCGGGGTCAGGAAGTCGACCGCCCTGCCGGCGCCCGTGTCGACGATGTCCACCGAGCCGAACAGGACCAGCAGCAGCGTCGGGATCACGACCGTCAGCAGCAGCTGCTCCCCGTTGCGCAGCAGCATCTTCGTCTCCAGGGCCGCCTGCGCCGCGATCATGCGAGACAGGGGGGCGGCACCCGGCTCGGGGGTGTAGGTGCCCGTCGCGGTGGTCATGAGCGCAGCTCCTTGCCGGTCAGCTCCAGGAAGACGTCCTCCAGCGTGTGGCGTTCGACCGAGATGCGGTCCGGCATCACCCCGTGCTGCGCACACCACGAGGTCACCGTCGCCAGCAGCTGTGGATTGACCTTGCCGACGACCCGGTACGAACCCGGCGTCAGCTCGGCGGCCGAGGAGTCGGCCGGGAGCGCCTTGAGCAGGGAGCCGACGTCGAGGCCGGGGCGGCCGGTGAAGCGCAGGGTGTTCTCGGCGCCGCCCTTGCACAGCTCCTCGGGGGAGCCCTGGGCGATCACCCGGCCGGCGTCGATGATGGCGACGTCGTCGGCGAGCTGCTCGGCCTCTTCCATGTGGTGGGTGGTGAGGATGACCGAGACGCCGTCGGCGCACAGGTCCCTGACCAGGTCCCAGGTGGCCCGGCGGGCCTGCGGGTCCAGCCCGGCGGTGGGCTCGTCGAGAAAGACCAGTTCCGGACGGCCCACGACGGCCATGGCGAGTGCCAGCCGCTGCTGCTGGCCGCCGGAGAGACGGCGGTAGGGCGTACGGCCGCATCCGCCGAGGCCCAGCCGCTCGATCAGCGCGTCCACGTCCAGCGGACGCGCGTGCAGCTTCGCCACGTGCCGCAGCATCTCCTCCGCGCGGGCGCCCGAGTAGACACCGCCGGACTGGAGCATCACGCCCACTCTGGGGCGCAGCCCGGCGGACTGCCGTACGGGATCGAGGCCCAGGACGCGCACCGAGCCGGAGTCCGGCCTGCGGTACCCCTCGCAGGTCTCGATCGTCGTCGTCTTGCCCGCTCCGTTGGGGCCGAGTACGGCGGTCACACCCGGCAGGGCCACCAGGTCGAGGCCGTCCACGGCGGTTTTGGTGCCGTACCGCTTCACCAGGTCCCGCACCCGGACCACGGGCTCACTTCGCATGGTGACAGAGTCTAAGTACGGCTGCCGTCACCCGGACGGCCGGGTGCTAGATCTCCTCCTCACGGGGTCGATGTACGGCCAGCCATCGCTCGGCGTAGGCCACCGCCTCACTCACGGGGAAGAGCCGGGCCTCGGCCGCGCCGATCTTGCCGCGTACGACGACGGGCCGGTCGCGTTCGAAGTCGTAGCCCAGTTCGTCGAAGCGCTCGGAGGTGATCGACACCTCGGTCACCACCTCCCAGCCGCCGCCCGGGGCGGGCCGGCCGACCCGGACGCGGGGCGACGGTATGCGGTACTCGGCCAGGTGGAAGCTGGTGCAGGTGGCGTAGCCGGTGCCGAGCATGAGCACGCGCGCGTCCAGCTTCTCGAGGCGGGCCAGCGGGCTCTGCTCGCCGAGCCGGCAGTCGGGGGCGTGGCCGTGGACGATCTCGGCCGCGCGGGGACCGACGGCCGCGAAGGAGGTCTGCGGGTGCGCGCTGCGCCGGGCGCCCGGCCAGGTCCGCACGGTCTCCGGGATCACGCCGACCCCGCGCGCGGGGGTGATCCGGGGGTCGTACGGCGGCATGGTCACCCGGATGGTCTCCCACCAATCCTCCGGTACCGGGGGATTCCGCCACACCGCCGGGTCCGAGAGGTCGCCGGTCTGGGTGGGGACAACCAGGGTGCCGTCCGGGCCGAGTGCGTCGAGAAGACCTTGGACGACCGCCACGGGTCCGCCGTTGACCCAGCCGAGGGAGCTGAGCGAGGTGTGCGCGAGGAGGGTTTCACCGGTCTTGACCCCCAGCAGCCGAAGCTGTTTCGCGAGGGTGTCCCGGGTGACAAGAGGGCCGGTCGGAGGGGGTGTGGGCATGGTTCCGGAGTGTTCCGGACGGGGCCTTGTGTCCGCCACCGGATTGCCTGAGAGATGATCGATGAAAGATCGTTCGCGCAGGTCGGATTAGGTATGCCTAAGTGACCCAGGGCACCGTCCGGCCTTCGGGACGCCGCTTGCCTGACTCTGAGGAATTACGCAACAATGGCGTTGTGAAAAACGTCGGCGAGGCTCGGGAGACCCCCACGGGGGCCCCGCAGGAGGAGCTCGCGGCCGGGTTGCGTTCGGATCGCTCGACGCGCAACCGGGTCGCGCGGTCGATCCTGGACCACGGTCCGTCGACCGTCACCGAGCTGGCCGGACGCCTGGGCCTGACCCCGGCGGCCGTACGCCGGCACCTGGACGCACTGGTCGCCGACGACGTCGTCGAGGCACGCGAGCAGCGGGTGTACGGCGCGCGGACGCGCGGGAGGCCCGCCAAGGTCTTCGCCCTCACCGACTGCGGCCGGGACGCCTTCGACCAGTCGTACGACGCACTCGCCGCGGACGCGCTGCGCTGGATCGCCGAGCAGGGGGGCGGTCAGGAGGCGGTCGCCGCCTTCGCGCGGGCCCGGATCGCCGCGCAGGCGAGCGCCTACCGCAAGGCGATCGAGTCCGTGAGCCCCGACGACCGCACGGAAGCGCTGGCCAAGGCCCTGAGCATGGACGGGTACGCTGCAACGGCGCGCAGCGCACCGGTCGGCGAACAGCTGTGCCAGCACCACTGCCCGGTCGCCCATGTCGCGGAGCAGTTCCCCCAGCTGTGCGAGGCGGAGACGGAGATCTTCGCCGAGCTGCTCGGAACGCACGTCCAGCGGCTGGCGACCATCGCGCACGGCGACGGCGTCTGCACGACGTTCATCCCCAAGACATCCACTGACGCATCTGCAAGCACGGCCGGGAGGAACCCCGCATGACTCTCCCCACGGAGACTGCCCACCCTGAGCTGGACGGCCTGGGCAACTACGAATACGGCTGGGCCGACTCCGACGAGGCCGGTGCCTCTGCCAGGCGCGGTCTGAACGAGGACGTCGTCCGCGACATCTCCGGCAAGAAGTCGGAGCCGGAGTGGATGACCAAGCTCCGCCTCAAGGGCCTGAAGCTCTTCGAGAAGAAGCCCATGCCGAACTGGGGCTCGGACCTCTCCGGCATCGACTTCGACAACATCAAGTACTTCGTGCGCTCCACGGAGAAGCAGGCGGAGTCCTGGGAGGACCTGCCCGAGGACATCAAGAGCACCTACGACAAGCTCGGCATCCCGGAGGCGGAGAAGCAGCGCCTGGTCGCCGGTGTCGCCGCGCAGTACGAGTCGGAGGTCGTCTACCACCAGATCCGCGAGGACCTGGAGGAGCAGGGCGTCATCTTCCTCGACACCGACACCGCGCTGAAGCAGCACCCGGAGCTCTTCAAGGAGTACTTCGGGACCGTCATCCCGGTCGGTGACAACAAGTTCGCCTCCCTGAACACCGCCGTGTGGTCGGGTGGCTCCTTCATCTACGTCCCGCCGGGCGTGCACGTCGAGATCCCGCTCCAGGCCTACTTCCGTATCAACACGGAGAACATGGGCCAGTTCGAGCGGACCCTGATCATCGTCGACGAGGGTGCCTATGTGCACTACGTCGAGGGCTGCACCGCCCCGATCTACAAGTCGGACTCGCTGCACTCCGCGGTCGTCGAGATCATCGTCAAGAAGAACGCCCGCTGCCGCTACACGACCATCCAGAACTGGTCGAACAACGTCTACAACCTGGTCACCAAGCGCGCCGTGGCCTACGAGGGCGCGACCATGGAGTGGATCGACGGCAACATCGGCTCCAAGGTGACGATGAAGTACCCGGCCGTCTACCTGATGGGCGAGCACGCCAAGGGCGAGACCCTGTCCATCGCCTTCGCGGGCGAGGGCCAGCACCAGGACGCCGGCTCCAAGATGGTCCACATGGCGCCGAACACGTCGTCCAACATCGTCTCCAAGTCGGTCGCGCGCGGTGGCGGTCGTACCTCCTACCGCGGCCTGGTCGAGATCGGCGAGGGCGCGGCCGGATCCAAGTCGAACGTCCTGTGCGACGCCCTGCTCGTCGACACCATCTCCCGCTCGGACACCTACCCGTACGTCGACGTCCGCGAGGACGACGTCTCCATGGGCCACGAGGCGACCGTCTCCAAGGTCTCCGACGACCAGCTCTTCTACCTGATGAGCCGCGGTCTCTCCGAGTTCGAGGCGATGGCGATGATCGTGCGCGGCTTCGTCGAGCCGATCGCGAAGGAGCTGCCGATGGAGTACGCGCTGGAGCTCAACCGGCTGATCGAGCTGCAGATGGAAGGCGCGGTCGGCTAAGACCGAGCGCCCTTCCCATCAAGCCACATACGGAACGGAAAGCGAGCACTACGACAGCCATGGCTGAGGCTCAGAACTCCCCCACTCTCGGCTCCGCTCGAGCGGGGGGACCCCCACCGGTGGGCTCCACCACCGCCGGCGCCATCGCGGTGGCCGCCGAGTCGACCGTCGCGACGCGCATGAGCGCGCCCCCGTCCTTCGACGTCGCGGACTTCCCGGTCCCGCACGGCCGTGAGGAGGAGTGGCGGTTCACCCCGCTGGAGCGTCTGCGCGGGCTGCACGACGGCACCGCTGTCGCCACCGGCGAGGGCGTGAAGGTCGTCGTCGAGGCCCCCGAGGGCGTCACCGTCACGACCGTGGACCGCGACGACCCGCGGCTCGGCAAGGCCGGCACCCCGGTGGACCGGGTCGCCGCCCAGGCGTACTCGGCGTTCGAGAAGGCCGGCGTGGTCAGCGTCCCCAAGGAGACGACGCTCACCGAGCCGATCCGGATCGCCGTGCACGGCCAGGGCGGCACCGCCTTCGCCCACCAGGTGATCGAGCTGGGCGCCTTCGCCGAGGCCGTCGTCGTCATCGACCACACCGGTGACGCCGTGCTCGCCGCCAACGTCGAATACCTGCTCGGCGACGGCGCCAAGCTGACCGTCGTCTCCGTGCAGGACTGGGACGGCAAGGCCGTGCACGTGGCCCAGCACAACGCCCTCGTCGGCCGGGACGCCTCCTTCAAGTCCGTGGTCGTCACCTTCGGCGGTGACGTCGTACGACTGAACCCGCGCGTCACCTACGCGGGCACCGGCGGGGAGGCCGAGCTGTACGGCCTGTACTTCACCGACGCGGGCCAGCACCAGGAGCACCGCCTGTTCGTCGACCACAACGCCCCGCACTGCAAGTCCAACGTCGCCTACAAGGGCGCGCTCCAGGGCGTCGACGCGCACGCGGTCTGGATCGGTGACGTCCTCATCGAGGCCAGGGCCGAGGGCACCGACACCTACGAGATGAACCGCAACCTGGTCCTCACGGACGGCGCGCGGGTCGACTCCGTTCCGAACCTGGAGATCGAGACCGGCGAGATCGTCGGCGCCGGGCACGCCTCCGCCACCGGCCGCTTCGACGACGAGCAGCTCTTCTATCTGATGGCCCGCGGCATCCCGGAGTACGAGGCCCGCCGACTGGTGGTCCGCGGCTTCTTCGCCGGGCTGGTCCAGCAGATCGGTGTCACCGACATCGAGGAGCGCCTGCTCGCCAAGATCGAGGAGGAGCTGGAGGCCTCGGTCGCATGACCACCTTCGTACGCGTTTGTGGCCTGAGCGAGCTGGAGGACGGCACCCCGAAACGGGTGGAAATCGACGGCACGCCGATCTCGGTCGTCCGCACCGAGGGAGAGGTGTTCGCAATCTACGACATCTGCTCCCACGCCAACGTCTCGCTCTCCGAGGGCGAGGTGGAGGACTGCCAGATCGAGTGCTGGCTGCACGGCTCCAGCTTCGACCTGCGCACCGGCAAGCCGTCCGGCCTCCCGGCCACCCGCCCCGTCCCCGTATACCCCGTAAAGATCGAAGGGGACGACGTGCTCGTCTCCCTCACCCAGGAGTCCTGAGGCACCCATGGCAACGCTTGAAATCCGAGACCTGCACGTCACCGTCGAGGCCGACAACGCCACGAAGGAGATCCTCAAGGGCGTCGACCTCACCGTGAAGCAGGGCGAGACGCACGCCATCATGGGCCCCAACGGCTCCGGCAAGTCGACCCTCGCCTACTCGCTCGCGGGTCACCCGAAGTACACGATCACCGAGGGCACCGTGCTGCTCGACGGCGAGGACGTCCTGCAGATGTCCGTCGACGAGCGCGCCCGCGCGGGCCTGTTCCTGGCGATGCAGTACCCGGTCGAGGTCCCGGGTGTCTCCGTGTCGAACTTCCTGCGGACGTCCGCCACCGCCATCCGCGGCGAGGCCCCCAAGCTGCGCACCTGGGTGAAGGAGGTCAAGGAGGCCATGGAGCGCCTCAACATCGACCCGTCCTTCGCCGAGCGCAACGTCAACGAGGGCTTCTCCGGCGGTGAGAAGAAGCGCCACGAGATCCTCCAGCTCGAACTGCTCAAGCCTAAGATCGCGATCCTCGACGAGACCGACTCGGGCCTCGACGTCGACGCCCTTCGTATCGTCTCCGAGGGCGTCAACCGCGTCCGTGAGACGGGCGAGGTCGGCACGCTGCTGATCACGCACTACACGCGCATCCTGCGCTACATCAAGCCCGACTACGTCCATGTCTTCTCCGCAGGCCGGATCGTGGAGTCTGGCGGCGCCGAGCTCGCCGACAAGCTGGAGGACGAGGGCTACGAGGCATACACGAAGGGCGGCGCATCCGCGTGACACAGCTGCCGGGCCTCCTCGACACCGAGGCGATCCGCAAGGACTTCCCCGTCCTGGACCGACTGGTCCATGACGACAAGAAGCTTGTCTACCTGGACAATGCGGCGACCTCGCAGAAGCCGCGCCAGGTACTGGACGCCCTGAGCGAGTACTACGAGCGCTACAACGCCAACGTCCACCGCGGTGTGCATGTGCTCGCCGAGGAGGCCACGGCGCTGTACGAGGGCGCGCGCGACAAGGTCGCCGAGTTCATCAACGCGCCCAGCCGCGACGAGGTGATCTTCACCAAGAACGCCTCCGAGTCGCTGAACCTCGTGGCGAACATGCTGGGCTGGGCCGACGAGCCCTACCGCGTCGACCACGAGACCGAGATCGTCATCACGGAGATGGAGCACCACTCCAACATCGTGCCCTGGCAACTGCTGGCGCAGCGCACGGGCGCCAAGCTGAAGTGGTTCGGCCTCACCGACGACGGCCGCCTCGACCTGTCCAACGTCAACGAGGTCATCACCGAGAAGACGAAGATCGTCTCCTTCGTGCTGGTGTCGAACATCCTGGGCACGGTCAACCCGGTCGAGGCGATAATCCGGCGTGCCCAGGAGGTCGGCGCCCTGGTCTGCATCGACGCCTCCCAGGCCGCCCCCCACATGCCGCTGGACGTGCAGGCCCTCCAGGCCGACTTCGTGGCCTTCACCGGCCACAAGATGTGCGGTCCGACCGGCATCGGCGTCCTGTGGGGCCGCCAGGAGCTCCTTGAGGACCTGCCCCCGTTCCTCGGCGGCGGCGAGATGATCGAGACGGTGTCGATGCACTCGTCGACCTACGCTCCCGCCCCCCACAAGTTCGAGGCGGGCACGCCCCCGATCGCCCAGGCGGTCGGCCTCGGCGCGGCGATCGACTACCTGAACGCCATCGGCATGGACAAGATCCTCGCCCATGAGCACGCGCTGACCGGCTACGCGGTCCAGCGTCTGCAGCAGGTGCCGGACCTGAGGATCATCGGGCCGACCACGGCCGAGGACCGGGGCGCGGCGATCTCCTTCACCCTCGGGGACATCCACCCGCACGACGTGGGCCAGGTCCTCGACGAGCAGGGCATCGCGGTCCGGGTCGGCCACCACTGCGCCCGCCCCGTCTGCCTGCGGTACGGAATTCCTGCGACCACGCGAGCGTCGTTCTATCTGTACTCCACTCCGGCCGAGATCGACGCTCTGGTCGCGGGCCTGGAGCACGTACGGAACTTCTTCGGCTGAAGGGCGTGAGCTGAGACCGTGAAGCTGGACTCGATGTACCAGGAAGTCATCCTGGACCACTACAAGCACCCGCACGGGCGTGGTCTGAGGGATGGCGACGCCGAGGTGCACCATGTGAACCCAACGTGCGGCGACGAGATCACCCTCCGAGTGAAGTACGACGGCACGACCATCGAGGACGTCTCGTACGAGGGCCAGGGCTGCTCGATCAGCCAGGCGAGCGCCTCCGTACTGAACGACCTCCTGGTCGGCAAGGAGCTGGCCGACGCGCAGAAGATCCAGGAGACCTTCCTGGAGCTGATGCAGTCCAGGGGCAAGCTCGAACCCGACGACGCGATGGAGGACATCCTGGAGGACGCGGTCGCGTTCGCCGGTGTCTCCAAGTACCCGGCCCGAGTCAAGTGCGCCCTCCTGAGCTGGATGGCGTGGAAGGACGCGACGGCTCAGGCGCTGTCCGGCGCGGCCGACGCCGAAAGGAAGACGGCATGACCGACACCGTTGAGATGCAGCCCGCCTCGGAGGAGGAACTCCGCGAGGCCCTGATGGACGTCGTCGACCCCGAGCTCGGCATCGATGTCGTCAACCTCGGGCTGATCTACGGCATCCACATCGACGACGCCAACATCGCGACCGTCGACATGACCCTGACCTCGGCGGCCTGCCCGCTGACGGACGTCATCGAGGACCAGGCCAAGTCCGCCACGGACGGCCTCGTCAACGAACTGCGCATCAACTGGGTCTGGATGCCCCCGTGGGGCCCCGACAAGATCACCGACGACGGCCGCGAGCAGCTGCGGGCGCTCGGGTTCAACGTCTGACACCGCATACCCGAAAGCGGCGGCACCGGGCAGGTGCCGCCGCTTTCGCGTGCTCAGGCCAGGGGATCCACCAGGCGGTACGCCGAGTCCGCGCGGTAGAGGTCGCTGTTCTGGTAGGAGTCCAGCTTCAGCTGGAAGTTCTTGTGGCGCAGGAAGCGGCCGGGGTAGTTCACCGACTCCAGCAGGACCGCGCCGGAGTGGGCCGAGGTCCGGGCGCAGAAGGTGGCGTCCTGGTGGAAGAGGGACGAGCCGTCGCTGCGGTCGGCGCGCAGCAGGAAGTTCCGGTGGCGCAGGTACTTCCCGGCGGACGTCCTGAACGAGTAGCAGGAGCTGTTCGCGAGGCCCTTGACCACGGTGAACGTGGAGTCCTCGCGGCACTCCGGGCCGCGGACCGGGTCGAGCGTCACACAACCGTCGCTCACATGCCAGTAGCGGTCCGGGTAGTTGACCGAGCGGACCGACCGGTGGGCGGCGGACTGCTGTGCGGTGCCGCCCGAACCGCCCGGACTTCCCTTGGGCGGCGAGGACTTGGAGGGCTTCGCGCTGGACGGCGAGGTCTTCGGGGTGGTGCCGGGTGCCGCGGCCGACGCCGTGACGGAAGCGGAGGCGGTCGGCGACGTGGTCAGCATGCCCGACCTGTCCTTCGCGGGGGCGGCCGATCTCGGGAGCCTTCTGAACTGGGCCTGGGCGCCGAGGTGATGGCCGGGCGGACCCATGTCATCTACGCGCGTCGTTCCCTGCCTGTTGATGTTCCGTGCAGGCGCCGTTATGTACGAGCGTACACAGCGTTGCGTACACTCGTACACATGGGATACCTGACGCTCGCCGGCGCCATAGCCGCCGAGGTCGCCGCCACGACGGCGATGAAGTACAGCGAGGGATTCAGCAGGCTCTGGCCCTCGCTGCTGACGGCACTGGGATATGTGCTGTCGTTCCTGCTCCTGGCCGAGACGCTGAAGACCGTGTCGATCGGCACGGCGTACGCGATCTGGTCCGGAGTCGGCACCGCGGCCATCGCCGTGCTCGGCCTGATGCTGTTCGGGGAGGGGCTCAGCCTGGTCAAGCTCGCCGGGATCGTGCTGATCATCGGGGGAGTGGTGGTCCTGAACCTGGGAGGCGCGCACTGATGCCACGCCGTTACGACCCCGAGCGCCGGCAGCGGATCATCGAGGCGGCGATCCGCGTGGTGGGGGAGAAGGGCCTCGCCGGGCTGTCCCATCGCTCCGTCGCCGCCGAGGCGGACGTACCGCTCGGCTCGACGACGTACCACTTCAAGACCCTCGACGAACTGATGGTCGCCGCGCTGCGGCAGGCCAACGAGGGCTTCGCCAAGGTGATCGCCTCGCGCGGGGGACTGGAGGATCCACGGGCCGACCTGGCCACCGAACTCGCGGGCTGGATGGGCGAGTGGCTCGCGGGCGACCGCACGGGAGTGGAACTCGAATACGAGCTCTACCTCGCCGCCCTGCGCCGCCCCGCCCTGCGCCCGGTCGCCGCCGAGTGGGCCGACGACGTGGCCGACCGCCTCGCCCACCGCACCGACCCGGTCACGGCCCGGGCGCTGGTCGCGTTGATGGACGGGATCTGCCTGCAGGTCCTGCTGACGGGGGCGGCGTACGACGAGGCGTATGCGCGGGAGGTACTGGCGAGGGTGATCGGGACCGGCACGTGAGACGCGGTTCGCCTGCATCGACCCGCTCACGTTAGGTTTCTCATCATGACCGACACGAACGTTCGCACCACCGGCGCCGTGGCCGCCGGTCTTGCCACCATCGCCGCCGACGGCACCGTTCTCGACACCTGGTTCCCCGCCCCCGGGCTGGTCGCCGAGCCCGGCCCGGCCGGCACCGAGACGCTGTCCGCCGAGCAGGCCGTGGAACTCCTCGGCGAGGGTGCGGCCCAAGCGATCGGCCCGGACGTCCGCCGCAATGTCGAGGTCGTCGCGGTCCGCACGGTCATCGCCTCCCTTGACGACAAACCGCTCGACACCCACGACGCCTATCTGCGTCTGCACCTGCTCTCGCACCGCCTGGTGAAGCCGCACGGCCAGAGCCTTGACGGCATCTTCGGCCTCCTCGCCAACGTCGCCTGGACCTCCCTCGGCCCGGTCGCCGTCGACGAGATCGAGAAGGTCCGCCTGCACGCCCGCGCCGAGGGCCTGCACCTCCAGGTGACCTCGGTCGACAAGTTCCCGCGGATGACGGACTACGTCGTCCCGAAGGGCGTGCGCATCGCCGACGCCGACCGGGTCCGCCTCGGCGCGCACCTCGCCGAGGGCACGACCGTCATGCACGAGGGCTTCGTCAACTTCAACGCCGGCACGCTCGGCACCTCGATGGTCGAGGGCCGTATCTCGGCCGGCGTCGTCGTCGGCGACGGCTCGGACATCGGCGGCGGCGCCTCCACCATGGGTACCCTGTCCGGCGGCGGCAACGTCATCATCGCCATCGGCGAGCGCTGCCTGATCGGCGCCGAGGCGGGCGTCGGCATCGCGCTCGGCGACGAGTGCGTGGTCGAGGCCGGCCTGTACGTCACCGCGGGCACCCGGGTCACCATGCCCGACGGCCAGATCGTCAAGGCCCGCGAGCTGAACGGCGCCTCCAACATCCTCTTCCGCCGCAACTCGGTCACCGGAGCCGTCGAGGCCCGCCCGAACAACGCGGTGTGGGGCGGGCTGAACGAGATCCTGCACAGCCACAACTGACCATCGGCGGCCGTGACCTGCGGCCGCCTAATCGATCAACGCTCTGACCTGCTGCCGAGCTGTTAGCGGTTGTCGACGTTGGTCATCGTTGAGCGCCCTTCCACGGCCCGAGGACGGCCCGGGGGAGGGCGTTCACTGGCTTCCTCCGGGCGAGGTATCGGCCCATGCTTCCCCGGTCACCGTCATCACCCACGGGAGCAGCAGCGAGCGTGTCGGCGCCGGCAGGGCTGTGGGCTATCGATTGATGGGGATCTCGTAGACGATCTCGCAGTGGGCGGCGGGCACGATGATGTCCGCGGTCTCGACGGGCCGTCCCTGGTCGCTGTAGTAGGTCCGCCGGATGCGGGTGACGAGAGCGGCCTTCTGCACGCCGAGGAGTGATGCTTCCTCGGCGGTCGCCTGCCGGGGCTCGGGTTGCTCACGGCGTGGCTGACGGTGATCCCGATGGCGGCCATGCGGCTGACGACGCCTGTTCCGGCGTGCGGGCCTCCTTCGGGGAGGACGACGAGGGTGCCGGCGGTGAGGTCGTGGGGCTCCCAGCTCGTGGAGAGCTGCACGGGCCTGCCGTCGGCCAGGAACTCGTACGAGGTCCGAACGCACAGGTCGCCCTCGGCGATGCCCAGCCGCGCGGCGATGCCGACGGGTGCGGGGACCTTGACGTCGGTCCGGCTCTCCCAGTCAGGGTCGTGACTGATTTTCCCTTCTGGGCAAGCTGGTGAGGTGTGCGATGCCGAACTGCAAGAGGACAGCAACCGCGGTCATGGCGACGACGGCGCACACCATGAGGGACGGGTTGACCCATGGTGGAACCAGATCGAAGTGCGCATTGCACTTGTTGTGCAGCGGGAAGAACTTCTGCAACTCCGCGGCGTGTGCATCCCTGTACGCCCTGTCGTAGTGCTCGTGATGGACGAACAGGCATGTTTCGCGGACGTCGAGCCCTGTTCTGAACACTCCCCAGATCCATGCCGCGAGGCCCGCGAAGAGCGCGATGGAGCACACACGTGTCCACCACAGTGGGCGCCGCCATGATCGGTCTCGAAGGCCGGTCACGATGCGGAAGAGGTTCCACAGGCTCCACAGCAGCCAGCCGATGAGGACCACTGCGGTGACAAGGGCTCCTACTTGCTTCATTCCGATGTTCTATCCGTCGTCACCGGGCGGCGCGTGCGCGGGCTGCCTTGAAGTACTTCTCATGGTTTGCCTGGTACAGGTACAGCTTGGTGGTCTCCGTTCCCATGCGGGCCAGCAGCGCGTCGACAAAGCCCTGCTAAAAGTTGCTGAGCTTGTCACCGCCGCCAGGGAGGTTCTGGTAGTCCCCCGGAGCCACCACTCCGGCAAGGGTGATGAGTTGGAGCTGAGCGACGGACAGCGTTGCGTCCACCGCGGTCAGGGCGTTGTGCGCGGAGGTCTTGCAGTCGGTGGCGTTGCCCCACCGGTTGGTGAAGTGGTCGTTGAAACGCTTGAGGCCGCCGCCACCGTTGTAGTGGTGGTCCTTCACGGCATCGACGATGGCCTGCCGCCGCTTGCGGCTCGGGCCAGGAGGTACCCGTCGGCGTCCTCGATGAGGTCGTTGAACCCGAACGACGGGTTGACTCCGGGTACGGCGAGCTTGGCGTGGGCGAACTGCAGAGGGTCGGCGTACTCCTGCTCGGAGTTGCGCCAGTCGGCCCAGAACGTCATCAAGTCGCCTGCCCAGCCGCCGACATCGCCCCGTTTGCGGGCTTTTTGTTGTCCGGCTGCGCCGTCAGGAGGTGCGCGTTGACCGTGGCCATCATGTGTTCGGCGCCGAGCTTGTTCGGCAAGAGCGCCCTTCAGCCCCGTCGGCGGGAGGGTGCTCAGCCGTCCTGTGGCAGGGAGGCCCTGAACTCCGCCAGCGCGGTGAAATCGCCCTCCCGGAGGCCGATCCGGGGATTGACGTGGTGGAGCAGGGCCGGGCCGGGATGGTGGGCCCGGACGTACAGTGTGTCCTCCGGGCCCTGCTCGTCGTCCACCCAGGCGAACGGCCGCCCCTCGGCGTACGCGACGATCGCCTCCGTCTTCCAGTGCACCCCGTCCGGCCGCTCCGCCAGCAGGCCCCGGCCGAAGTCGACGTACGGCAGCTCGGGCAGGCCCACCACGGGGGCGATCCAGCGGTTGGCCTCGGCCATCCACGTGGTCGCCCAGCACAGCTCGTAGCCGAGGGCGAGCAGTGCGGGGCCGTGGCCCGGATTCAGCCAGACCCGCAGCGGGCGTCCCGGGCGGACGGTCGCCCGGATCGTCGTATAGCCCTCGGGCCGCCGCTCGGGCTGTGCCGCGTAGGGGTTGAGGGGGCCGTCGACGTCCAGGAACAACAGGGGGCGGCTCACGGGGACAACGTACGGCAGGGGCGCGCGGGCCGTCGGTGAATGTCTCTCGCGCCGCTGAGGCATAGGGGAGCCGCTCCGCACGCTTCGCCGGACGCCGGTCACCCGCCGGCCGACACCAGCTCCTCGCACACCGCCCGCAGCCCGTCGGCCGCCTCCCGGGTGGCGGGCCGCAGCGGCGCCCGCACCGGTCCCGCCGGCCGGCCGAGCGCGGTCAGCAGCGCCTTCGACGTGACCGTGCCCGGCAGGCCCGCGGCCGTCATCGCCTCGATCAACGGCGTGGCCCGCAACTGCAGTTCGGTGGCACGGGCGGTGTCGCCGGCGTCGAACGCGTCGAGGATCGCGGCGACCTGGCCCGGCACGACGTTCGCGACCGTGCTGACACAGCCCGCCGCCCCCACCGCGTACAGGGCGAGGACGTGTTCGTCGCAGCCCGCGTAGTACGCCAGCCCCGTGCGCGCCAGCACCTTCTGGGTGCCGAGGAAGTCATACGAACAGTCCTTCACCGCGACGATCCGGGGGTGCGCGGCGAGCCGGATCAGCGTCTCCGGTTCGATGCGGGTGCCGGTGCGGCCCGGGATGTCGTACAGCATCACCGGCAGCGCGCTCGCGTCCGCCACTTCCAGGAAGTGCGCCTCCAGCGCGTCCTGCGGCGGCCTGCTGTAGTACGGCGACACCACCAGGACGCCGTCCGCGCCCGCCTTCTCGGCCGCACGCGTGAGCCCCACGGTGTGCAGGGTGTCCGCGGTGCCCACGCCCGCCACGAGCGGCACCCGCTCGCCCACGGCCTCCCGGACGGCCTTGATCAGCTCGGCCTTCTCCGAGTCCGTGGTGGTCGGCGACTCGCCGGTCGTGCCGTTCAGCACCAGACCGTCACAGCCCTGAGCCACCAAGTGCGCGGCCAGCCGCATGGCACCGTCGAGGTCGAGGCCCCCCGCCTCGGTGAACGGCGTGATCATCGCGCAGAGGGTGCGGCCGAAGGGGCGGGGCGAGCGGGATGTGTCGTGTGGGTTCGTCATGGGGGTAGTCTCGGCAGCGTGACTGCTTAGCTCCACTTAATTCTTCTACGGATCACGTCTTAGGAACGCTAAGTTATTGCTTTTCTCGGGGCCCGCCGAGGCTCCTGCGTCTACGGCCGGCGGTCCCGCACACCCGCGCGGCTGTGCGACTGCGACTGCGACTTGGGGGCGGCAGCGTACGCGCGCGTACTTCCGTCTCGCTCGCCGGCTTCGCCCGGCTGGCGGCGGGACAGGGCCTGGGGGCCGTCGCAGGGGCGCGGGCCGCGGGCCGCTGCCGGGCCGTTGCCGGCCGTGCGCTTCGGGTTGCCCGAACTCGCGGCGGAGGCTGCCCTGTTGCAGCCCGCCTCGACTGGTTCCAGACCCAGTCGGCCCGGCTCCCGAGCCCGGAACCGAGGTGGGGGAACGTGGTTGACGGTCTGATGGTCACCGTCCTGGGTACCCGAATGTTCCGCAACACCCAGTGCGGACGCCGACGACACCAGGAGGGGTACACCGATGACGGACAGGACCGCACACGGAGCGGGGGCTCGACTGAGCGACACCGCGGGCGCGTTGGCCGCGAAGGCCGATCTCAAGGGCCGCGCCCAGGCTCGCGCCGCCGACCTCAAGGACAAGGCCGGCGCGCTGACCGTGCATCTGCGCGACGGTGCCACCAAGGCCGGTCACGAGGCCCAGGACCGGGCGGCCAAGAGCGGCCACACCGCCCAGGAGCAGGTGACGAAGGCACGGCACGTCCTCCAGGAGGGGGCGGTCAGGACAGGGCACGTCGTCCAGGAGCAGGCGGGGCGGGCCGGTCACCTGGCGTACGACAAGGCCGCCGAGGCGGGGCATGCCGTGGAGAAGGGGGCTCCCCGGCCGGTCGGGCTGATCGTCCGGGCCGCCCTGCGCCACCCCGGGCCGGCGCTGGTCGCCGCCTCCGCCGTGGTCGCCGTCGCGACCGCGGGGATCCTGCGGCGCCGCCGCGACCAGCACCGCTGAGGTTCGGGCCGCGCCACTTTGCTCCATCGCCTCCACCGTCTCACCGAAAACTCCAGCTGTCTGGACAATTTTAGTTTTCGGTGGGACGGTGGAGTCATGCTGGACGTGACCGTGATCGAGGACCCCGAGGCGGCAGCCGTATCCCTGGACCCCATAAGGGCCAGGCTGCTCGCCGAGCTGGCCGCCGCCCCCGCGTCGGCCGCGATGCTGGCCTGCAAGGTCGGGCTGCCCAGACAGAAGGTGAACTACCACCTCAGGGCGCTGGAGCGGCACGGCCTGGTCGAGCTGGCGGGAGAGCGACGCAAGGGCAGTGTCACCGAGCGGCTGATGCGCGCGACCGCCGCGTCGTACGTCATCTCACCGGCCGCCCTGCCCGCCGTACAGCCGGACCCGGACCGGTTCCGCGACCAGCTCTCCGCGCACTGGCTGCTCGCGCTCGGCGCCCGCCTGGTGCGTGACGTCGGCACGCTGATCAACGGTGCCGCCAAGGCCCGCAAGCGGCTGGCGACCTACGCGCTGGACGGCGAGGTGCGCTTCGCCTCCGCCGCCGACCGCGCGGCCTTCGTGCAGGAGCTGACGGCGGGCGTGAGCGCGCTCATCCGCAAGTACGACGCGCCCGGCACGGACGGCCGCGACCACCGGATCGTCGTCGCCCTCCACCCCACGGTCAAGGCCGGGACCCACCCGACGGCGGACACCCACCCCACGGCCGAGACGCACCCCACAGCCGAGACGCACCCCACGGCCGAGACGCACCCCGCGGCCGAGGACCCGCCCGGGGTCACCGACCGGCCCCCGGTCACGGACCGTTCCACCCCCGAACTGGATCATTAGGCAGCAGGAGCCACGACATGTCCAAGGAATTCGAGATCGCCCGCGAGTTCGAGGTCGACGCCCGCCCCGAGGAGGTGTGGGAGGCGATCACGAACGGCACCGGTGGCTATCTGTGGCCGATGCAGCCCCCCGAGCCCCGGGTGGGCGGCGCTGCGGCCTTCGGTTCGACCGTCACCGTCTACGAGCCACCGCACCACCTGGTCATCCGCAGCGAGGACGTCGGTTTCCCCGTCCAGAGCGTCAACCAGCTGGAGCACGTCATCGAGGCGCGGGAGGACGGCCGCCGTGCCTGGGTGCGCTATGTGCACAGCGGGATCTTCACCGACGACTGGGACAACCAGTACGACGGCGCGAGCAGGCACACCGACTTCTATCTGCGCACCCTGCGCGAGTACCTGGTCCACTTCGCGCCCCGCCCCGTCACGTTCGCGCAGCTCAACGGTCCCGGGGCGGCCCAGGCGCCGGATGCCTTCAACGCCGTGGGCCGCGCCCTCGGCCTGCCGGACGACCTCGCCGAGGGCGCGAAGGCGAGCGTCCGGGGGCCCGGCGGGCGGACCCTGGACGCGGTGGTCGACTACCGCGACCCGTACTTCATCGGGCTGCGCACCGACGACGCCCTCGTCCGGTTCTTCGGGCGCAACCACTGGGGCGCCCCGGTCGGCATCAGCATCCACGACTTCGCATCGGACGCCGACGCCGGGGCGAACGAACGCGCCTGGCAGGACTGGCTGAACGGGGTGTTCGGCCAGTCCTGAGCCGCCCGCGCCGACGGCCTACGGGCCTGCGCGCGGCTTAGGGACTTACGGGCGGAAGCGCAGCACCTGCGGGTCGTGGTCGCTGATCTGGTCGTGGAACTCCGAGTTGATGTGCACGCTGTCGTACTCGAAGTCGCCATCGCCCCGGATCTCCCGGCTGATCAGGATCTGGTCCAGGACCTGCTGGTTGCCCTGGTAGTCGTAGGTGTAGCGCTCCTTCGTCGGCAGCGACTGGATCGCCGGCCAGAGCGCGCCACCGCTCTGCAGGATCTTGGTGGTGTCGGAGAAGTCGAAGTCGTTCATGTCGCCGAGCGCGATGACGTCGGCGTTCTTCTGAACGTCGAGGATGCTCTTGACGAACGCGTTGACCAGCGTCGCCTGCGCGTGGCGCTGGATCTCCGAGCCGCGCGTCGGCGGCTGGTACTGCGCGGTCAGACCCTGGTCGCCGCCCTTGGAGTTCAGGTGGTTGGCGATCACGAAGACCGTCCTGCCGCGGAAGACGAACTCGCCGGCCAGCGGCTTGCGGCTGTTGGTCCAGGCGGACTCCGACGGGGCGATCCGGCCGGGGGAGGCCGTCAGCCGCGCCTTGCCGTTCACCTCGGCGACGCCCACCGCGGTGGTGGAGTCGCCGCCCGCGCGGTCGACGAAGGACACCCGCTCCGGGTTGAAGAGGAAGACCTGGCGGATGTTGCCGCCGGGCTCGCCGCCGTCCTGGTCGTTGACCGGGTCGACGGAGCGCCAGTCGTACTTCGGGCCGCCGGCCGCGACGATCGCGTCGATCAGCTTGTTCATCGTCACGTCGGCGGAGACCGTGCCGTTGTCCGTCGCGCCGTTGTCGTCCTGGATCTCCTCCAGGGACACGATGTCGGGCGACTGCAGGTTGTTCACGATCGCGGAGGCGTGCTCCTCGAAGGTGGCGTCCGACGGGTCGAGGTTCTGGACGTTGTACGTGGCGACGGCCAACTCGCCACGCGACTGCTTCTTCGTCGTCTCGCGCTCCAGGCCGCCGCTCTTCAGGGTGCCCATTGCGCTCGCGACGAGGGTGTAGCCGCCGTACTGGTTGAAGTCCATCGGGCCGGTCGTGGCGCCGGTCAGCGTGTCGCCGACGTTCGCCACCGGGAAGTCGGCGGTCGCGCCCAGCGACTGGATCTGCAGACGGCCGGTGTTCTGGTCGTCGTAGGAGGCGTACAGCGAGCCGCCACGGCGGGTGCGGTTCTCGTGCGGCTTCACCGTGACCCACAGCTCGGAGTACGGGTCGGTGGCGGTGACCACACGGGCGTTCGCGACCTGGACGTCCATGCCCTCCAGGGACTCGTAGTAGTCCAGGGCGTACGTCGACGGCTGCAGGGTCAGGCCGTTGATCGAGCCGCTCGCGGCCGTGTCGCCCGCCGCGGTGTACTTGCGCGGCACCGACTTCGCGTCGATCACGACCGGCGCCGGGACGGCGTTGCCGGTGGAGACCGTCGTGACCGTCGGCTTGGTGATCTCGGTCAGCGACTGGTTGCCGGAGGCGGCGCCGCCCGGAACGTACTCGGAGACCGTGCCGGTGACGGTGACGGAGTCGCCGACGGAGACCTTCGGGGTGGAGCCGGTGAAGACGAAGACGCCCTCGCTGGTGGCCGGGTCGTCGTCCGGGGTCGGATCCTGGATCCAGAAACCCTTGGAGGAGCCGTAGGTGCGTGTGGCCGTGACGACGCCGGGGACGTCCGTCACCTTCTGGCCGGCGTACGGCGATATACGCGTGGCGCCCTGGACGTCATGGATGCGCGGCCCCTCGGCCTGGGCGGGCGAGGTGAGGGCGACGGTGGACGCCGCGCTGCAGACGGCGGCGACGGTGAGCGCGGCGAGACGCGCGGAAGACCTGCTCGGCAAGGAAATCCCTCCGGGGACATACAACGGTGCCGGGACGAGGGGGAGTCATGGAATGTACATGACACGCGTAGACAGAGAATGAACACATGTCCTCCCTGCTTTCTACGCGCGTCAATCTCGTGCCTGCCCAGGGGAGTTGTCAAGGTTTCGGCCATGTATGGAAACCGGCGAGGAGATGAACCGGGCGGCATGGGTGGAAATCCGTCTAGGCTGAGCGGTTGAGCCGTACGGCATCCAGATGGTCGTACGGCCGTCGTACGGCGTCCATGTCGTCGTACGACCATTGAGGCGTCCGAGGAGAACCACCCGATGTCAGACAGCTCCCCCCTGCCGCCGGTGCGGTTGTGCCCCGAAGCGGAGCTGGCACGCGCCGCGCTGGCCACGCCGCTGCTCTCCCGGGCCGTCCGGCTCGCCCGCTGGGCCGGACCCGACACCCGCGTCGACGCAGGTGGCGAACTGGCCGAGGAACAGCTCCCGGCCGCCGCCGAGCTGCTCGGGCTCACCGGGGACGACTCCGTCGCGTACGCCGCCGAGGCCTGGCGGGTCGCCCTGGACGCCGGGCTCGTCGAGATCGTCGACGAGGAGACCGGGACCGTGGCTGCGGGGGAGGAGCTGGCGCTGCTCACCGGGGGCTCGCCGCGCGACGTCCTCGCGGTGTGGCTGGCCGCGCTGGAGACCGTGATCGGCGACGCGAGCGTGCCCGACCTGGACGGAATTGTCGACGCGCTCGGCGAGGGCGGTGAGGTCGATTTCTCGTCACTCGGCTGGGACCCCGAGGCCGAGGCGGAATTCCTCGACGGCGTCCTCGGCAACCTGTACCTGCTCACGGTGAGCGAAGGGGGCCCCGGCGAGGCGCCGGTGCCGCTGCCCGCGCTCGCCGCGTCGATGATCGTGCCCAGCGGCATGGGGGAACCGACCAACGACGTTCTCGAACAGGTGTCCGACGCGATGATGCGGCTCGACGACCAGTTCCGGATGCTGGAGCCGGTCGGGCTCGTCGAGTACCAGCCGGTCGACGAGGCGTTCATGGCCGACGTGGAGGAGGAGCCGGCGGCGGGGCCGGTCGACGAGACCGACGTCTCCCGGTACGGCATGGTGCGGCTCACCCCGCTCGGCGCGTACGGGCTGCGGGCGCGGCTGCTGGACGCCGGGTTCCAGGCGCCGGCGGTCGGGGAGCTCGCCGACAAGGGCGCGGACGTCTTGCTCGACGGTACGGCCGCGTTTCCGCAGGGGGCCGCGCAGGCCGAGACCGAGCAGTGGCTGGCCCGCCGTGAATCCCTCGCCGCCGCACGGGAGTTGCTGGCCGCCGCGCGCGGCGCGGACGCGGGGGCGCCGCTGCGCCGGCTGCGCTGCCAGCAGGCGCTGTCCCTGGTCGGCACCGAGGCCGAGCCGGCCCTCCGCGAGGTTCTCGACGACCCCGAACTGGGCGGGCTGGCCAGGGTCTGGCTGGCCGAGCGGGGCGCCGCCGACGTACCGGCGCCCTCGCAGGACATGATCTTCTGGCTGACCATCGACACGCTCGCCGCGCAACTCGCCGCCGAAGGGAACTCGGAGGAACTGCAGGCCCTGGTCGAGGGGTTGGCCCAGCAGCACGCCGGGTTCTTCGCCGAGGCATGGCGGGTGGACCACCCGGACACGGCCGACGTACTGGAGGCGATGGGGCGCCTGCACCCGGACAAGAAGGTGGCGAAGGAGGCCCGGAAGGCAGCGTTCAAAGCGCGGTCGCAGCACGGGGGGTAGGCGGCCGGAGGGGCGGGTTCCTGGGTGAGGTTTTTGGCCACCATGGGGCGGCGCATACGGATTCATGGAACAGATGAAGCCGAAGTCGCCCGAAGTTCAGGCGGCGTTCAGGCGTGGTCGGAAGCGTGTGCGCCGACTTGAGGTCCGCCACCCTCCACGGCACTCCGACCGTCACAGGAGAACACCATGTCGCTCACCCGCAGGGACTTCGCCAGGAAATCCGCGATCACCGGTGCCGGTGTCGCGCTGGCAGGCAGCGTCGGCGCCCTCGCCACCGCGCCGAACGCCCTCGCCTCCACCGAGACCGAGGTGTCCGACCCGGCCGAGGCGGGGCACGGGCACGCCGGTGTCGGCTACGGGCCGCTGCTCCCCGACCCCGACGGCATCCTCGCGCTCCCCGCCGGCTTCGAGTACACGATCATCACGTACAGCGGCAAGACCAAGCTGGAGTCGGGCGAGTTCACCCCCTCCAACCACGACGGCACCTCCACCTTCGACGGCCCCCGCGGCGCCACCCTCCTCGTCAACAACCACGAGCTGAGGGGTCCGCGCGCCGACTGGGACTACCCGGTGCCGCTCACCGAGGGCCTCGTCTACGACCCGGCCGCCGCCGGCGGCTGCACGGTCGTCGAGGTACGGCACGACAAGGTCGCCGAGTGGGTCGGCATCGCCGGCACCTCCACCAACTGCGCCGGCGGCAACACCCCCTGGGGGACCTGGCTCACCTGCGAGGAGACCGAGGACAAGGCCGGCGCCAACGGCATGACCAAGGACCACGGATATGTCTTCGAGGTCGACCCCGAGGACCGCCGGGCCAACAGGGACCCCAAGCCCATCAAGGCCCTGGGCCGGTACGCCCACGAAGCCGTCGTCGTCGACCCCAAGCGCGGCCACCTGTACCTGACCGAGGACGCGTCCAACCCGAACGGCCTGCTCTACCGCTGGAGCCCGCCGGAGCACTTCCACCACGGCCGTGGCAAGCTGCGCACCCTCGCCGATGACGCGGGCACGCTCCAGGCCTTCAGGTGCTTCGATTCCGGCGGCCAGTTCGTCGACGACCTCTCCCGCGCCACCAAGATCGGCACGGTGTACGGCGTCGACTGGTTGGACGTCCCGGACCGTGACGCGAAGACCACCTCGGTCCGCAAGCAGTTCACCACCGGCCAGGTCACCCGCGCCCGCAAGCTGGAGGGCATGTGGTGGGGCGACGGCGGCGCCTACATCGTCTCCTCCTACGCCCGCGCGGAGAGCCCGGTCCAGCACGACGGCGCCGTCTGGTTCTACGACCCCAAGCGCCGCACCCTCACCCTGAAGGTCCTCATCGGCGTCAACCCGGACCCGTCCCAGGAAGGCGACTTCGACGGCCCGGACAACATCACCGTCTCCCCGTACGGCGGCCTGGTCATCGCCGAGGACGGCGAAGGCCTTCAGCACCTGTTCGGCGCCACCGACACGGGCCGCACCTACCCGATCGCCCGCAACGAACTGAACATCGGCACCGCGGAGGCGCCGGAGTACAGCGAGTTCACCGGCGTCACCTTCTCACCCGACGGCCGGACCCTGTACGCCAACGTCCAGACGCCGGGCATCATGCTCGCCATCACCGGGCCCTGGAAGCGGCAGAAGCGCGGCTGATTAATTCGCTCGCTCGTCCCGCGGCACGCCTCCTAAGGTGATGAACGTCCAGGTGCGAAGGCAGGACCTACTTCCACTGATAATGGGGCGGCCGCGGGTTCGAGTCCCGCCACCGGTACAACGCGCCGGTGTAGCTCAGGGGTTAGAGCACCTACGTCGGTTCCGCCGACCTCGAACTCTGGACACCAAAAACTTCATGCACCTCCCGGTGCGTGTGTCACTGAACTCGGGAGGCGCAGCTCATGGTGGGTGTCCGGTGCGCAGGCAGCGGTTACTTCATTGGGATCAGAAGGCTGCGGGTTCGACTCCCGTCATCGGCCTCGGGCCGGTGTAGCTTAATGGATAGAGCATCTGACTAAAGTCCGCCGTCGATTCCTGATCTCGGACACCCTCCTCTTGTTGCGTCTCCTCCCAAACTCCAATGAATTCGGGGGGGGAATTCACCATGGCGCGATTCAACACCAAGGCGGCCCGGGCGCAGCCCACTTCGCGGGTCACCTCGACCGGACGCGTGCTGCGCACCTATCAGGGCGGCCGTGGCCAGGAGCGGGACACGCGTTCCGAGCTTTTTCTGCTCGCCATCTCCCACTTCGTCTCGCAGCGGACCTTTTATGAGACCGGTGCCGACCGCGACAACCGGTACGCGAAGCTCGTACGCGCGCTCGCCGTCACCGATCCGGCCTGGACCGCCGGCCTGCTCGGCTGGCTGCGCGGCGAGGGCAACATGCGGACCGCCTCCCTCGTGGGCGCCGCCGAGTACGTCCACGCACGCCTGACCGCGGGCGCCACCGAGGGCCCCTCGAACCGGCAGGTCGTCGCCTCCGTGCTCCAGCGGCCCGACGAGCCCGGCGAACTGCTCGCCTACTGGACGGCCACCTATGGCCGCGCCGTCCCCAAGCCCGTCAAGCGGGGGGTCGCCGACGCCGTACGGCGGCTCTACCACGGCAAGTCGCTGCTCAAGTACGACACCGCGGCCAAGGGGTACCGCTTCGGCGACATCCTCAACCTGGTGCACGCGGCGCCGGACCCGGACAAGCCGTGGCAGGGCGAACTGTTCCAGTACGCGCTGGACCGGCGGCACCACCCCGACACCGCTGTACCGCCCGCGTCGAGCCCGGTGCTCGCCGCGCACCGTGAGCTGATGGCGCTGCCCGTCGCGCGGCGGCGTGCGGTCGTCACCGAGCCCGGTGGCGCCGAGCGGCTCGCGGCGGCGGGGCTGACCTGGGAGGCGCTGGCCGGATGGCTCCAAGGCCCGATGGACAAGGCGGCCTGGGAGGCCGTGATTCCGTCCATGGGCGCCATGGCGTTGACCCGTAACCTGCGGAACTTCGACGAGGCCGGTGTCTGCGACGAGGTCGCCGCCCACGTCGCGGCCCGGATCAGCGACCCGGCGGAGGTGGCGCGCTCGCGGCAGTTCCCGTTCCGGTACCTCGCCGCGTACCGGCACGCCCCGTCGCTGCGCTGGTCCTACCCGCTGGAGCGGGCGCTCGGTCACTCGCTGGCCGACGTGCCCACGCTGCCGGGGCGGACGCTGGTGCTGGTCGACCGTTCCGGCTCGATGTGGGGGCCGCTGTCCGACCGCTCGCAGCTCAACCGGGCCGACGCGGCGGCGATCTTCGGTGCGGCGCTCGCGCTGCGGGCGGCGGACGCGGACCTCGTCGAGTTCGGTACGACGAGCAAGCGGCTGACGTTCGGCAAGGGCGAGTCGGTGCTGAAGATCCTCGGCCGCTTCGGCTCACTGGGCGGCACCGACACCACCTCGGCGATCCGCTCGCACTACCGGGGGCAGGACCGGGTGCTGATCGTCACCGACGAGCAGTACACATACAGCCGGCACGGCGACCCGACCCAGCAGGTCCCGGCCCACATCCCGGTCTACACCTGGAACCTGGCCGGCTACCGCGTGGGCCACGGCCCGTCCGGAAAGGCCAACCGGCACACCTTCGGCGGCCTCTCGGACGCGGCTTTCCGGATGGTGCCGCTGCTGGAGGCCGCCCGGGACGCCGACTGGCCGTGGGCGGTGGCCTGACCGCCGGACCGGCCACCGGCCGATGAAACGTGGCCCGCACCTTCACGGGGGGTGCGGGCCACACCGTTGCCCCTTACCGCCCCCTGCCCAGTCGCACCCTTGCCCGCGCGCACCCTTGCCCGGGACGGACACTGACATCTAACATTTCAGTTCATGGAGGCCCTGCGACCCCTGCCCCGCACCCTGCTCCGCGACCGTGCCTACGAGGCCATCCGCGATGCCATCGTCA
Organism: Streptomyces sp. NPDC005866; assembly: GCF_040629895.1. Taxonomy (NCBI): domain Bacteria; kingdom Bacillati; phylum Actinomycetota; class Actinomycetes; order Kitasatosporales; family Streptomycetaceae; genus Streptomyces; species Streptomyces sp. NPDC005866. Next base: position 261,560 of record NZ_JBEXWP010000005.1, read on the forward strand.
CCGGGGAGATCGAACCCGGCGCGGTGGTGCGTGACGCCGAGTTCGCGGAGCGGCTCGGGCTGTCCCGGGCGCCGGTACGGGAGGCGTTCGCCCGGCTCGTCGACGAGGGGCTCCTGGAGAGCAAGCCGCAGAGCTACACCCGGGTCACCCCGGTCGTGGCTGCCGACGTACGGGACGCGGCGGCCGTGGTCGGCGCCATGCACGAGCTGGCCACCCGGGCCGCCGTACCCCGGCTGCGGGACACCGACCTCGACATGATGCGCGGGGCCAACGACCGGTTCGCCGCCGCCGTACACGCCGGTGACGTGGACGAGGCCCTGCGCGCCGACGACGAGCTGCACGACGTACTGATCCGCGTGGCCGGCAACCGCGCGGCCGCCGCCACCGTCGCCCGCTACACCCCGCTCATCCGCCGTCTGGAGCGCCGCCGCTTCGGCGAGGGCGGCTCCTGCCGCTCGGCAGGCCTGCACGAGCGGCTCATCGAGGCGTGCGCGGCCGGTGACCCGCGGGCGGCGGTCCGGGTCACGGCGGACATCTGGCGCACCCTCGCCGACCTGGCCGACCCCGACTGACCCCAGGAGCCTCCATGTCCCTTTCCTCCTACGACCGTTACCCTCTCCTCTTCGGTCCCTCGCCCGTGCATCCGCTGGAGCGCCTCACCGCCCACCTCGGCGGAGCCGCGCTGTGGGCCAAGCGGGAGGACTGCAACTCCGGGATCGCGTACGGCGGGAACAAGACGCGCAAGCTGGAGTACCTGGTGGCCGACGCCCTCGCCAAGGGATGCGACACCTTTGTCTCCATCGGCGGGGTGCAGTCCAACCACACCCGTCAGGTCGCCGCGGTCGCCGCCCGCGCCGGGCTCAAGTGCGTCCTGGTGCAGGAGAGCTGGGTGGAGTGGCCGGACTCCGTGTACGACAAGGTCGGCAACATCCTGATCAGCAGGCTGGCCGGGGCCGATGTGCGCCTGGTCCGGGCCGGGTTCGGGATCGGGTTCAAGGAAAGCTGGGAGGGGGCGCTGCGCGAGGTCGAGGAGGCGGGCGGCAAGCCGTACGCCATTCCGGCCGGCGCCTCGGACCACCCGCTGGGCGGGCTCGGCTTCGCCAACTGGGCGTACGAAGTCGCTGAGCAGGAGCGGGAGCTGGGCGTCTTCTTCGACACGGTGATCGTCTGCTCGGTGACCGGGTCGACCCAGGCCGGGATGGCCGCCGGGTTCGCCGCGCTGGCGGAGGCCGGTGGGCGTGAGCGCCGGGTCATCGGCATCGATGCCTCGGCCAAGCCCGCCGAGACCCGCGAGCAGATCGCCCGCATAGCCCGGCGGACCGGGCAACTGATCGGTGTCAAGCGGGAGCTGACGGTCGACGACATAGAGCTGGACGAGCGTTACCACGCGGGTGTCTACGGCATCCCGGACGAGGCCACCCTGGAGGCGATGTGCCTCGCCGCCCGTACCGAGGGCATGGTCACCGACCCGGTGTACGAGGGGAAGTCGATGGCGGGCCTGGTGGACCTGGTCGTGCGGGGTGAGATCGACGCCGGCTCCACCGTCCTCTACGCCCACCTGGGCGGGCAGCCCGCGCTGAACGCGTACAGCGCGCTGTTCTGACGGACCGGGAGGGCGGCCCCGCGCCCCCCGGAAGGGGCGCGGGGCTGTGCCGCTACAGCGCTTGCGCGCCCGGCTTCACCATGTTCCGGACCGTGCGGGCCTTCACGAAATCGCCCAGTGCTGTCATGTCCCACTCGCCGGAGAACTGGCGGACCACCTTGGCCATCATCACGCCGGTCTGGGCTTCGGCGTTGGTGAGGTCGAAGCGGACCAGTTCCTCGCCGGTCCCGGCGTCCAGGAGGCGGCAGTAGGCCTTGGCGACCTCGGTGAACTTCTGGCCGGAGAAGGAGTTGACCGTGAAGACCAGGCCGGTGACCTCCGGGGGGATCCGGCCGAGGTCGACCACGATCACCTCGTCGTCGCCGCCTCCCTCACCGGTGAGGTTGTCACCGGAGTGCTTGATCGCGCCGTTGAGGATGGACAGCTTGCCGAAGTAGCAGCTGTCGACGTGGTTGCGCTGCGGCCCGTAGGCGATGACCGAGGCGTCCAGGTCGATGTCCTTGCCGCGGAACGCCGGTTCCCAGCCGAGGCCCATCTTGACCTGCGAGAGCAGCGGGCTGCCGCCCTTGACCAGGGAGACGGTCTGGTTCTTCTGGAGGCTGACCCTTCCCTTGTCGAGGTTGATCTTCCCGGCGCCGGGGGCGGGCGGAGTGGGAGGCATCGGTGGGGCCGCCACCGGGGCCGCCGCCGGGGGAGCCGTCGGCTGGGGGGCCGGGGCCGCCGCCGGCTCCTCCACCGTGACGCCGAAGTCGGTCGCGATGCCGGCCAGGCCGTTCGCGTAACCCTGGCCGACCGCGCGGGCCTTCCACGCGCCGTTGCGCAGGTAGATCTCCACGACCACCAGGGCCGTTTCCGTGCCCAGCTGCGGAGGCGTGAACGTGCCCAGGACCGAGCCGTCGTCCGCGTTGCGGATCGTCGCCGTCGGCTCGACGCCCTGGAAGGTCTGACCTGCGGCGTCGGGGCTCGCGGTGACGACGATCTTCTCGATTCCGGGCGGCACGGCGGCCGTGTCGACGGTGATCGCGTCCGGGGACGTACCGCCGCCGGAGCGGTACGTCACACCCGGGCCGTTCGGCTGGTTGTAGAAGATGAAGTCGTCGTCGGAGCGCACCTTGCCGTCGCCGGTGAGCAGCAGGCCCGACACGTCGAGCCGCACCGGGGCGGCGACGTCCACCGCCACCCGGGGGACGGGGAGAGGGATGTTCGAGCCAGGGGTCATAGCTGTCATGCCGGGTGAACGAACGACCCCGCTTTACCGTTCCCTTACCGACGAGCCGCGCCCGCAGTGCCCCCCGATCGGCTCAGGGGACCACGACGATCTTCCGGCCCACCCCCGCCGCGAACTGCTCCAGCGCCTGCGGGTAGCTGTCGAGGGGGAGTCGGTCGCTGATGAAGATCTCCGGGTCCAGGACCCCGTTCGCGAAGAGCTCCGCGGCGCGTTCGTAGCTGTGCAGGACGGCCATGGAGCCCGTGATGGTGATCTCCTGGTTGTAGATGCGGTACGGGTCGATCGTCACCCGGGTCGCGTAGTCGGCGACGCCGAACTGGAGGAACGTGCCCGCCTTCGCCACCCGCTCCAGGCCGTCCTGGATCGCCGCCGCGTTGCCGGTGGCGTCGATCACCACGTCCCAGCCGCGCGGGCGGTCCAGTTCGTCGGCGTTCGCGGCGGAGGCCGAGACGCCGAGCCGGCGGGCGGTCTCCAGGCGGGCCGGGTTCAGGTCGACCACGTCGACGCTGGCCGCCCCGGTCCGCTTGGCGAGTTCCAGCATCATCAGGCCCATGGTCCCGGAGCCGTAGATCAGGACGTGCGCGCCGAGACGGGACTGCAGGACGTCGTAGCCGCGCACCGCGCAGGACAGCGGCTCGACCAGCGCCGCGTCCTGGGTGCGGACGTGTTCGGGGAGCTTCACGCAGTTGGCGACCGGGGCGACCGCGTACTGTGCGGCCCCGCCCGGCACGGTCACGCCGATCGCGGCCCACCGTTCGCAGAGGTTGTTGTGGCCGTCCCTGCAGTAGTGGCACTCGTGGCAGTACAGGGACGGGTCGACCGCGACCTGGTCGCCGATCGCCACCTCGGTCACCTGGGAGCCGACGCCGACCACCTCGCCGGCGAACTCGTGGCCCGGCACGATCGGCAGCTTGGGCGCGAACTCGCCCTGGAGGATGTGGAGATCGGTTCCGCACAGGCCGCAGGCGGCCACTTCCACCACGACCTCGCGGGGGCCCGGTGCCGGGTCGGGGACCTCGGTGACGACGGCACGGCCCACGGACTCGATGACGGCGGCCTTCATTTCACGGCTCCCAACGACAGGCCCTGGACCAGCTTGTCCTGGGCGGCGAACCCCGCGGCGAGTACCGGCAGGGAGACGACGAGCGACGCGGCGCACACCTTCGCCAGGAACAGGCCCTGGCTGGTGATGAAGCCGGTCAGGAAGACGGGGGCGGTCTCGGCGACCACGCCCGTCAGGACTCGGGCGAAGAGAAGTTCGTTCCAGCTGAAGATGAAGCAGATCAGGGAGGTGGCGGCGATGCCGGGCAGGGCGATCGGGGCGACCACGCGCGCGAGGATCGTCGGGAGGCGGGCGCCGTCGATCTGTGCCGCCTCGATCACCGCGACCGGGACCTCGGCGAGGAACGACTGCATCATCCACACCGCGATCGGCAGGTTCATGGAGGTGTAGAGGATGACCAGGAACCAGATGTTGTCCAGCAACCCGGTGTTCTTCGCGAACAGGTAGATCGGCAGCAGACCGGCCACGACCGGCAGCATCTTCGTGGAGAGGAAGAAGAACAGGACGTCCGTCCACTTCTTGACCCGCCGGATCGACAGCGCGTAGGCCGCCGGGAAGGCCAGGACGAGGACGAGGAGGGTCGAGACGATCGAGGCGACCGCCGAGTTGACCAGAGCCGGCCAGGGGCTCGCGCCACCGCCGGCGCCGAAGAACTCGCGGTAGCCGTCCAGGGTGAGGGCGGCGCCGAAGGAGGGCGGGTTGGTCGCCGCGTCCGCTTCGGAGTGGAAGGACGTCAGCGCCATCCAGGCGATGGGGAAGAAGAAGACGATGCCGGCCAGCCAGGCCACCAGACCGATGCTGAGGCCCCGGTGCTGCCGTATGCGAAGGGCGATGGTGCTCATGCGCGGGACACCTCCTCGCGGAACAGGGACGACACCACGCGCAGGGCGAAGGTCGCGATGATGATCGAGCCGATGACGACCAGGACGCCGGCGGCCGAGGCGAGGCCGTTCTCGTGGGCCTGGTAGAAGCTCTGGTAGACGGTGTAGGGGAGGTTGGCGGTGCCGAGGCCTCCGGACGTGATCGTGAAGACCGCGTCGAAGTTCTGGACGATGTAGATACAGCCCAGCAGGGCGCCGAGTTCCAGATAGCGGCGCAGGTGCGGAAGCGTCAGATAGCGGAAGACCTGCCATTCGCTCGCGCCGTCCACCCGGGCGGCCTCGATCTGCTCGGGGTCACGGCTCTGCAGCCCGGCGAGCAGGATCAGCATCATGAACGGCGTCCACTGCCACACCAGCGCGGCCTCGACCGCCAGCAGCGGTGTGCTCGAGATCCAGTCGGGCTGCGGTCCGCCGATGTAGTGCAACAGGCCGTTGAGCAGGCCGTACTCGGGGTTGTAGAGGACGTGCTTCCAGAGCAGGGCCGCGGCCACCGGGACCACCAGGAAGGGGGCGATCAGCAGGGTGCGGACGATGCCGCGGCCGCGGAACCGCTGGTTCAGGAGGAGTGCGAGGGCGAGGCCGATGACCAGGCTGACCAGCACCACCGTGACCGTGAGCAGCACGGTCGTCCACACCGAGTGGCGCAGGTCGGCGTCGGTCAGGACCTGACGGTAGTTGTCGACGCCGGCGAAGTGGCGGGCCTTCGGGTAGAGGGCGTTCCAGTCGAAGAAGGAGATGACCACCGTGGCCACGAAGGGCAGCTGGGTCACGACGATCATGAAGACCAGGGCGGGCAGGAGGGGGGCCCGGGTGGCCCAGGCGCGCAGGCGGGCGGAGGGCGGCCGCGTGGCGCGTGCGGGTGTCGCTGCGTAGGGGGCTGTTGTCGCGGTCATCGTCCCTCGTACTCCTTGGAGATCTTCTCGGCGAGCTGCTGGGACTTCTTCAGGGCCGAGTCGACGGACTGTCGTCCGGCGATGGCCGAACTGATCTCCTGGGAGACCTTGGTGCCGAGATCGGTGAACTCGGGGATGTCGACGAACTGGATGCCGGGCGCGGGGCGCGGCTGGACTCCGGGGTCGTTCGGGCGGGCGCTCTCGATGGCCTCCTTGGTCATCTCCTGGAAGGCGGCGGCCGACTTGACGTAGTCGGGGTTCGTGTAGGTGGACGCCCGCTTGCCGGCCGGGACGTTGGACCAGCCGCTGGTCTTGCCGACCAGTTCCTCGTACTGCTTGCTGGACGCCCAGGAGACGAACTTCCAGGCCTTGTCGGGGTTGCGGGAGGCCTTCTGGATGCCCCAGGCCCAGGTGTAGAGCCAGCCGGAGGACTTGGTCTGTTCCACGGGCGCGGGGGCGTAGCCGAGCTTGCCCTTGACGGGGGAGCCGTCCGCCTCGAGGAGCCCGGCCGCGGAGGTGGCGTCGTACCACATGGCGACCTTGCTCTGGGTCATGTTGTTGAGGCACTCGGCGAAGCCGGACTGGGGGGCGCCGGACTCACCGTGCTTGCGGACGAGGTCGACATAGAACTTCGTCGCCTTCTCGAATCCGGGCGCGTCCAGCTGGGCCTTCCAGTTCTTGTCGAACCAGGTGCCCCCGAAGGTGTTCACGACGGTGGTCAGCGGCGCCATCAACTCGCCCCAGCCGGGCAGGCCGCGCAGGCAGATGCCGCGCATGCCGGACTGGGCGCCGTCCACCTTGGCGGCGAGGTCGGCGACCTGCTGCCAGGTGGGGTGCGCGGGCATCGTCAGGCCCTTCGCCGCCAACACGTCCTTGCGGTACATCAGGAACGACGACTCGCCGTAGAAGGGCTGGCCGTAGAGCTTGCCGTCGCTGGCGGTCAGGGACTCGCGCATCGGCTTGAGGATGTCCTGCTCGTCGTAGCCGGGGTCCTTCGCGACGTACGAGTTCATCTCGTGCAGCCAGCCGTTGCGGGCGTAGATCGGTATCTCGTAGTTGGACAGGGTGGCCACGTCGTACTGGCCGGCCTGGTTGGCGAAGTCCTGGCTGATCTTGTCGCGGACGTCGTTCTCGGGCAGGACGGTGAAGTTGACCTTGATGCCGGTCTCTTTGGTGAAGCGCGGGGCGAGCTTCTGGAGTTCGGTCATCTGGGGGTTGTTGACCATCAGCACATTGATCGAATCGCCGCCGGCACCGGACCCGCCCGCGCCGACCCAGCAGCCGGAGAGCAGCGGGGCGAGCAGCGTCCCTGCGGCGGCCATGGCGAGCGTGGCTCGCGGCCTCCGTCGGCTCGGGGTTCGCATGGATCGCTCCTGGAGGAATTGGGGTATATGGGGCACTACAGAGTGTGAAGAGGTCTTCACGGAGTGAGTTCGCTGTTCGGGGAGTGGTGTGTCAGACCCGGATGACCTGCGGGCCCAGCAGGGCGTAGCGGTGGGCCTCCGCCGTGGGAAGCAGGGTGCTTGTCACGATCGCCTCCAGGGCGCCGACCTCGGCGAATCGGCAGAAGCTGACGGCTCCGAACTTGGTGTGCACGCCCGCGAAGATCGTCCGGCGTGCGGCGCGGACGGCCTGGGTCTTGACCTCGCTGACGGCGGGGTCCGGGGTGGTCAGCCCGTGCTCACGTGAGATGCCGTTGGCTCCAATGTAGGCGAGATCGAGAACGAAGCCGGCGAGCATCTTGGTCGTCCAGTGGTCGACGGTCGCCAGCGTGCCGGCCCGTACCCGTCCGCCGAGCAGCAGGACCGACATGTTCTCGGCCTCGGCGAGCGCGCCCGCGACCGGCAGTGACGCGGTGACCACGGTCAGTGGCCGGTCCGTCGGCAGTGCCTCGGCGATGAGCTGCGGGGTGAAGCCCTCGTCGACGAAGACGGTCTCGGCGTCGCCCAGCAGCTCGGCGGCGGCCGACGCGATCCGCCGCTTCTCCGGCACATGGCTGGTCGAACGGACGGCGAGCGTGGTCTCGAAACCGGCGCTCTCGACGGGGTACGCGCCCCCATGGGTGCGGCGCACCAGGCCGTGGTCCTCCAGGGCGCGCAGATCCCGCCGGATGGTCTCCTTGGCCACGCCCAGGGAGGCGGCGAGAGCGGTGACGTCGACCGAACCTGTGGCGCGCGCGGCCCGCACGATCTCGCGCTGGCGTTCTTCCGCCGTCCCCGAGGTCATCTCGTCACCCACTTCCCTGTGGCATTGCCCGTTCGGGCCATGCAGCAAGTTCTACAGCGGGTGTGCGAGGCTGACCAGGTCTGTTGCGGGCCCGATACTGCCCGTGTGTGCCCGTTTGCCGGGCGGAGTGCCCGCGTCGGACCTGCGCGGCTGCCGGGCGAGGAGTGAGAGCGGGCGGCCCGGATGCCCGAACAGGGCGGCGGGCCGGCCCGTTCGGTGCCCGCCCGCCGCCGTGGGCGATCCTTTTCCGCCGTGTCGCGTGCCGCTCAGTACGGCCAGATGGGCGGGTCGTTGACGAAACGGCCGCCCAGATGGGTATGGGCCGGGTTCTCCGGGTCCAGCTCGCCGTGCTCGGCGATCAGCTTCTCCGCGTACTGCTCGGAGTCGTCCTGCGGCTCGTATCCGAGTGCCCGTGCGGTGGTCAGGTCCCACCACAGGCGGGTGTTGGCGGAGGAGCCGTAGACGACGGTGTGGCCGACCCCCTCGGCGGTCAGGGCCGCGTGGAAGAGGCGGGCGCCGTCGGCGGGGCTCATCCACACCGAGAGCATGCGCACGTCGGTCGGCTCCGCGAAGCAGGAGCCGATGCGGACCGAGACGGTCTCCAGGCCGTGCCGGTCCCAGTACAGCTGGGCGAGGTCCTCGCCGAAGGACTTGGACAGGCCGTAGAAGGTGTCCGGGCGGCGCGGGGTGTCGACCGGGATGAGCGGTCGTGAACCAAGGGGCGTGCCCGTGTGCGGGGCGGGGGTGTAGCCGACCGCGTGGTTGGAGGAGGCGAAGACGATGCGCGGCGCGCCGGCCTCGCGGGCGGCCTCGTACAGGTTGTAGGTGCCCTCGATGTTAGAGCGGAGGATCTTCTCGAACGGCGCCTCCACGGAGATCCCCGCCAGATGGAGGACCGCGTCCACGCCTCGCACCGCCTCCCGCAGCGCGTCCTTGTCGCCGAGGTCGGCGGTGATCGCGTCGGGTTCGCCGTCGATGGGGCGCACATCGAAGAGGCGCAGCTCGTAGCCGTACTGCGGGAGCAGGGACCGCATCAGGGTGCCGAGCCCGCCTGCGGCGCCGGTGAGCAGTAGCGTGCGAGGAGTGGGCATCCGGGGTCTCCTTGGTCGGCATCCTCTGGGTGGTCCAGGAGGTCTCATCCATGTACGGCATTCACATGCATGGACACGCTAGGAGGTGCGGTGTGCCTCGTCAAGTGTGCCGTGGAGTGCGGGAATCGGCTCGGATGTTGGTCGTCTGTCTTCTTGACCGACGCTGAGGGCGCCTCGTAACGTGGTCGCGTTCATGAATATGGACGCTGATCAGGGACATGCATCGGTACGACGATCTGCGTCGACCGCATCGACAGGGAGCGCCCGTGACGCCAGCCCCTCTCGCCGCCCGGCTTCGTGACCCGCGCGGGCCGCTCTTCTTCCCCGTCACGGCCTACGGCCCCGACGGCTCCCTCCACCTCGACGCCTACCGCGAGCACGTCCGCCGGGGCGTCGAGGCCGGCGCCGCGGCCGTGTTCGCCTGCTGCGGCACCGGCGAGTTCCACGCACTGCTGCCGGAGGAGTTCGAGGCCTGCGTGGGCGCGGCCGTGGCGGCGGCCGAGGGCCGGGTACCGGTGATCGCCGGCGCCGGCTACGGCACCGCCCTCGCCGTGCGCTACGCGCGTCTCGCGGCGGCCGCGGGTGCCGACGGCCTGCTCGCCATGCCGCCCTACCTGGTGGTCGCCGGCCAGGAGGGCCTGCTGCGGCACTACCGGGAGGTGGCGGCGGCGACCGATCTCCCCGTGATCGTCTACCAGCGGGACAACGCGGTGTTCACCCCGCCCACCGTCGTCGAACTCGCCCGTACCGAAGGCGTCATCGGCTTCAAGGACGGCCTCGGCGACCTGGACCTGATGCAGCGCATCGTCAGCGCCGTCCGCACCGAGGTCCCGGGCGACTTCCTCTACTTCAACGGCCTGCCCACCGCCGAACAGACCCAGCTCGCCTACCAGGCCATCGGCATCACCCTCTACTCCTCGGCCGTCTTCTGTTTCGTCCCCGAGGTCGCCCTCGCCTTCCACGCCGCCCTGCGCGAGGGGGACAGGGCGACGGTGGAGCGCCTGCTGGACGGCTTCTACCGCCCGTTCGTCGAACTCCGCGCCCAGGGCCGGGGATACGCCGTCTCGCTGGTCAAGACGGGCGTACGGCTGCGCGGTCTGGACGTCGGCGAGGTCCGGCCCCCGCTGCACGAGCCGGGCGAGGAGCATGTGAAGCAGCTCGCCCAGCTGATCGAGCGTGGGTACGCGCTGCTGGAGGAGGGCGCGTGACGGCGTCCACCGGACCCGGAGGACGACGGTTGAAGACGTCGGCGTTCGTCTACCCCTGGGACGTGAACGGGGATCCCGGGGCCCCGGAGCGGATCGCCGCGCTCGGCGTGGACCAGGTGACCCTCGCCTCCGCCTACCACTCCACCCGCGCGCTGACCCCCCGCCATCCCCGCCGCCGTATCGTCACCGCCGAGTACGCGGCCGTGTACTACCCGATGGACGACCGCTGGGCAGACCGCGGGCTCCGCCCGTATCCGGCGGGCGACTGGGCCCCCGGCGACGCCTACGGAGAGGCCGCCGAAGCCCTGACCGGCGCCGGCCTCGAAGTCCACACCTGGGTGATCCTCGCCCACAGCTCCCGCCTGGGCGCCGAGCACCCGGACACCTCGGTCGTCAACGCCTTCGGCGACCGCTACCCCTGGGCCCCCTGCATCGCCCAGCCCGCCACGCGCGCGTACCTGACCGACCTCGCCGCAGAGGCCGCCGTACGCCCGGGCGCGGCCGGCACCGAACTGGAGTCCCTCGGCTGGTACGGCCTCCAGCATCTGCACGCCCACGACAAGACCGCGGGGGTCGCCCTCGGCGACGCCGGCCAGTACCTGATGGCGCTGTGCTTCTGCCCGACGTGCCGCGCCGGGTACGGCGAACACGGCCTGGACGCCGACGAGTTGGCGACGGCCGTACAAGAGGCCCTGGAGCCGCTGTGGCGAGGCGCGGCGGACGACGGCGGATGGCCGGCGGTCGAGAAGCTGCTCGGCGAACCGGTGGCGGCGGCCACGCGCGCGTGGCGCGACGGACAGGCCCGCACACTCCAGGAGACGGCCGTCGCCGCGGTGCGGGCGGCCGCCTCACGGAACTTCCAAGTCCTGCTGCACGCCGACCCGGTGGCCTACCACTGCGGAGCCAACGCAGGCGTGGGTCCCGCGCATGTGCTGTCGGTCGCGGACGGTGTCGTGGTCCCCTGCGCCGGCGGTACGGCCCTGCTGACGCCCTTCGCCGAGCACGCGCGGGAGGACACGGTCCTGGCCGCCAACTTCACGGTCGTCTCCGGGATGGGCGGCAGCCCCGCCACCCTGGCGGCCGACGCGGCCCGGGCACGCCGGCTGGGCGCCACCGAACTGCGGCTGTATCACGCCGGGTTGGCGTCCGACGACGACTTGGCGGCGGTGCGGGAGGCGCTGCGCTGAGCCAGTGACCCGGCGGTGGCCAGCAGCGCACCGCCGAGGGCCACCAACAGCAGCCGGTGGTCGACGAGTTCCACGAGGGCGGCCCCGACGGCCAGCCCGATCACGTTCGGTGTGAACATCAGCGTGTCGGCGGTCGCGGTCGCCCGCCCCAGCGCCGCCGCCGGGACCTCGCGCTGTACGGCGGTGTAGGCGGCGATCAGCACACACGGCAGCCCGAGCCCGCCCGCCGCGCTGCCCGCCAGCACCACCGCGTCGTACGGCACCGCCCGCGCGGCCACCGCGACCGCCGTCAGCGCGATGCCGTACGCCGCGAACCGGCGCTCGCCGCAACGCCGCAGGGCGGGCCCGGAGACCAGCCCGACCGCGACCGAGCCGGCGCCCTGGACGGCGTACATCACGCCCGTGTAGGCGGGCGAGCGGCCGAGGGCGTCCACCACCGCGTAGTTCAGACTGCTGCCGAGCGAGGCGAGGCACATGGTGGCGCCACCGGCGCGGACCAGCGGGCGCAGGGCCGGGTGCCCCCACAGCAGCCGGACGCCTTCGACGGTCTGCCGCCGCCAGTCGCCGTCCGTCGGCTCGGGGCGATCCTCGCGCACCCGGAGCAGCGCGCACACCCCCGCCGCCAGCACGAAGGTGCCGGCATCCAGCAGCGCCACGCCCGGCCCGCCGTACGCCGTGTACAGCGCGGCGCCGGTCAGCGGGGCGACCAGCTTCATGCCCTCGCGGGCGGTCGTCCGCAGCCCGTTGAAGTCGCCGCGGAGGGCGGGGTCGACGGCGGCGGAGACCAGGGCGGAGTTGGCCGCGTCCTCGACGACGCCTGCCGCGCCGTAGAGGACGAGGACGGTGAAGAGGAGCCAGACGGAGGCGGCCGAAGCGACCCTCCAGAGGGGGAGAAGGAGGACGGCGAGGGCGAGGTTCATCCGGATGAGCAAGGGCTTGCGGCGGACGCGGTCGGCGAGGGTGCCGAGGGCGGGGCCGAGGAGGGTGGGGGCCCACAGCGCGGCGGTGCACAGCGCGGCGAGGCCGTCGGAGCCGGTGAGGTCCTTGACCCAGACGCCCGACACGAGCCAGAGCGCGGAGCTTCCGAAGCCGGAGACCACGACGCTGGTGAGACAGAGGCCGGCGTTGCGGTCGCGGAGCAGGCGGATCACGGTCCAGGAGGTGTTCATGCCTGGTCATCGTGGGTCTAAGGCGGGGTGGCCGGGATCGGGAAGGTGCCTTAGAAGGGCCAGGTATGTCGCCTGCCGGGGTCCGGACTCCTGGACCGTGGCGGATCGATGAGTTTCGGCGGCCGGCGCGGTCTACCTCCCGAAGGAGACGACTCGGACGACCGGGTCGGTGAACCGGGAGGCGACGCAATGACTGACACGACCATGATCGACCTGGGTCCGCAGGCGAGAATCGTGGCGGAACTCGCGGAACGGGTGACGGACGAGCAGCTCACGGCCTCCACCCCGTGTCCGGACTACGCCGTCCGCCATCTGCTGGGCCATGTGGCGGGGCTGTCCATGGCCTTCCGGGACGCGGCCCACAAGAACCTGGGGACCACGACCGACCACCGCCCCGATGCCACCCTGCCGGAACTCGGCGCGGGCTGGCGGCAGGAACTGCCCAAGGCACTCGACGCACTGGCACAGGCCTGGCTGGAGCCGTCCGCGTGGAGCGGTATGACCCGCGCGGGCGGGATCGACCTGCCGGGCGAGGTGGCGGCGGCGGTCGCCGCCGACGAACTGGTCATCCACGGCTGGGACCTGGCCCGGGCCACGGGCCAGGAGTACACCCCGGACCCGGCGGCGCTGGAGGCCGCGTACGGCTTCCTGCGGGCGGCGGCCCAGGCCGACCGGGGCCCGTTCGGCCCGCTCGTGCCGGTACCGGAGAGCGCGCCGTTGCTGGAGCGGGTGGTGGGGCTGAGCGGCCGGGACCCGGGCTGGAAGCCGTAGGGCGACTGGGCTGGAACCCGTACCGGGACTCTGACGATGAGCGGGCGGTGAGCCGGATCCGTACCCTCCTCGCCATGCCATTGAGCCTCACCGTCCTCGGCACCGCTGCTCCGTAAGTACCCCCGGCCCGGCCGCCCGTGCTCCGGGTACCTGCTGCGCGGCGGGGCTGCCGAGGTGTGGGTGGACACGGGGGCGGGGACCTTCGCGGAATTGCAGCGGCACACGGATCCGGCCTGGCTCACGGCAATCTGGATCTCGCATCTGCACGCGGACCACAGCGCGGATCTGCCGGCCGCCGCGTACGCGTACGCCTTCGGCGGACTGACGCCGCCCACACCGGTACCGGTCTACGCCCCACAGGGGTGCGCGCAACGGCCGGCGGGCTTCTTCGGCCGGCCGGATCCGGGCTTCCTCGGCGGGGTGTTCGGCTTCCGGCCGCTGTACGACGGGCATATGGTCCAGCACTGGAACCTCCGGCCGGCCACGCGGGCGGTGGCCCACGACACCGAGGTCTACGGGCTGCGCGCGGAAGGCCAGGGGAGCGTACTGGCGTACTCCGGGGACAGCCGCCCCTGCGACGCGCTGACCGAACCGGCTGCTCGCGCGGATCTCTTCCTGTGCGAGGCCGACCGACGAGCGTCGCGATGGCGAACGCGTCCATCTGACGCCGGAGGATGCGGAGCCAGGGCGCAGCGCCCGCCTGAGGCTTTGTCAGAAGCATTGACGAAACGCAGCCGCCCTCCTACCTTCGTCCGCGTCGTACCTCGTACGTCATATATGAGACGCGATACGCGAGATCAGAAACGTCAGATCGGCTCCCGGAGCTGATATGTGACCCCGAGAGGCGCGCATGACCTCTGTGCCCATGCCCATGCCCATGCCCATGCCCATGCCGATCCCGTCCCGGACGCAGTATGTGCTGGACGCGATCAAGCACCGCATCCTCAGCGGGCAGCTGACGCCCGGTCAGGCGCTCGTGGAGACCGAGCTCGCCGCGCAGTTCGGGGTGTCGAAGACCCCCGTGCGGGAGGCGCTCAAGACCCTCGCGGGGACCGGGCTGGTCGTGATGAGCCAGTACAAGGGGGTCACGGTGCGCATGGTGGACGCGGACATGGCCCGCGAGGTCCACGACGTACGGCTCCTTCTCGAACCCGAGGCCCTCAGGCGGGCCGTCAGGACAGGCGCCTCCCTCGACGCCGCCCGCGACGCGCTCACCCGCGCCGACGACGCGACCGACACCGCCGAACGCTCCCTCGCGAACCGGGACTTCCACCGCGCCCTCTATCTCCCGTGCGGCAACCCGCTCCTCGGCCGGATGCTCGACGAGGTCCGGGACCAGGCCGCCCTGGTCTCCGCCGTCGCCTGGGCCGCCTCCCCCTCCTGGGAACAGGAGGCCGGCGAGCACCGCGAGATCCTGCGGCTGGCGCTGGAAGGCGACGCCGACGGCGCCGCCCGCGCCCTGCACGCCCATATCGCGTCCTTCGTCGAGCGCGCATACCCGGAAGCCCAGGCAGAGGAAGGCCAGGAATGAGCAGCGTGGCGTTCGAGACCCAACGGACCGCACTGGCCGACGTGGTGGCCATCCCGGTGACCCCCTTCGCCGAGGACGGCAGCGTCGACCAGGACACCCACCGGGCCCTGCTGCGCCGCATCCTCGACGGCGGGATCCGCACCCTCACCCCCAACGGCAACACCGGCGAGTTCTACGCCCTCAGCCCCCAGGAGCGGCGGCTCATCACCGAGTTGACCGTCGACGAAGCCGGTGAGCGGGCCACCGTCCTCGTCGGTGTCGGACATGACGTGCCGACCGCCGTCGCCTCGGCCCGGCATGCCCGGGAGCGCGGCGCACAGATGGTCATGGTCCATCAGCCCGTCCACCCGTACGTCTCGCAGGGCGGCTGGGTCGACTACCACCGCGCCATCGCCGAGTCCGTGCCCGAACTGGGCGTCGTCCCCTACGTCCGCAACGCCCAGCTCCCCGGCGTCCGCCTCGCCGAACTCGCCGACGCCTGCCCCAACGTGATCGGCGTCAAGTACGCAGTCCCCGACGCCGCGAAGTTCGCCGCCTTCGCCCGCGACGCCGGTCTCGACCGCTTCGTCTGGGTCGCCGGGCTCGCCGAGCCCTACGCGCCCTCCTACTTCTCCGCCGGCGCCACCGGCTTCACCTCCGGCCTGGTGAACGTCGCCCCGGCCGTCTCGCTGAACATGATCGAAGCGCTTCGATCCGGCGACTACCCGGCCGCCATGAAGGTCTGGGAGCAGATCCGCCGCTTCGAGGAACTGCGCGCGGCCAACGGCTCCGCGAACAACGTCACCGTCGTCAAGGAGGCCCTCGCCTCCCTCGGCCTCTGCCGCCGCGACGTCCGCCCGCCCAGCAGGCAGCTGCCCGAGGACGAGCGCGCCGAGGTCGCCGCCATCACCTCCGGATGGTCCCTGTGAGAAGGCCCGAGGAACTCCGCAGCCACCAGTGGTACGGCACCGAAGGGCTCCGCCCCTTCAGCCACCGCGCTCGCACCCGCCAGCTCGGCTACCTCCCCGAGGAGCACCTCGGCAAGCCGGTCATCGCGATCCTCAACACCTGGTCGGACATCAACCCCTGTCATGTGCACCTCCGTGACCGGGCGCAGGCCGTCAAGCGGGGCGTCTGGCAGGCCGGTGGCTTCCCGCTGGAGTTCCCGGTCTCCACGCTCTCCGAGACCTTCCAGAAGCCGACTCCCATGCTCTACCGCAACCTCCTCGCCATGGAGACCGAGGAACTGCTGCGGTCGTATCCGGTCGACGGAGCCGTGCTGATGGGCGGCTGCGACAAGTCCACCCCCGCCCTCCTCATGGGTGCCGCCTCCGTCGACCTGCCGGCCGTCTTCGTACCCGCGGGCCCGATGCTCCCCGGCCACTGGCGCGACGAGGTCCTCGGCTCCGGCACCGACATGTGGAAGTACTGGGACGACAAGCGCGCCGGTCTGATCGGTGACTGCGAGATGTCGGAGCTGGAGAGCGGGCTGGCCCGTTCGCCCGGTCACTGCATGACGATGGGTACGGCCTCCACGCTCACCGCCGCCGCGGAGGCGCTGGGTGTCACGGTCCCGGGCGCGTCCAGCATCCCGGCCGTCGACTCGGGACACGACCGCATGGCAGCCAGGGCGGGGATGCGGATCGTCGAACTCGTCCACCAAGACCGACGGCTCTCCAGCCTCCTCACCTCCGACGCCTTCGAGGACGCGGTGACGACCGTCCTCGGCCTCGGCGGCTCCACCAACGCCGTCATCCACCTCATCGCCATGGCCGGCCGGGCCGGAGTACGGCTCACCCTGGACGACTTCGACCGCGTCGCCCGCACCGTGCCCGTCCTCGCCAACGTCCGCCCCGGCGGCCGGACGTACCTCATGGAGGACTTCCACTTCGCGGGCGGCCTCCCGGGCTTCCTCTCCCGCATCCCCGACCTGCTCCACCTCGACCGGCCGACGGTGTCGTACGACACCTACCGCGAACAGCTCGCCGGCGCCCAGGTGCACAACGACGACGTCATCCGGCCCCGCGACAACCCCGTGGCCGCCGAGGGCGGAGTCGCCGTGCTGCGCGGCAACCTCTCTGCCCGGACGGTGCCGTCATCAAGCACATCGCCGCCGAGCGGCATCTCCTCAAGCACACCGGGCCCGCCGTCGTCTTCGACGACTACAGGACCATGCAGCGCACCCTCAACGACCCCGCCCTCGGCATCACCGCCGACAGCGTGCTGGTGCTGCGCAACTCCGGGCCCAAGGGCGGTCCGGGCATGCCCGAGTACGGCATGCTGCCCATCCCCGACCACCTGCTGAAGCAGGGCGTGCGGGACATGGTGCGGATCTCCGACGCCCGGATGAGCGGCACGAGTTACGGCGCCTGCGTGCTGCACATCGCGCCCGAGTCGTACATCGGGGGGCCGCTCGCCCTGGTTCGCACCGGGGACTCCATCACCCTGGACGTCGACGCCCGCACCCTCCAGCTCAACGTGGACGACGAGGAGCTGGCGCGGCGCCGGGCCGAGTGGACCCCACCGCCCGTGCGCTACGAGCGGGGCTACGGCGCGCTCTACGACCAGCAGATCACCCAGGCCGACACCGGCTGCGACTTCGAGTTCCTCGCCCGGCCGGGAGAGGTCCCGGACCCGTACGCGGGCTGACCGCAGCATTCGGGTCGACGGACGCGAGCAGCACGTACAACGCCCGCAGTTCCAGCGGGACGCTGCCCGCGACCACCTTCCTGACGACGGGCAGCACCACCATCGGAGCCACCACGGACTGACCCGGAAATCCGGAACCATTCCCTCCATCGCGCTTGACCCGGTTTTTGCCTGTGGGTGAGGTATCGATCAGGCAACGGGTCTCGCGCCCACCGGGGTGACGCGCGTAGAACTCCTGTCATGCATAAGTCACTTCGTCTCGCGGCGATCACCGCCGCCTGCGCGGTCGCCGGCGGCGCCCTCTACGGCGCCGGTGCCGCCACCGCCGGCCAGTCGACCGCGAACTCCACCCACGAGCCCTACAACATCGGGCTCCTGGTGAAGGACATCGACAGCTACTACGGCACCGCCGCCGACGCCAACGGCGTCTACCAGGCGTCGCCGGCCAGCCCGTACGCCGAGGACCTGGCGCGTCTCGACCAGGACGCCGAGCGGTACATAGACCGGGCCGCGCGCAAGGCCCACCGCAAGGGCGAGAAGCCCGCGGTCGTCTTCGACATCGACGACACGCTGCTGCTCAGCCTCGACTACGAGAAGCGCTACAACTACACATACAACTCCGCCACCTGGGCGGCCTACGTCAACAAGGCCGACCGCCCGGGCGTCTTCGGCAGCGCCGAACTCGTCCGGTACGCGGAGAAGAAGGGGGTCGAGGTCTTCTACAACTCCGGTCTCAGCGAGGCGCAGCGCACCGCCGCCGTCGAGAACCTGAAGAAGACCGGCGCCGACGTGAACCTCGACGCCGGGCACATGTTCCTCAAGAACGCGGCCAACCCGCCGTCGTACCTGAGCGGTTGCGCCACCGCGGGCAGCTGGACCTGCACCACCGTGCAGTACAAGTCCGGCACCCGCGCGCACATCGAGAAGGACCTCGGGTACGAGATCATCGCCAACTTCGGCGACCAGTACTCGGACCTGGACGGCGGCCACGCGGACCGCACGTACAAGCTGCCGAACCCGACGTACTTCGTGTCGTAGGCCGTAGTCGGAACAGACGGCAACCCGTTCCGGTCGCGGTGGCGACTGGGAGACAGAAACGGGCCGGGGCGGCGCCTCGGCCCGTTTCGCCCCCTCGGCGTCCGTGTCATGCGAATGACAGGTGAATCGGCATGCGAACGTCGGGAGGAACCTTCCGGCGGGATCCGGAGCGTAGCAGTGATCTTTTCGTGTGCGTCGTACGGGGGTTCGGTGGCGGTGCGGTGCGCCGGAGTCCATCAGGCCTGATTCCGTAACACGGAGAAAACCTGAAACCGGTTCGTCGCGGGAACAATCCGTCCAGCATCCGCACACGATCGCTCAGGCAACGAGGAGTACGACCATGTCCGAGTCGCAGAAGGTGGACGAGCGGCCAAGTGCCGCGCCACCTGCCGGGAACACCGTCGACCGGTTCTTCAAGATCTCCGAACGGGGGTCCAGTTTCGGCCGGGAGATACGCGGCGGCTTCGCCACGTTCTTCACCATGGCCTACATCCTCGTCCTGAACCCGATCATTCTCGGCAGCGCCAAGGACAAGTTCGGCCACACCCTCGACACCGGCCAACTGGTCACCGCCACCGCGCTGGTGGCCTGTGTGATGACGATCATCATGGGCGTCGGCGGCAACCTGCCGCTGGCCATCGCGGCCGGCCTCGGCCTCAACGCCGTCGTGGCCTTCCAGCTGGCGCCGCTGATGAGCTGGTCCGACGCGATGGGCCTGGTCGTCCTCGAAGGCGTCCTGATCTGTGTGCTGGTGGTGACCGGTCTACGGGAAGCGATCATGAACGCGATCCCGCAGCAGATGAAGCAGGCCATCGGTGTCGGCATCGGTCTGTTCATCGCCTTCATCGGCTTCGTCGACGCCGGGTTCGTCAGCCGGATCCCGGACGCCGCGAACACGACCGTGCCGGTGCAGTTGGGCGCCGTCGGCCGGCTCACCGGCTGGCCCGTACTGGTCTTCTGTCTTGGCGTGCTCCTGACCATCGCGCTGGTCGCGCGCAAGGTGAAGGGCGCGATCCTGATCAGCATCGTCACCATGACCGTCGTGGCGATCGTCATCGACTCGTTCGCCGACATCAAGAGCTGGGGCCTGACCACGCCGAAGGTCCCCGACAAGATCGTCGCCCCCCCCGACTTCGGACTCGTCGGTCACTTCAGCCTGTTCGGCGGCTTCGCCGAGGCCGGTGTCCTCACCGCCGTGCTGCTGGTCTTCACCCTGATCCTGTCCGACTTCTTCGACGCCATGGGCACGATCGTCGGCATCAGCGCGGAGGCCGGGCTGCTGGACGACAAGGGGCAGGTGCCCGGCATCGGGCGGGTGCTGTTCATCGACGGCGCGGCGGCGGTCGCCGGCGGTGTCGGCTCGGCCTCCTCCAACACGGCGTACATCGAGTCGGCGGCAGGGGTGGGGGAGGGCGCGCGCACCGGCTTCGCCAACCTGATCACCGGCGGCCTGTTCGGCCTCGCGCTCTTCCTCACGCCGCTGCTGACCATCGTGCCGCTCCAGGCGGCGGCACCCGCCCTGATCGCCGTGGGCTTCCTGATGATGACCCACGTCAAGCACATCGACTGGGACAGGTACGAGATCGCCATCCCGGCGTTCCTGACGATCGCCGCGATGCCGTTCACCTACTCGATCACCGACGGCATCGGGGCGGGGTTCCTGGCCTATGTGGTGATCAAGACGGTGCTGGGGAAGGCGAAGGAGGTCCACTGGCTGCTGTGGGCCGTCTCGGCGTTGTTCCTGGTGTACTTCGCGATTGATCCGGTGGAGCAGGTGCTGGGTGTGAAGTAGGAAGGCCGCGCGACCGGCAGCGGATTGCGTCGCGGCCGGTCGCGCCCACGCGGGCGGAGCCGTACATTCACACAGCCCCGCGCCCCTTGCGGGAGCGGTCTATTTCAGCGCCGCCTGCATCATCGCCTTCGCCACCGGCGCCGCCAGACCGTTGCCGCTGACCTCCGACCGTGCCGCGTCCGACTGCTCGACCAGTACCGCCACCGCGACCTCCTTGCCGGTGCTGTCGGACTTGCCGTAGGACGTGAACCAGGCGTACGGCGTCTTGGAGTTGTTCTCGCCGTGCTGGGCGGTGCCCGTCTTGCCGCCCACCGTCACGCCGCCGATCCGCGCGTTCGTACCGGTGCCGGCCTCGACGACCGTCTGCATCGCGGACTGCAACTGTGCGGCCGTGCCGGAGCTGACGATCTGCTCGGTGCTGGTGCCGCCGTCGTAGTCCTTGAGCACATCGGCACCGCTGTCGGTGATCTGCGAGACCATATGCGGCGAGACCAGCTTGCCGTCGTTGGCTATGGCGGCCGACACCATGGCCATCTGGAGCGGGGTCGCCGTGACGTCGAACTGGCCGATGCCGGAGAGGCCGGTCTGGGCCTTGTCCATGCCCGACGGGTAGACGCTCGGGTAGGCCCGCACCGGGATGTCCAGCTTGTCGTCGTTGAAGCCGAACTTCTCGGCCATCGCCCGCACCTTGTCCTGGCCGAGGTCGACGGCCATCTTGCCGAAGACGTTGTTGCACGAGTAGCGCAGGGCCGTGCGGATGGAAGCGTTCTGGCAGGGTGCCGTGGTGCTCTCGTTCTTCAGTGGGGTTGTCGTGCCCGGCAGGGTGTACGGGATCGGGCTGTCGGTCTTGTCGTCGACGTTCGCGTACAGCCCGTCCTCCAGGGCGGCCGCCGCGACCACCAGCTTGAACGTCGAGCCCGGCGGCAGCGGCTGCCGTAGCGCCCGGTTGGTGAGCGGCTTGTCCGGGTCGGCGTTGAGCTTCGTCCAGGCCGTGCCGGCCGTGTTGGCATCGGTGAGCGAGGAGGGGTCGTACGACGGCGTGGACACGACCGCGAGGATCTTGCCGGTCTTCGGGTCGATCGCGACCGCCGCCCCCTTCTTGTTGCCGAGTTCCTTGTAACCCGCCTTCTGGACGGCCGGGTCGATCGTCGTGATCACGTTGCCCGGGCCGGAGCGTTTGCCGGTGATCGTGTCCATGGCCGTCTTCAGCCGGCTGTCGGTGCCGTTGAGCAGGTCCTGATAGATGCCTTCCAGCTGGGTCGGGGCATAGCTCTGCGAGGCGTAGCCCGTCACGGCCGCGTACAGCTTGCCGTTCGTGTACGTGCGCTTGTACTTGAGGTCGCTGTTGCTCAGGGTCCGCGCCGAGCCGGTGATCGACTCACCGGCCACGACGATGTTCCCGAGCGGCTGCGAGTACGTCTCGATCGCGTTGCGCCGGTTGTCCGTGTCGTCCGCGAGGGCCTGGCCGTCGTAGAACTGCACCCATGTCGCCCTGACCAGCAGAGCGATCACGAGCAGCAGCGCGAAGACGGACGCCCGCCTGATCGTCTTGTTCATCCCGCTCAGACAGACGAGCGAAGGCGGGGCGTTCGTTCCCGTACGGGCGGAATTCTCATGATCCGCTCATACGGGTTCCCGCGGAGGTTCGCACGGACCCCTCGCGGGATCAGAGCCGTCGGGTCGCCAGCGTCAAGCGGTCCCGGGCGTCGAACAGGGCGTCCTTGATCATCTGTTCGTGGGCGGGGGTGAGGCGGGCCACCGGGACCGAGCAGCTGATCGCGTCGCGGGCCGGGGTGCGGTAGGGGATCGCCACACCGAAGCAGCGCAGCCCGAGCGTGTTCTCCTCGCGGTCGATCGCGAAGCCCTGCTCGCGGATCTGGTGGAGTTCCTCGATGAGCTTCTCGCGGTCGGTGATCGTGTGCTCGGTGAGTGCCGGCAAGGTCTCCGGCAGCAGCTTGCGGACCTGCTCGTCGGTGTGGGTGGCGAGCAGCGCCTTGCCGAGGGAGGTGGAGTGCGCGGGGAGACGGCGGCCGACCCGGGTGAAGGGGCGCAGATAGTGCTGGGACTGGCGGGTGGCCAGGTAGACCACGTTCGTGCCGTCGAGGCGCGCCAGGTGGATGGTCTCCGTCGTGTCGTCCGACAGCCGGTCCAGGGTCGGGCGGGCCGCCGCGACCACCTCGTCGCCGTCGATGTACGACGTGCCGACCAGCAGGGCCCGGACCCCGATGCCGTACCGCGTACCGGTCGCGTCCGTCTCCACCCAGCCCAGCTCCACCAGGGTGCGCAGCAGCATGTAGAGGCTGGACTTGGGATATCCGACGGCCTCCTGGACCGCCGCGAGGGAGTGCATACCGGGCCGGCCGGCGAAGTACTCGAGCAATTCCACGGTCCGCACCGCGGACTTGACCTGCGCTCCGCCGCCTGTCTCGACTGCCGACATCGCCCTTGACCCCTTCGTTGGACGAGAAACCGAGGATATAGTCTCCAACGGCAAGTTCATCATCAGAGACAGCGTTCAGTATATCGAACGTCCCTGGTGAATGACCCGGATACTGCGGCACAACCAACTCATGGAGGGACCCGCGGTGGCAGCAGCACCAGTCTGGAGTGTCGACCCGCGCACCGGGAAGCAGCGTGAACAGGTTGCGGTGGAGGCCACAGCCCAGGAGGTGGATGCCGCCGTCACGGCCGCGCACGCCGTACGCGGCTCCCTCGCCGACCGCACGGTCCGCGCCGCCTTCCTGCGCTCCGCCGCCGCCGGACTCGACGCGGCCAAGAACCACCTCGTAGAGGTCGCCGACGCCGAGACCGCGCTCGGCCCGGTCCGGCTCACCGGTGAGCTCGCCCGCACCGCCTACCAGTTGCGGGCCTTCGCCGACATCGTCGACGAGGGCGCCTTCCTCGACGTCATCATCAACCACCCCGACGCCACCGCCACCCCACCCATCCCCGACCTGCGCCGCTACAAGGTCCCGCTGGGCGTCGTCGCCGTCTACTCGGCCTCCAACTTCCCCTTCGCCTTCTCGGTCGCCGGCGGCGACACCGCGAGCGCGCTGGCCGCGGGCAACCCGGTCGTCGTCAAGGCCCACCCCGACCACCCGGGCCTGTCCGAGCTGGTCGCCAAGATGCTGCGCCGGGCCGCGGCCGAACACGGCATCCCCGCCACCGTGCTCGGCCTCGTGCACGGCTTCGAGGCCGGTATCGAGCTGATCAAGCACCCGCTGATCGCCGCGGCCGGCTTCACCGGATCGGTACGGGGCGGCCGTGCGCTCTTCGACGCGGCCGCCGCGCGTCCGGTCCCGATCCCCTTCCACGGCGAGCTGGGCTCCCTCAACCCCGTTCTCGTCACGGAGGCCGCGGCCGCCGAGCGCGGCGGGGAGATCGGCACCGGGCTCGCCGGGTCGATGACGATGGGTGTCGGCCAGTTCTGCGTGAAGCCGGGCCTGGTGCTGGTGCCGGCCGACGCCGCCGGTGACGGCCTGGTCAAGTCCCTCACGGACGCCGTCAGCGACACCGACGCGGGGGTGCTGCTCGACCACCGCATGCGGGACAACTTCGTCGCCGGGGTCGCCGAACGCACCGAACTCCCCGACGTGGAGAGCCCCGTGACACCGGGGGCGGGCGGCGAGCACACCGTCAGCGCGGGGTTCCTCACCGTGCCGGCGAGCAGGCTGGCCGAGGAGGGGGCGTACGACCTGCTCCTGGAGGAGTGCTTCGGTCCGGTGACCGTGGTGGTTCGTTACGAGAACCGCGACGAGGCGACGGCCGTGCTGTCACGGCTGCCGGGAAACCTCACGGCGACGGTTCATGTCTCCGCCCAGGAGGCCGCGGGAGAGGGGCTCGGGCCGGAGCTCCTGGCGGAGCTGACGCCGCTGGCCGGTCGCGTGCTGGTGAACGGGTGGCCGACGGGGGTTGCGGTGGCCGCGGCGCAGCACCACGGTGGGCCGTACCCGGCCACCACCTCGACGTCTACTTCCGTCGGCGGTACGGCGATTGAGCGGTGGCTGCGGCCGGTGGCCTATCAGGGGGCGCCGTCGGCTCTGCTGCCGCCGGAGTTGAAGGACGAGAATCCGCTGGGGCTTCCTCGGCGGTTCAACGGGGTTCTGGAGCGGTAGCGCCCGCCTTGGGGCGCGCCTGCGCGCGTACCTCGAATACTTCAGCTGACACAATCTGACCATGGACGTGGAACTTCCCGAACTTCCTTTCCCTCTCCGTACCTACGGGCCCGACGGGCACTGGTTCTACGAAGACGGCGTGCTCACCGGGTGGGCCGGGGCCCGGCAGGACCGGTTTGTGTCGCCCACCGGGGAAGCCCTGGATCCCGCCTCGGACGCGCCCCGCCTGCTCGGGGCGCCCGAGGGGGACTTCCAGCTGATCGCCCGGGTCACCGTCGGGTTCGGTGCCGCCTTCGACGCCGGGGTGCTGTACGTCCACGTCGGTAACCGGGCCTGGGCCAAGCTCTGTCTGGAGAACTCCCCGGACGTCCCCACCGTCTGCACGGTGGTCACCCGGGGCCACTCCGACGACGCCAACGCCTTCACGGTGGAGGGGAGTTCGGTCTGGCTGCGGATCAGCCGGACCGGGCGGGCGCTCGCCTTCCACGCCTCCCGCGACGGCAAGAAGTGGGTCTTCGTACGGCTGTTCACGCTGGGCGGCGAGAAGGAGACCGAGGGCGCGCTGGTCGGGTTCATGACCCAGTCGCCGATGGGGGAGGGGTGTGTGGTGACGTACGACCACATCGAGTTCAGGACCGACTGGCCGGCCGACCTCCGCGACGGAAGCTGAGCCAGAAGGTCGCGGCGAACAGACCCGCCCCCAGCGCCAGGCTCGCCCGCATCCCGGTGGCGAACCCGCCGTCGACCAGTGCTCCGAACACCGCGATCCCGAGTCCGCCGGCCACCTGCCGCGCCGTGTTGAGCACCCCGGCCGCCAGGCCCGCCCGCTCGGCCGGTACGGCGTCCATCATCACCGCGGTCAGCGGCGGCACGGTCAGCGCGCAGCCGAGCGCCACCGGGACGAGCAGGACCGCCACCAACGCGGCGGACGTGCCGGGACCGACGGACAGCAGGCCCAGCAGGCCGGCCGCGGCCAGTGCCTGGCCGATCAGCATCGGCAGCCGCGGGCCGTAGCGGCCGGCCAGCTTCCCTGACACCACGTTGGTCACTGCGATCAGCCCGGACATCGGCAGGAACAGCAGCCCGGTGTAGAGCGCCGAACGCCCCTGGACCTGCTGGAAGAAGAGCGAGAAGAGGAACACCACGCCGTAGAAGGCCACGCTGCACGCCGCCCCGGCCGCCACGGACACCCGTACCGCCCGGTCCCGGAACAGGCCGAGCGGAACGACCGGGTGCGGCTGCCGGCCCTCGACGCGGACGAACAGGACGGTGGCCGCGACCGCAACGGCGAGGGCCGCGAATCCCTTCGTACCGCCCTCGATGACCGCGAAGGTGAGGGCGGTCAGCGCGATCACGGCCGTGAGCTGGCCGGGCAGGTCCAGGGGTGCCGGGCGGCGCTGCGAGCGCGGTGCGCGGACCAGCAGGAGCAGCGCGGCCGCGCCCAGGGGCAGATTGATGAAGAAGATCCCCCGCCAGTCCCAGACCGTGGTCAGCGCGCCGCCCGCCACCGGGCCCAGCGCCACCGCGACGGAGCCGCCCGCCGCCCACAATGCCACCGCCTTCGCGCGCCGTGCGGGGTCGGCGTACGCCTGCCGTACCAGGGACAGCGACGCGGGCAGGACGACAGCCGCCGCCACGCCCTGCACCACCCGCGCCCCGACCAGCACCGGGAGGGTCGGCGCCAGACCGCAGGCCACCGAGGCGACGGTGAAGAGGGTGACCCCGAGGGCGTACGCCCGGCTCGCCCCGGCCCGGTCCGCGAACGCGCCGGTGGAGAGCATCAGGGCGGCGAAGGCCAGTGTGTAGGCGTCCACCACCCACTGCAGCCCGGACAGGCCGCCGTCGAGTGCGGTGCCGATCGCGGGCAGGGCCACGTTCACCACGGACGCGTCGAGCGTGATCAGCGCGAAGCCCAGCAGGGCGGCGGTCAGGGTCAGGGCGGGGGTGTGCTCCTGCTGTCCCTTCTTCAACTCGCCTTTTTCGACGGAGTGTTGGGTGGACCGTAGGGTCTGGTTGGTTGGCATGGCTCCATGCTGCTGATCTCGGTCGGCGTACAGTAGTGGCCTGAACGCCATGCATCCGGA
The DNA here is from genome assembly GCF_040629895.1 of Streptomyces sp. NPDC005866. Taxonomy (NCBI): domain Bacteria; kingdom Bacillati; phylum Actinomycetota; class Actinomycetes; order Kitasatosporales; family Streptomycetaceae; genus Streptomyces; species Streptomyces sp. NPDC005866. Next base: position 288,068 of record NZ_JBEXWP010000005.1, read on the forward strand.
GGTTCTGGCCATGCTGCGTGTCGCGGTCGTCGCGTCCCCGCCCGTGTCGATGTTCAACCTCGCCATCCCCGAGCTGCTGCTCGACAAGGTCGAGGTCGACGGACGGCCCGGCTACGAGGTGGTGATCTGCGCGCCCGACCCCGGTCCCGTACCCACCACGGGCGGCCTGGACCTGCACGTCCCGCACGGCCTGGAGGCGCTGCGGGGAGCCCACACCGTGATCGTGGCGGGCACCGGCGGGCTCTACTCGCCGGACCCGCGGGTGCTGGCGGCGCTGCGCGAGGCGGCCGAGGCGGGGGTGCGCATCGCCTCCATCTGCACCGGCGCCTTCTCGCTCGCCGAGGCCGGACTGCTCAAGGGCCGCCGGGCGACCACCTATTGGGCGCACGCCGACGAACTCCGCCGCCGGCACCCCGACGTCGATGTCCAGGGTGACGTCCTGTACACCCAGGACGGCCCGTTCCTCACCTCCTCCGGCTACGCCGCCGGCATCGACCTGTGCCTGCACCTCATCCGCACCGACCACGGCGCCGCCGTCGCCAACGAGGTCGCCCGCCTCGCCCTGGTCGCGCCAGTACGGCCCGGCGGCCAGACCCAGTTCACCCACACCCCGCTGCCGCCCGAGCGCGGCACCGCCTGCGCGGACACCCGCGGCTGGGCCATGCGCAACCTCGACAAGCCGCTCACCCTCACCGAGCTGGCCCGGCACGCCGGAGTCTCCGTGCGCACCCTCACCCGCCGCTTCCACGCCGAGAGCGGGGTCAGCCCGCTGCAGTGGCTGCTGCACCAGCGGATCGAACGGGCCAGGGAACTGCTGGAGACCAGCACTCTCCCCATGGACCAGGTGGCGGCCGCCTGCGGCCTCGGCACCGCCGACTCGCTGCGCGCCCACCTGGTGCGCCGCACCGGCCTCACCCCGAGCAGCTACCGCGCCCAGTTCAGCCGGCACGGAACCGGCGCGGACGCGGCCACGTCCTCCGTTGCATGATCCATGAGCGTGTGAAGGGGCTCCGCGTGATCCGTACGGCCCTGTCCGCCGAGGCGGAGAGGATCGCCGCGCTGCACCGCCGGGCCCGGTCGACGTACTACCCGGACGGCCTCCCGGACGACGGCACCGACTGGACGGCGGCCTGGCGGAAGGCCGTCGAGCGGCCCGACGGCCATGTGCTGTGCGCGGTCGAAGCGGGCGTGATCACCGCCGTCGCCTCCTTCCGCACCCCCGACGGCGCGCCCGCCGAAACGGTCGAGCTGTTCCAGTTCCACGTCGACCCCGGCCACTGGCGGGCCGGTATCGGCAGCGCCCTGCACACCGCCTGTCTGGAGCAGTGGCGGGCCGACGGCAAACGGACGGCCGTCCTGGAGGTGCACGCCGACAACCGGCGGGCCCGGACCTTCTACACCCGCCGCGGCTGGGGGCCGGACCCGGAGCACCCGCCCGCCGACGGTGACCACCACCTGCGTCTGCGGTACGCGATGGGCGGGGAATGAAGCGGGCTGTTTGAAGGTTCAGACAGCCGGAAGACGTCTGACAACCTGGAGAGCCAAAGACATGCGCGTCGAGATCTGGAGCGACATCGCCTGCCCGTGGTGCTACGTGGGCAAGGCCCGCTTCGAGAAGGCGCTCGCGGCCTTCCCGCACCGCGACGAGGTGGAGGTCGTCCACCGCTCCTTCGAGCTGGACCCCGGCCGCGCCAAGGACGACGTCCAGCCGGTGCTCGCCATGCTCAGCAAGAAATACGGCATGAGCGAGGCGCAGGCCCAGGCCGGCGAGGAGAACCTGGGCGCCCAGGCCGCGGCCGAGGGCCTCGACTACCGGACCCGCGGCCGCGACCACGGCAACACCTTCGACATGCACCGGCTGCTGCACTTCGCCAAGGAGCGGGGCCGGCAGGACGAGCTGATCCAGATCCTGTACCGGGCTAACTTCGCCGAGGAGCGCTCCCTCTTCACCGAGGGCGCCGAGCGGCTCGTCGAGCTGGCCGTGGCGGCCGGGCTGGACGCGCAGGACGTGCGCGCGGTGCTCGCCGACCCGGCCCGCTACGCCGACGACGTCCGCGCCGACGAGCGCGAGGCCGCCCAGCTCGGTGCGAACGGGGTGCCCTTCTTCGTCCTCGACCGCAAGTACGGGGTCTCCGGCGCCCAGCCCGGCGAGGTGTTCACACAGGCGCTCAGCCAGGCCTGGGATGCGCGTTCCCCGTTGAAGCTCATCGACGAGGGTGGCGCCGAGGCCTGCGGGCCGGACGGGTGCGCGGTCCCGCAGCACTGAGAGCCCCAGGTCAGGACGGTCGTATAAGCAGTGCTTAGCGGTTCCGCGTAAAAATTCGCAATGGACGGGGGGTTCCGTGGGCCGCAGAGTGGAGCCATGGAGACCACGGAGACGTTCGAGAGCCTCGTCCGCGCCGAGTTCACCCCGAAGAGCACCTATCTCAACACCGCCAGCAACGGCCTGCTGCCGGCCCGTACCGTCGCCGCCCTGCACGAGGCGGCCCTGCTGCGGGCCGAGGGCCGGCCTCTGACCTCGCTGTACGAGGACGTGGAGGCCTGCCGGGCAGCGTACGCCCGGCTCGCCGGCGTCCCGGTGACCCGGGTCGCGGTGGGCGCCTCGGTCGCCGCGCACACCGGTGTGATCGCGGCCTCGTTGCCCGCCGGCGCCGAAGTCCTCACCGCCGACGACGACTTCACCTCCGTGCTGAACCCGTTCCACGTCCGCGGCGACCTCAAGGTCCGCTCCGTGCCGCTGGAGCGGATCGCCGAGTCCGTCCGCCCCGGCACCGCGCTGGTCGCGGTCAGCGCGGCCCAGTCCGCCGACGGGCGCGTCGCCGACCTGCCCGCTCTGCGGGAGGCCGCCCGCGAGCACGGGGCGCGTACCTACGTCGACTTCTCCCAGGCCGCCGGCTGGCTCCCGATGGACGCCGACGGCTACGACTTCACCGCCGCGGTCTCCTTCAAGTGGCTGCTCGGCCCGCACGGCACCGCCTTCCTCGTGGTCCCCGAGGACTTCGGCGGGCTGACCCCGCTGCTCGCGGGCTGGGTCGCGGCCGAGGAGCCGTGGGACAGCTGCTACGGCCCGGTCGCAGAACTCGCCCACTCCGCACGGCGGTTCGACCTCACCCATGCCTTGTTCACGTTCGCGGGCCTGCGTCGCTCCCTCGATCTGATCGAGGAACTCGGGGTGGCCGCCGTGCACGCGCACGACGTCGCCCTCGCCGACCGGTTCCGGGCCGGGCTCGCGGCCCTCGGCCACGCGCCGGTGCCCGCCCCGGGTTCGGCGATCGTCTCGGTGCCCGGACTCGGCGGCCGCCAGCCCGAACTGAGCCGCGCCGGCATCGAGGTCTCCAACCGCGCGGGCAACCTGCGGGCCGCCTTCCACCTGTACAACACCGGCGCGGACGTGGACCGTCTGCTGGACGTGCTCGGCGGCTGACACGACCGGGCCGGGACCCCGTCCCACGGGAGGTCCCGGCCCGGCCGTTCAGAGGGACGTCACTTCACGGGCGTGAAGTCCCTGGCCCCGATGAACTCAGGTCGGCGTACCGGTGCCGAGAACGGCTCCACCGCCGCGTTCTCCACGCTGTTGAACACGATGAAGACGTTGCTGCGCGGGAACGGCGTGATGTTGTCGCCGGAGCCGTGCATGCAGTTGCAGTCGAACCAGGTCGCCGAACCGGCCCTGCCCGTGAACAGCTTGATGCCGTACTCGCCCGCCATCGCGGTCAGCGCCTCGTCCGACGGCGTGCCCGCGTCCTGCATCTGCAGGGACTTCTTGTAGTTGTCCTCGGGCGTGGCGCCGGCGCAGCCCAGGAACGTCCTGTGCGAGCCCGGCATGATCATGAGCCCGCCGTTGGTGTCGTAGTTCTCGGTCAGCGCGATCGAGACCGACACGGTCCGCATGTTCGGCAGCCCGTCCTCGGCGTGCCAGGTCTCGAAGTCCGAGTGCCAGTAGAAGCCGCTGGCCCCGAACCCGGGCTTGACGTTGATCCGCGACTGGTGGACGTACACGTCCGAGCCGAGGATCTGCCGGGCCCGGCCGACCACCCGCTGGTCGCGCACCAGGTTCCCGAACACCTCGCTGATCCGGTGCACCTCGAAGACGGACCGGATCTCCTTGGACTTCGGCTCGACGATCGACCGTTCGTCGGCCCGGATCGCCGGGTCGGAGACGAGCCGCTCCAGCTCCCGCCGGTACACGGCGACCTCGTCGTCCGCGATGAGCTGGTCGATGGCCAGGAAGCCGTCCCGCTCGAACGCCTCCAGTTCGTCCGTGGCGATCGGCCCGGCCGCACCGGGTGCCGACCAGACGACGGGGTCCTTGCGGGGAACGGAGACCTCGACCGGGCCACGGCTCGGGTACAGGTCGGTGATCGTGGTCATGGGTCAGCCCTCCTCCGTCAGCAGGGGATAGACGCCGTTCTCGTCGTGGTCCTCCCGGCCGGTGACCGGCGGGTTGAACACGCACAGGCAGCGGAAGTCGTCCTTGACGCGCAGCGTGTGCCGCTCGTGCCCGTCGAGGAGGTACATGGTGCCGGGCGTGATCGTGTACGACGTCCCGGTCTCGTGGTCGGTCAGCTCGGCCTCGCCCTCGACGCAGACGACGGCCTCGATGTGGTTGGCGTACCACATCGTCGTCTCTGTGCCCGCGTAGAGGATCGTCTCGTGCAGCGAGAAGCCGACCCGCTCCTTGGCGAGGACGATGCGTTTGCTCTCCCAGGTCCCGGACGCGGCCTTGACATGCCGGTCGGTGCCTTCGGTCTCCTTGAACGAACGGACGATCACGGTGGTGTTCAGCCTCCTGGCTTGATCCTGGTCAGACGGTTTCCCGGACGGCCCGGGCGAGGATGCTCAGCCCCTCGTCCAGCTCGTCCGGGCTGACGGTCAGGGCGGGGAGGAGTTTGACGACCTCGCTCTCCGGCCCTGACGTCTCGATGAGCAGCCCGAGTTCGAATGCGCGCTTGGCGATCCGTCCGGCCCGGGCCTTCTCGTGGAACTCCACGCCCCACACCAGGCCCCGTCCCCGGTACTCCCGCACATCGGCGAGGTTCTCCTCGACGATCGCGATGAGCCCCTGCTCGACCTGCTCGCCCTTGGCCCGGGTCTGCTTCTCCATCGCCGGGCCGTCGGTCCAGTAGGTCTCCAGGGCGGCGGTCGCGGTGACGAAGGCGGGGTTGTTGCCGCGGAAGGTGCCGTTGTGCTCGCCCGGCTCCCACACGTCCAGCTCGGGCCGGAACAGGCACAGCGACATGGGCAGCCCGTAGCCGCTGATGGACTTCGACACGGTGACGATGTCGGGGACGATCCCGGCCTCCTCGAAGGAGAAGAAGGCGCCGGTCCGCCCGCAGCCCATCTGGATGTCGTCGACGATCAGCAGCATGTCCTGCCGCTCGCACAGCTCCTTGAGGGCGCGCAGCCACTCGGGGCGGGCGACGTTGATGCCGCCCTCGCCCTGCACGCTCTCCACGATCACCGCGGCGGGCTTGTTGAGCCCCGACCCCTGGTCCTCGAGCAGCCGCTCGAACCACAGGAAGTCCGGCACGGTCCCCTCGAAGTAGTTGTCGAACGGCATCGGCGTCCCGTGCACCAGCGGGATCCCGGCACCGGCCCGCTTGAACGCGTTGCCGGTGACGGCGAGCGATCCGAGGGACATCCCGTGGAAGGCGTTGGTGAACGACACGATCGCCTCGCGCCCCTTCACCTTCCGCGCCAGCTTCAGCGCGGACTCCACGGCGTTGGTGCCGGTCGGCCCGGGGAACATGACCTTGTACGGCAGGTCGCGCGGCCGCAGCACCAAGTCCTGGAAGGTCTGCAGGAACGACCGCTTGGCGGTGGTCGACATATCGAGGCCGTGGGTGACCCCGTCGCGTTCCAGATAGTCCAGCAACGCCCGTTTCAGCACGGGGTTGTTGTGGCCGTAGTTGAGTGATCCGGCGCCGGCGAAGAAGTCCAGGTACTCGTGGCCGTCCTCGTCGTACATCCGGCTGCCCCGGGCCCGGTCGAACACGGTGGGCCAACCGCGGCAGTAGCTGCGGACCTCGGATTCCAGGGTCTCGAAGACGCTCAGGTCGGGCTGGGTGATGGTCACGGCGGGGCTCCTCAGTGCGATGTGGGGGTCAAGGGGCCGATGCGGTACAGGACTTCGGGGTCGTGCGGACCGTCGGGGAACTCGCCGGCCTCGAACAGCACCGTGCGCTCGACGACGGCGCCGTGCCGGGCGGCGTACGAGGTGAACAGCCGATCGGAGGCGGTGTTACCGGGCGTGATGGTGGTCTCGACGGTGGTGAGCGGCCGTTCGGCGCCCACCCGCGCCGTGAGCCCGTCCAGCAGTCGCGCCGCGACACCCCGCCCGCGCTGCGCGGCGTCCACGGCCACCTGCCAGACGAGCAGCGTGTCCGGCCGGTCCGGCCGGGTGTATCCGGTCACGAACCCGACGGGCTCGCCGTCCGCGCCGCGCGCCACCGCCGACGTGCCGGCGAAATCCCGGCACCACAGCAGATAGCTGTACGAGGAGTTCAGATCGAGGCTTCCGGAATCCCTTGCGATACGCCACAGGGCGGCGCCGTCGGTCACCATCGGGCGCTCGACGATCAGGTCTGCTTGTGGGGCAGTCATGCGGATTGAATTTAGCGAGGCAAATGCAAAAAAGCACGGCAGGGGTTGTTGTCAGCCCGACCTGCAGCGTCTATATGTCCCGATATGCCCCACCACAAAGCGGACAAATGGCCCTGCTGTGTGGAGTGCGTCACAGGGATGAAACCTGGATGAAATTCCCCCGGTTTAGCTCCGCAAAAAGCGGGCAGAAGACTCGGGTAAGCCATCGACCGAAAGGGAATTCGGAATTTCCTTGAATTCAGGCTTTGATAACGGCGTGCATACGCTCCCGCGGGATACCGGCGGGAGCGTGGTACGGCGCCTACCGCCAGCCGGACTCCACCGCCCGCAGGGCCCCTTCCGGGTCCACCGTCAGACCCCGCTTCGCCAGCCCCGCGCCCAGCGCGGCCAGGCTCGACCGGACCGCGCCCACCGTCGCGTCCACCCCGTAGTGGTTCACCCGGATCATCTCCGCGGCCAGCGCGCCCCCGCCCGCGGCCAGCGGCAGCGTGCCGTCGGCCGCCAGGGCCTCGGCGACCAGCTCGGACGCCGTCACCCCCGACGGCACCCGCAGCGTCGTGGCGACCGGCGCCGCGTCGGACTCCTCGTACACATAGGGCTCCAGGCCGCCGCCCAGGGCCACCGCCCCGGCGCGGGTGGCCAGCGCGGCCGCACGGTGACGGCGCATCACCGTCTCCAGGCCGTCGGCCTCGATGCGCTCCAGGCAGGCCTCCAGTGCCAGCATCTCCAGCTGGGCCGGCGCGTGCAGCAGCGCCTTGCGGCCGCCGTCGACCCAGCGCTCCTTCCAGTCCAGCAGCGACAGATACGACCTGCGCGGGGCCTGCGGGTTCGCCGCCATCCGGGCCCAGGCCCGCTCGCTCACCGACACCGCCGAGACACCGGCCGGGCCGCCCATCGCCTTCTGTGCCCCGATCACGCACAGGTCCACGCCCCAGGCGTCAGGCAGCACCGGCTCGGCTCCGACCGAGGCGACCGCGTCCAGGTAGAAGAGGGCGCCCTGCTCCCGCACGACCGGACCGATCTCCGCGACCGGGTTGGTGTTGCCGGTCGCCGCCTCCGCGTGCACCAGGGAAACGAAATCGATCTCCGGGTGCTCGGCGAACGCCTCCCGGATCCGCGCGGCCGTCACCGCGGTGTGGAAGGGCACCGCGAGGTCGATCACCGTCGCGCCGCAGTCCCGGAGCCAGTTCCCGAAGGTCTGTCCGTACGGGCCGGTGATCACGTTCAGCGCGGTCGTCCCCGGCCCGGCCGTCGCCCTGATCGCACCCTCCAGCGGCAGCAGCGCCTCGCCCTGCATGATCACCACGTCCTGCCGGGTGTCCAGCAACCGCGCCACACGGTCCTCGATGGCGGCGAAGTGCGCGGCGCTCAGCGGGGGCAGATCGAGGAAGGGGTGGGTCACGGCGGTGCTCTCTTCGCTCATGGGGGCAGATCAGCATGAGGGTAACCGGCACCCCTCCCACCGCTGGGACCGGCGACTTCTTAGGCCGGGCCGTCTCACGGCCATCGGTTTGGTTTGAGATACCCAAACATCTCCTTATAATCGGAACCCGTAATCGGAATCCAAAGCTTCACCACAGACTCAGGAGGTCTCGTGACCACGCTCCTCGGGCGCCGCCGGGCTCGCGCCCTGGCCGCTGCCACCGCCGCGGCCGGGCTGGCCCTAGTGGCCGGCTGCACGTCGAGCGGGAACGGCTCCAGCGCCTCCAGGACGGCCGCGGGCGGGGTCGAACTCGTCAAAGCCGGCCAGCTCACCACTTGCACCCACCTGCCGTACCCGCCGTTCCAGTCGGAGATCGACGGCAGGGTGCAGGGCTTCGACGTGTCCATGATCGACCTCGTCGGCAAGAACCTCGGCGTGAAACAGGTGGTGTTCGACACGCCGTTCGAGAACTTCAAGACCGGCGCCTTCCTCAACTCCGGCCAGTGCGACCTGGCGGCGGCCGGTATGACGATCACCGCCGAGCGCAAGAAGAACGTCGACTTCTCCGACCCCTACTTCGACGCCACCCAGGCCCTCCTGGTCGCCAAGGGGAGCGGTATCACCTCGCTCGCCGACGCCAAGGCCAAGAAGGTCCAGCTGGGCACCCAGGCACAGACCACCGGCGAGGACTACGCGAAGGCGCAGGGCTTCGACCCGGTCTCCTTCGAGTCCTCCGACGCCGTCCTCAACGGCCTGCGCACCGGCCAGGTCAAGGCGGTCGTCATCGACTACCCGGTGGTCCAGGGCTGGCTGAAGGACAAGGCCAACGCCGCCGCCTTCCAGGTCGCCGGGCAGATCAACACCGGTGAGCAGTACGGCTTCACGGTCAAGAAGGGCAACACCAAGCTCCTCGCCGCCGTCAACAAGGCGATCGCGGACTCCAAGGCCGACGGCACGTACAAGAAGCTGTACGAGAAGTGGATCGGTCCCTACGCCGCTGCCACGGCAGACGGGACGTCGACCGCGTCCCCCGCCGCCTCATGAGCGCCGGCACGGACGTACAGCCCCAGCCCACCAAGAAGGGCCTGACCCGCCGCCAGAAGCGCCGGTTGTCGCGCGGTGTGCAGTATGTCGTCTTCGTCGCCGCCGTGATCGCCTTCGCGGTCGGCGCCGACTGGGGCCGGCTGAAGAACCAGTTCGCCCAGTGGGGCATCGCCCAGCAGATGTTCCCCGACGTCATCACACTGGCGCTGAAGAACACCGTCCTCTACACGGTGTCCGGCTTCGCCGTGGGCCTGGCCCTCGGCATGGTGATCGCGCTGATGCGGCTGTCCTCCGTCGGCCCCTACCGCTGGCTGGCCGGCGTCTACATCGAGATCTTCCGCGGCCTGCCCGCCCTGCTGATCTTCATCTTCATCGGGGTCGCGGTCCCGCTCGCCTTCCCCGGCACGGAGATCGTCGGCGGCACCTACGGCAAGGTGGCCCTGGCCCTCGGCCTGGTCGCCGCCGCCTACATGGCCGAGACGATCCGCGCGGGCATCCAGGCGGTCCCCAAGGGCCAGCTGGAAGCGGCCCGTTCACTGGGATTCTCCCCGGCCCGCGCGATGATCTCGATCATCATCCCGCAGGCGTTCCGCATCATCCTCCCGCCGCTCACCAACGAGTTGGTCCTGCTGTTCAAGGACTCCTCCCTGGTCCTGTTCCTCGGCGTCACCCTGGAGGAGCGAGAACTGTCCAAGTACGGCCGCGACCTGGCCAGTACGACCGCCAACTCCACACCGATCCTCGTCGCCGGCCTGTGCTACCTGCTGGTCACGATCCCGCTCGGCTTCGTGGTGCGCCGCATGGAGGCGAAGGCCCAGGAGGCCGTCAAATGAGCCGACCCGAGATCGAGGTGAAGGGCCTGCACAAGTCCTTCGGCGACAACGAGGTGCTGCGCGGCATCGACCTGGAGATCGGCCAGGGCGAGGTCGTGTGTGTCATCGGCCCGTCGGGCTCCGGCAAGTCCACGTTGCTCCGGTGCGTCAACCTTCTTGAAGAACCCACCCAGGGCCAGGTGTTCGTCGGCGGCACGGAGTTGACGGACCCCGATGTCGACATCGACGCCGTACGCCGCCGTATCGGCATGGTCTTCCAGCAGTTCAACCTCTTCCCGCACCTCACGGTGACCGAGAACCTCACGCTGCCGCAGCGCCGGGTCCTGAGGCGGGACAAGGCGACGGCGGCGCGGGTGGCCGCCGAGAACCTCCAGCGCGTGGGCCTCTCGGAGAAGGCGGACGCCTACCCCGCCTCCCTCTCCGGCGGCCAGCAGCAGCGCGTGGCGATCGCCCGTGCGCTGTCGATGGGCCCCGAGGTGATGCTCTTCGACGAGCCGACGTCGGCGCTCGACCCGGAACTGGTCGGGGATGTGCTGGCGGTGATGCGGATGCTGGCCGGGGAGGGCATGACCATGATGGTGGTCACCCATGAGATGACCTTCGCGAGGGAGGTCGCCGACCGGGTGGTCTTCATGGACGCGGGAGTCGTCGTCGAGGACGGCACGCCGGACCAGGTCATCGGCAACCCGGCCCACGACCGCACCCGGCACTTCCTGTCCCGGCTGCTCGACCCGGCCATGGCCCAGGTGGAGGAGGAGTCCTCCGACCAGGTGGGCGGGGCCGGCTGACGGTGCCGTGTGCGAGGGTCCGGCCGGCCCGGACACGGCCGAAGCCGCCGGTGCCGGGACCGGGCGGAGAGGGACTCCCGGCCGTCCTAGGCTGATCCCCATGAGTGATCGAGCGGTGCTGCACGTGAAGGGCCGGGTCCTTGCGGGACCCGAGGACGTCCGTGACGAGCTGTGGGTGGTGGACGGCCGTGTGTCCTACGACCGTCCCGCCGGCGCCCGTGACGTCCGGACCGTCGAGGGCTGGACGCTCCCCGGCCTCGTCGACGCCCACTGCCATGTCGGCCTCGGCCCGCACGGCCCGGTCGACGCGGCGACGGCCGAGAAGCAGGCCCTCACCGACCGCGAGGCCGGCACCCTGCTGATCCGGGACGCCGGGTCGCCCTCGGACACCCGCTGGGTCGACGACCGCGAGGACCTCCCGAAGATCATCCGGGCCGGCCGGCACATCGCCCGAACCCGCCGCTACATAAGGAACTTCGCGCACGAGATCGAGCCGGAGGACCTGACCGCGTACGTCGCCCAGGAGGCCCGGCGCGGCGACGGCTGGGTCAAGCTGGTCGGCGACTGGATCGACCGCGACCTCGGCGACCTGGCCCCCAGCTGGCCGCGGGACGCGGTGCAGGCCGCGATCGGGGAGGCGCACCGGCTGGGCGCCCGGGTCACCGCCCACTGCTTCGCCGAGAACTCGCTCCAGGACCTGGTCGAGGCCGGCATCGACTGCATCGAGCACGCGACGGGCCTGACCGAGGAGCTGATCCCCCTCTTCGCCGCGCGCGGTGTCGCCATCGTCCCCACCCTCGTCAACATCGCCATCTTCCCGCAGCTCGCGGCGGGCGGAGACGCCAAGTTCCCGCGCTGGTCGGCCCATATGCGCCGGCTCCACGAGCGCCGCTACGACACCGTCCGCGCCGCCTACGACGCCGGCATCCCGGTGTACGTCGGCACGGACGCCGGCGGCACCCTCGCCCACGGCCTGGTGGCGGGCGAGGTCGCCGAGCTCGTCACCGCCGGGATCCCGCCCGTGGACGCGCTCGCGGCGACCAGCTGGGCGGCCCGCGCCTGGCTCGGCAGGCCCGGCCTGGAGGAGGGCGCACCGGCGGACCTGGTGGTGTACGAGAGCGACCCGCGCGCGGACGTACGCGTCCTCGCATCCCCCCGCCGGGTGGTGCTGAACGGGCAGGTCGTCGAGTAAAGGAACGCCTGCGCCTGGCGACTCGAATGCCTGCACGGAAAGTCCACTATTGAGTGAAGTGACGCAGGATCGCTGCCCGTTCACCCACAGTGCGTAATTCTTGGCGGGTCCCGAGCAAGTTTCCTCTGGGGGTCCCACCACCTTGAACAGCGACACATTCCGTATGCCCGCCCGCCGTCTCGCGACCGTCGCGACGGCCACCGTCCTGGTCGCCGGTCCCGCGGCCCTGGCCGGCGCGGGCACCGCACACGCGACCACCGACCAGGGTCGCGCGAGCGCGGTCGTACTCCGCACCGGCCTGGACGTCTCCCTCCTCAACAAGACCGTGAACGTCCCGCTCGCGGTCTCCCTGAACGAGGTCCGGGCACCGCAGAGCGCCGACCGGACCGCGCTGACCGCCACCCTCGACGGAGTGGACGGCGGCAAGCCGTTCAGCGTCCTCGGCGCGGACGTCGCCTCAGCGAAGGCGACGGTCTCCGACAGCCGGGCCGAGGGCTCGGTCCACCTCGCCCACGCCCGGCTGCACCTGCCGGGTCTGCCCCTGCTGTCCCTCGTCGAACTCGACACCGTCACCTCCAAGGCCACCTGCGAGACCGGCAAGCAGCCGGTGGCCTCCGCCAACGTGCTCGGCGCCGTCACGGTGCTCGGCAAACGGGTGACGCTGAGCGCGGGCGGCCCCACCGACGTCAAGGTCCCCGGCGTCGGCGAGGTCCGCCTCGATCTGTCCAAGCGCGAGACGACGTCGAGCACGGCGGCGGCCAGCGCCCTCGAACTCAAGGTCTCCGTGAACCCGCTGAAGCTGAACGTGGCCGACGTGGAAGGAACGTTGACCCTGGCGAAGGCGACGTGCGAGACCCCGCCGGATCCCGCTGATCCGGTGGCCGACGTCAAGCCGCAGGGCGCCCCTGTGAAGGAGACGAAGCTGGCGGAGACGGGCGGGAGTTCGATGACGCCGTATGTGGCGGGCGGCGCGCTCGCGCTCGTAGCGGCCGGTGGAGGAGCGGTCGCTTTGGCCCGGCGGAGGCGCTAGTTGGCTCACGGCCTGCTGCGAAAGTCCCGCCTGCCCCGCGACGCCCGGCACGCACTCTCGCCGCACCGGGCACAAACCCAAGTACGTCCAGTACGAGGGCTGCACCCGGCACTCCCCCAGCCTCCGGCCGGGGGGACCCCCAGAGCACGCACCGGACGCCGCGGGGGCCCGCCCTCCGGGCGGACGACGGGACTTTCGCAACAGGCCCTGGGGCGCGGGGCGGTAGTCGATGTGCGGCTACCGCCCCGCGGGCGCGATCAGCCACCGACGACCGGCACCCGGCAACGGCACGCGGTTCCCGCTCCCGTCAGCCGCGTATCAACGTCAGTGCCTGATCAAGCGCCTGCAGAAACCCGTTCACCGTCACCCGATCCCGCACAGCGATCCGCACCCACTCCTCATCCAGCCCGGGAAACGTGTCCCCCCGCCGCACCGCATACCCCAGCACGCGCAGATGCCGGCGCACGGCGGCGGCCCCCGGCATCCGTACCAGCACGAACGGCCCCTCCGCGGGCCCCACCACCCGCACCCCCTCCGGCGCGAACTCCTCAAGCCCCGCCACCAGATGGGCCCGGTCGGCCGCTCCCCGGTGCGCCGCGTGCGCCGCCTCCGCCAGCGCGCGCGGCGCCACACACGCCTCGGCCGCCACCAGCGCCGGCGCCGACACCGGCCACAACGACTGAGCCCGCGCCAACTCGGCGATGATCTCCGGTGCGGCCAGCACATAGCCGACCCGCAGCCCGGCCAGCCCCCACGTCTTCGTCAGACTGCGCAGCACCACCAGCCCCGGCACATCGGTCCGCCCGGCCAGCGCCTTCCGCTCACCCGGCACCGCGTCCATGAACGCCTCGTCGACCACCAGCGTCCGCCCGTGCCGGGCGAGCCCGGCGATGGCATCGGCGGGATGCAGCACCGACGTCGGGTTGGTGGGATTGCCGATCACCACCAGGTCGGCGTCCGCCGGAACGGCCGCCGGATCGAGCCGGAACCCGTCCGACTCCGCCAGCAGCACCCGGTCGACGGTGTGCCCGGCGTCCCGCAGCGCCGCCTCCGGCTCGGTGAACTGCGGGTGCACCACCACCGGCCGGCGCACCTTCAGCGCACGCGCCAGCAGCACGAACGCCTCCGCCGCGCCCGCCGTCAGCAGCACCTGCTCCACCGGCAGCCCGTGCCGCGCCGCGACCGCCGCCCGCGCCGCCCGCCCGTCGGGATAGGCCGCGAGACCGCCCAGCGACCCGGCGATCCGCTCCCGCAGCCAGGCCGGGGGAGTGCCGGCCCGCACATTGACCGCGAGGTCGACCAGCGCGGAACCGTCGTCACGGACCTCGGCGTCGCCGTGGTGCCGCAGATCGTGGCGGCCTCCGGAGTCCCCGGAACCGTCGTCAGTGCGCATGCGCGTGTCCGCCGTGATGGTGGGGGTGACCATGGTGGTGGCCGTCGTCGTCGGGGTGGAAGTGGGGCTGCTGCGGCAGCCCCACCTTGTCCTCGAAACCGGGCAGCGCGATCCGGTACACACACGAGTCGCAGTTCATCCGCACCTCGTCCGCGGCCGCCTCCCGGTACCGCTCCATCACCAGGTCGAGCAGCTCCGGCTCGGGCCCGATGACGTCCGCCGAGCCCACCCCGACCTCGGGGTGCGCGGCCGCCCAGCCCTCGGTCTGCTGCCGTACCCGTTCCGGCAGGATCCCGGTGAACAGGAAGTACGGGAGTACCACGATGCGGCGCGCCCCCAGTTTCAGACACCGGTCCAGTCCGCCCGGCACGTCCGGCGCCGCCAGCGACACGAACGCCGTCTCCACACCGGCGTATCCGCGCCCCTCCCACAGCAGCCGCGCCGCCTTGTGCACCTCGGCGTTGGCGTCGGGGTCCGTCGAACCCCGGCCCACCAGCAGCACGGTCACGTCCGCCCGGTCCATCGGGGCGCGCGCCTCGCCGGCGCCCAGCGCCTCGTCCACGCGCCGCTCCAGGACGGCCAGCAGCGAGGGGTGCGGGCCCAGCGGACGCCCGTACGTGTACGAGATCCCCGGGTGCCGCTCCTTCTCCCGCGCCAGCGCGGCCGGGATGTCGCCCTTGGCGTGCCCGGCGGAGACCAGCATCAGCGGTACGGCGGCGAAGCGCCGTACTCCCCGTTCCACCAGCTCGGTCACCGCCTCGCCCAGCGGGGGCGGGGACAGCTCGATGAAGCCGCCGGCGACGGGCAGTTCGGGGTGGCGGCGCCCCAGCTCCCGTACGAAGTCACGGAACGCCTCGGCTCCGGCGTCGTCCCGGGTGCCATGGCCGGCGATGAGCAGGGCGGGCGGGGTGGTCACAGGGTCTCCTCGGAAGTGGGGTGGTACAGCAGGGCGTTGAGCGCGGCGGCGGCGACCGCCGAGCCGCCCTTCTCGGACACGTTGCTCACGGCGGGCAGCCCGCTCGCGCGCAACGCGGCCTTGGACTCGGCCGCGCCGACGAAACCGACGGGCAGACCGATGACGAGCGCGGGGGAGGCGTCCAGCGTCAGCAACTCCTCCAGGGCGGTCGGTGCACAGCCGATCACCCACAGGGCGCCGGGCCCTACCTCCTCGTGGGCGAGCCGGACGGCGTGCGCCGAACGGGTCAGCCCAGCACCGGACTTGGCGTCCTTCAGCCGGCACACGGTCTGCCGGCGGGTGATCCCGGCGGCGACCATCTCCACGTCCACGACGACCGGCGCCCCGGCGTGCAGCGCCGCATGCGCCCTCACCAGATCGCCCTCGTCGGTCACCAGGTCGGCCGCGTACTCCAGGTCGGCGGCGGAGTGGACGACCCGCTCCACGACGGCACGGGTCAGCGGCGGGAAGTGCGAGGTGCCGAGGCGGGCGCGCAGCCGCCGGAACGACTCCTGCTCGATGGGGTGGACGACCCGGTTCACCTGTCCTCCTCCGGAGCGCTCTCCTGCCAGCGGTAACCGCGCGGGGTGACCATACGCCCGGCGATGTTCCGGGTCGCCGTGTTGCCCACGGTCACGACGGTCATCATGTCGACCCACGCCGGGTCCAGCGAGCCCAGGGTGGTCACACGGCTCGACTCGTCGGGGCGCGAGGCGTTGCGTACGACACCGACCGGCGTCGTCGGCTCACGGTGCTCGGCGAGGATCGTGAGCGCCTTCGGCAGCTGCCAGTCACGGCCCCGGGAGCGCGGGTTGTAGAAGGTCACCACGATGTCCGCGGCGGCGGCGGCCCGCACCCGGCGCTCGATGACCTCCCACGGTGTGTGCAGGTCGGACAGGCTGATCGAGACATGGTCGTGGCCGAGCGGCGCACCCAGGATCGCCCCGGCGGCGAGCGCCGCGGTGACACCCGGAACGCCGATCACATCGATGTCGTCGGAGGCCTCGGCGAGCGCGGGGGAGGCCATCGCGTACACACCGGCGTCCCCGCTGCCGATCAGTGCCACTGCATGCCCGGCCCGCGCCTCGGCCACCGCCGTCCGCGCCCGCTCCTCCTCGGCCCCGAGCCCGGACTCGAGGATGCGAGTACCGGGCCGCAGCAGGTCGCGGATCTGGTCCACGTACTGGTCGAGCCCGACGAGCACGGAGGCGCGCCGGAGTTCGGTCTTGGCCCGCGGTGTGAGCAGATCGCGGGCGCCGGGTCCGAGCCCGACGACCGCGAGCCGGCCGCGCGCGGCACGTCGTACGACGGCACAGGTCGCCATGGCGGCCCGCGCACTCGACTTACGCTTGGGGACGAGGAGTTCGCCCCCGCGCACAAGAGCGGCGGCTTCCGCGACGGACGGGGTGCCGACGGCGGCCAGGGGCGCGTCGGACGGGTTGGGCACCTCCACACCGGCCAGCTTCTCAGCGGAGTACGTCACCAGCGGGACCCCGAGCCGTGCGGCCGCCTCGACGATGCCGGGCTCCTCGGCCTTGGCGTCGACGGTGGCCAGTTCGGCGATGCTACGAGGAGAGAGTCCCGCGTCCCGCATGGCCCCCTCGACGAGCGTGAGCACCTCGTCGACGGGAGCACCCTTGGAGGCGCCGACACCGACGACGAGGGACGGCGGGCGCAACAGCACTTCGTGCTCGGCGGGTTCGACCGCGCGGTCGGTCAGCCGGACCGCGTACACCCCCTCCTCGGTGAGCGGCAGTGGCGGCAGTGGCCACGTCAACTCGGCCAGCAGGGCGACCGGTTCACCGTCCAGCAGCGCCCTCGACACGGCCGCCACCGAGCCCTCGACGGGGAAGCCGAGGGTGTCGAGGCCGGGCAGTCCGACGGAGTCCGTCGCGGTGGTCACCACCGGCTGCGCGGCCAGCACCTCGCCCACCTCCCGGGCGAGTTCGTTCGCGCCGCCCGCGTGCCCGCCGACCAGGGACACGGCGAACCGCCCACCCTCGTCGACGCACACCACCCCCGGGTCGGCCGACTTCTCGCCCAGCAGCGGGGCGATCAGCCGTACCACCGCACCCGTGGCCAGGAAACACACCAGTTGCCCGCACTCCGCGAACGCGGACCGCACGGCGTCCCCGACCGGACCGTCGTACACCCGCGTGCGGTCCGGCCACGCCGCGGCCAGCCGGTCGCGCGCCGCCGCCCCCGCCGCGGTGGCGGAAATGAGGCCGATCACAGAGCAACTCCTTCTTCGGAAACGGGGATTCTGGTCCCCCACAGCAGGAACACCGGATTGGCCGCCGCCAGCCGGGTCACGTCCCCCGGCAGCGGCGCGAGACGCGACGACTGCAACAGCACCCCGTCGCAGGAGAACCCGGCACCGGTCAGCGCCTCGCGCGCCGCCGGTACCCGGTCCAGGGCGGCCAGCGCGATCACCACCGTCCGCCGGGCACGCAGCGCGCAGGCGCTGACGACGGCGGGCAGTTCACGGCCCCCGCCGCCGATGAACACGGCGTCGGGATCGGGCAGTTGGGCCAGGGCATCCGGCGCCGTACCGTTCACCACGTCCACGTACACGCCGTGCGCCCGCGCGTTGGCGGCGATCCGCTCGACCCCGTCCGCCGTCTTCTCCACGGCGACGACGGCCGCCCCGAGGCGCGCACACTCCACCGCCACGGACCCGGAACCCGCGCCGACGTCCCAGACCAGGTCGCCGAGGTGCGGCCCGAGCCGGGCCAGCGCCAGCGCCCGTACCTCGAACTTGGTGATCATCGAGTCGCGGTGCGTGAACTCCCGCTCGTCCAGCGCCCATCGGGTAGGCCCGGCAGGCGCCCCGGCGACGGTACGCACCGCACCGAGGGCCCGAGCCTCGTCCAGACACAGCACCACACTGACGTCCGCTCCCCAGTCCCGGCCGGCGGCCTCGGCGGGCGTGACCCACTCCACGCGCTCCCGATCCGGATCACCGAGCGCGCTCGCCACGACGAGCCGCCGGTCCACCGGCAGGGCAGCCCCCAGCTCGGCCGGGCCCGCCCCCGGCCCCGTCAGCACCGCCACCTTCGGACGCGCCCGGCACACCTGGACCGCCGTACGCGGCTCCCGCCCGTGCGCGCTCACCACCACCGCGTCGTCCCACGGCAACCCGATCCGCGCGAACGCGGCGGCGACGGACGACACCCCGGCCCGCACCTCCAGCCGCTCCGACCCGAACCGCTCGGCCAGCGCCCGCACGATCCCGAAGAACCCGGGGTCGCCCGAGGCCAGCACGACCACGGACCGGTCCTTGCCGACGTACTCCTCGATGGCGTCGAGCGCGGGTGCCAGCGGCCCGAGGACGATCCGTTCGGCGGTCTCCGGCAGCCGTACGGCGTCCAGGTGCCGCCGCCCGCCGACCACCAGCTCGGCCCCGGCCAGCGCCTCCGGCGGCAGCGGCGCCCCCGTCCCCGTACCGAAGACCGTGATCACGTACTCGCCCCCCGCTCACGCAGGGCCCGCCGGGCCTCCGGGTCGGCCTTGCGGAAGCCATGGAAGTGGCCGGGGTGATAGAGGTGCGAGCGGGTGCCGTGGGCGTCCAGGGCGGGACCGACCAGGAAGAGGGTGTGCTTCCAGAGCTTGTGCTCCTTGACCGTCTCCTCCAGCGTGCCGATCGTGCACTTGACGACCAGCTCCTCCGGCCAGGTCGCCTGGTAGGCGACGACGACCGGCGTGGACGTCGGATAGCCGCCCTCCAGCAGCTCCCGCACCAACTGCCCGCTGCGCGCGGCGGACAGGAAGATCGCCATGGTGGTGCCATGCCGGGCGAACTCCCGTACCTCCTCACCCGGCGGCATCGGCGTCTTGCCGCCGCCCAGCCGGGTGAGCACGACGGACTGGGCGACCTCGGGAATGGTCAGCTCGCGCTGGGCGAGCGCGGCGACGGCCGAGAAGGAGGACACGCCCGGCACGATCTCGACCTCGACGCCGATCCCGGCACACCGGTCGACCTGCTCCTGCGTACCGCCCCACAGGGCCGGATCGCCGGAGTGGATACGGGCGACCCGCAGCCCCTCCGCCCGCGCCCGCTCGTACACGGCGACGACGTCCTCCAGGGACATCGTGGCCGAGTCGAGGATCTCCGCGTCCTCGCGCGCGTGCTGGAGGACCTCCGCCTGGACCAGGCTCGCGGCCCAGATCACGACATCGGCCTCGGCGATCGCGCGCGCGGCCCGGAACGTCAGCAGGTCGGCGGCGCCGGGGCCGGCACCGACGAAGGTCACCTTGCCGGTGGGGGCAGCGGCATCGGCCATGGGATATCGGTCCTCTCTGGACAAAGGGTGTTACGGGTGCTGCTGGATGTGCGCTGGGCCGGGTCGATCGGATAGCAAGGGCACATGGCGGTCTTCGTCGCGCTCTGCGCGTTCCTGATGACGCTGGCCGGCGGCTGGACGGCGCAGCGCGTGACCGACCGTCGCCATCTGGTTCTTGGCCTGGCCGGCGGCCTGATGCTCGGGGTGGTCGGCCTCGACCTGCTGCCGGAGGCGCTGCACGCGGCCGGCCGGGAGATCTTCGGCGTACCGGCCGCCCTGCTGCTGTTCGTGGCCGGCTTCCTGCTGGCCCATCTGGTGGAACGCACACTGGCCCTGCGCCAGGCCGCGCACGGCGGCGACGAGCACCGCTGCATTGCTCCGCCTACGGGGCGCCTCAGCCCGTGTCGAACGGCCGACCGTGCTCAGCCCTCCGGGCCTTCGCGCGCTCCCACGCTCGAAGGCGCTCGCGCGGAGGGGCCCCCGTGCCCGCTCGACACCGGCGCGCCCCTGCGGCTCCACGAGCACCGGGCGCCCGAGGTGGGACTGACGACGGCCGGCGCGATGGTCGGCCACAGCGCGATGGACGGCGTGGCGATCGGCGCGGCCTTCCAGGTGGGCGGCGGCATGGGTGCGGCGGTCGCGCTGGCCGTGATCGCGCACGACTTCGCGGACGGCTTCAACACGTTCACCATCACGAGCCTGTACGGCAACGCGCGCCGCCGGGCGACAGGGATGCTGGTCGCCGACGCCTGCGCGCCCGTCCTCGGCGCCCTGTCCACTGCCTTCTTCACCATTCCGGAGACCGTGCTCGGCGGCTATCTCGGCCTCTTCGGCGGCGTCCTGCTCTACCTGGCCGCCGCCGAGATCCTCCCCGAGGCCCACCACGAACACCCGGCCCGCTCGACCCTGCTGTGCACTGTGGCCGGCGCGGCCTTCATCTGGCTGGTGGTGGGCATCTCGGGTTGACGCCATCACAGCTTCCCGCCTCTGCCACCGTCCCGGCGCGGGGGCGCGATGAGCGTGGAGAGGTACGGCAGCGGGGCGCCGTCGAGTTCGGCGGCGGGCCGGATGGACTCCTCGTCCAGGCCCAGTGCCGACCCCCACACGGCGTCCTCGACCCGCCCGGTCTCCCGCAGCGCCTCGGCGACGGCACCGGCCTGGCGCCCGAACTTGTACGCCACGACCGTCCCCGGCCCGCTCAGCGCGTCCTTCAGCACCTCGGCACCCGCCGTCACCGGAACCAGGGTCAGCGGCTCGGTCCCCTCGGTGAGCACGGCCCCGGAGCGGGCGGCGAGGTCCTGCATGGCGGTGATACCAGGCACGGTCTCCACGACCACGTCCGGCAGCAGCCCGGCGATGGTCTGCGCGAGATAGGTGAACGTCGAATAGACGTTTGGATCCCCGATGGTGGCAAATGCGACCACCCCATGCCCACGCAGCAACTCCGCGACCTTGGTGCCCGCCGCGTCCCAGGCGGCCGCCCGCCGCCCCCGGTCACTGCGCTCGTTCAGCGCGAACACGACCCGGACGACCTTCTCCGTGCCGACGTAGTGCAGCACGGTCGCCTCGGCCCGCCCCCGCTCCCCGGTGTCCATCACCGGCACCACGACGACATCGGCCGCGCGCAGAGCGTTGACCCCCTTGACGGTCACCAGCTCGGGATCACCGGGCCCCACCCCGACTCCGATCAACCTGCTGCTGCTCATGACGTCCGGCACCTCTCCACGAACATTCGGGCCACACCGGGCTCGGACGCCCAGTGCGTGTGCAGATAACTCGCGTGCACACCCCGCTGTACAAAACCCTCGACACGCGGCCGGGCGGCACGCACACCCCACGCGGGCGCCGCGCCGGCCCCCGGCTCGACCGCGGTCCGGTGAAACTCATGCCCCCGCATCCGCGTCCCGGTGACGGCCAGCACACTGTCGCTCACGGCGACGGCGTCCCGGTAGCCGAGAGTCAGCCGCTCGGTCATCCGCGCACGGACATCCAGCACGCCGCACATCGCAAGCCCGTCCAGCTCCCGGCACAGGTAGAGCAGCCCGGCACACTCGGCGGCGACCGGAGCACTGCTCTCTGCGAGGGCGGTGACGGCTTTCCGCAGAGGCTCGTTGGCGGACAGCTCGGAGGCGTAGACCTCGGGGAAACCTCCGCCGATGACCAACCCACGTGTCCCGTCGGGCAGTTGTTCGTCCCGCAGCGGGTCGAAGGGCACGACTTCGGCCCCGGCGGCAACGAGCAGTTCGGTGTGCTCGGCGTAGCAGAAGGTGAAGGCGGCCCCGGAGGCGATCGCAACGACAGGCCTGCCACTCAGCCCGTCTGGGGGTACCCCCTCTGGGGGAGTTTGAGGACGCGGCCCTTCAGGCCGAAGCGGGGGTCCGGGGGCGGCAGCCCCCGGAGGCGGGGTCGAAGGGGCAGAGCCCCTGGAGGACGGGACGGGCAGGGGCGGCGGGGGCGAGGAAACCAAGGCCGCACCCGCATCCCAAGCCGCATCCTCCACCGGCCCCGCACTCCCCGCCAACCCCAGCAGCCCCTCCAGATCACACCCCCGCTCCACCTGCGCCGCCATCGCCGCCACCGCGTCCACCGCCTCGGCCCGCCGCTCGGCGACCGGCACCAACCCCAGATGCCGAGACGGCGTATCCACCTGAGCCACCCGGCGCAGCGCCCCGAACACCGGCACCCCGGAAGCCTCCAGCGCCTCCCGCAGCAGTTCCTCGTGCCGGTCCGACGCCACCTTGTTCAGGATCACGCCCCCGACCCGCACCCCCGGATCCCAGGACGCGAACCCGTGCACCAGCGCCGCCACCGACCGCGACTGCGACGACGCGTCCACGACCAGCACCACCGGCGCCCGCAGCAGCTTCGCGACATGGGCGGTGGACGCCAGTTCACCTTCCCCGGCGGCCCCGTCGTACAGCCCCATCACGCCCTCGACCACGGCAATGTCGCAGCCCCGCGCACCGTGCGCGAACAGCGGCCCGATCAGCTCCGGCCCGCACAGATACGCGTCGAGGTTCCGTCCCACCCGCCCGGTCGCGAGCGCGTGGTAGCCGGGGTCGATGTAGTCCGGCCCGACCTTGTGCGAGGACACGGCGAGCCCCCGCGCGGCGAACGCGCCCATCAGCCCCGTGGCGACGGTGGTCTTGCCGCTGCCGGACGACGGCGCGGCGACGACCAGCCGAGGGACGGAAGAAGTCACCACTCGATGCCCCTCTGCCCCTTCTGCCCCACGTCCATCGGATGCTTGACCTTGGACATGTCGGTGACGAGGTCGGCGAAGTCCACCAGCTTCCCGGGCGCGTTCCGCCCGGTGATCACAACATGCTGGGTCCCGGGCCGGTTCCGCAGCACCTCGACGACCTCGTCGGTGTCCACCCACCCCCAGTGCATGGGGTACGCGAACTCGTCGAGCACGTACAGCCGGTACGTCTCGGCCGCCAGGTCCCGCTTGACCTGCTCCCAGCCCTCCCGGGCCTTCTCCTCATTGTCCATCTGGGCATCCCGCTGCACCCAGGACCAGCCCTCGCCCATCTTGTGCCAGGCGACGGTCCCGCCCTCCCCGGAGTCCCCGAGGACGCGCAGCGCCCGCTCCTCGCCGACCTTCCACTTCGCCGACTTGACGAACTGGAACACCCCGACGGGCCACCCCTGGTTCCAGGCGCGCAGCGCGAGCCCGAACGCGGCGGTGGACTTGCCCTTGCCGACCCCGGTGTGCACGACGACAAGAGGCCGGTTACGGCGCTGACGAGTCGTCAGTCCGTCGTCCGGCACGACACTCGGCTGCCCCTGCGGCATTACGCGGCCCTCCTCTGCACGTCCTTCACCAGCCCGGCGATCGAGTCCGCCCGCAACTCGTCGAGCGTCACCCCCGTACCGCCCAGCTCACCGGCGAGCTGCCCGGCGAGCCCCAGCCGCACCGGCCCCGACTCGCAGTCCACGACCACCGAGGCGATCCCGTCGGCCGCGAACAGCCGGGCCGCCCGCCCGGCGAGGGCGACCGGTTCCGGCCCACCGGTCGCGCGCCCGTCCGTCACCAGGACCACCAGCGCCCGCCGCGCCGGATCCCGCAACCGCTCCACCCGCAGCACGTCATGCGCCTTGAGCAGCCCGGCGGCGAGGGGCGTACGACCCCCGGTCGGCAGCGACTCAAGGCGGGCCGCGGCCGCGTCCACGGACGACGTCGGCGGCAGCGCCACATCGGCCGCCGCCCCCCGGAACGTCACCAGTCCCACCTTGTCCCGCCGCTGGTACGCATCGAGCAGCAGCGACAGCACGGCCCCCTTCACGGCGCTCATCCGCTGCCGGGCCGCCATCGACCCGGACGCGTCGACCACGAACAGCACGAGGTTCCCCTCGCGGCCCTCCCGGGTCGCCTGCCGCAGATCGTCCCGGCGGACGACCAGCCCCGGCCCGGACCGCCCGCGTGCCCGCTGGTGCGGGGCGGCGGCCTGCACGGTCGCCGCCAGGTGCAGCTTGGTCAGGGCACCCCGCGGCCGCCGCGCGCCCGTCGTACGCCCGTGCTCGGTCCGCGCACGGGAGCGCCGCCCGGCCGCGCCCGCACCGATCCCCGGCACGGTCAGCACCTTGGTGCGGAAGGGCTCGGCGGCCCGCGTCGGGGGCTGCTCGCCCGAGCCGCCACCGGAGGCCTGCGGTTCGCCGCCCTTCCCGGCCTCGGGCCGCGCACCCGTGTCGCCGCCCTGGGGGCCGTCGTCGTCGGGTGCCGGCCGGCCGCCGCCCCCGCCGGGGCCGTCCGGATAGGGATCGTCGTCGCCGGACTCGCCGGACTCCCCGGAGAACTCCTCCAGCGTCTGGTCCAGCTTGTCCTCGTCGAGTCCCGGCGCGTCAAAGGGGTTGCGGCGCCTGCGGTGCGGCAGCGCGAGCAGCGCAGCCTGCCGGACGTCCTCCGCGAGCACGTCCGTCCGCCCGGCCCACGCGGCCAGCGCGGTCGCCGTCCGCGCCATCACGATGTCGGCGCGCATCCCGTCGACCTCGAAGGCCGCACAGGTCGCCGCGATCTGCCGCAGCGCCCCGTCGCCCAGCCGCACCGACCGCAGCAACGCCCGCGCCGCCACGATCCGTTGCCGTACGGCGGCCTCCTCGTCGGCCCAGCGCGCCGCGAAACCCGCCGGATCGTCGTCGTAGGCGAGCCGCCGGCGTACGACCTCCACCCGCTGGTCGGGCTCGCGCGAGGCGGCCACCTCCACCGTCAGACCGAACCGGTCCAGCAACTGCGGCCGCAGCTCGCCCTCTTCGGGGTTCATGGTGCCGACCAGCAGGAACTTCGCCGCGTGCCGTACGGAGACACCCTCGCGCTCCACGTACGAGGCGCCCATCGCGGCCGCGTCCAGCAGCAGATCGACCAGGTGGTCGTGGAGGAGATTGACCTCGTCGACGTAGAGGATGCCCCGGTGCGCATCGGCCAGCAGGCCCGGCTCGAAGGCCTTCACGCCCTCCGCCAGGGCCCGTTCTATGTCGAGGGCGCCGACCAGCCGGTCCTCGGAGGCGCCCACCGGCAGTTCGACCATGCGCGCCGGGCGGGACTCGAAGGCACCCGGCTCGTGCGGCCCGTCCGGGCAGGCCGGGTCCGGGGCGGCCGGGTCGCAGGAGAAACGGCAGCCGGCGACGACGTCCACGGCCGGCAGCAGCACCGACAGGGCACGCACGGCGGTGCTCTTCGCGGTGCCCTTCTCGCCGCGCACCAGCACTCCGCCGACCGCCGGTGACACGGCGTTCAGCAGCAGCGCCAGCCGCAGGTCGTCCTGACCTACGACGGCGCTGAAAGGGAACGGGGTGCTCACGCTGCGATCACTCCTTCGGGTGAGCCATGGGAGATCGGTAGGGGCGCAGAATGCGGGGGTGTCAAGGTCAAGGTCTGCTCCCTGCGGTCGCGGGGGTGTTCCGACGTAGTCCGCTCTGCGGTTCTCGTCCATGCAGTGCTCCCCGCCGGCGCGGGGTTCCTGGAGGTGCTCACGCGTCTCCCTCCAGGTCTCCCTCAAGTTCGAGGTAGGTCGCCCGGAGCCGGTCCAAGGTCTCTTGGTCCGGCTCCGCCCAAAGGCCGCGGTCCGCCGCTTCCAGCAGGCGCTCGGAAATGCCCCTCAGCGCCCACGGGTTGGACCTTCGCATGAACTCCTGGTTCTCCGGCGAGAACACATACTCGGACGCGAGCTTCTCGTACATCCAGTCGTCCACGACCCTGGCCGTGGCGTCGTACCCGAAGAGGTAGTCGACGGTCGCCGCCATCTCGAAGGCGCCCTTGTACCCGTGCCGGCGCATGGCCGCCATCCAGCGCGGATTGACCACCCGGGCCCGGAAGACGCGGTGGGTCTCCTCGCCGAGGGTACGGGTCCGCACCTGGTCGGGCGTCGCCGAATCACCCACGTACGCCTCGGGGTTGGCGCCGGTCAGATGGCGCACCATCGCGACCATGCCGCCGTGGTACTGAAAGTAGTCGTCGGCGTCGACGAGATCGTGCTCGCGGGTGTCCACGTTCTTCGCGGCGACGGCGATCCGCTTGAACGCGGTCTCCATGTCCCCCCGTGCAGCCCGCCCGTCGAGCCCGCGCCCGTAGGCGTAACCGCCCCAGACCGCGTACACCTCGGCGAGGTCCGCGTCGGAGCGCCAGTTGCGCGCGTCGATCAGCGGCAGCAGGCCCGCGCCGTACGCGCCGGGCTTGGAGCCGAAGATACGGGCGGTGGCGCGCCGCCGGTCACCGTGCTCGGCGGTGTCCTCGTCGGCGTGCGCCTTCACGTAGTTCCGCGTGGCGGGTTCGTCCAGCTCGGCGACCTCGCGCACGGCGTCGTCGAGCAGCCCGACCACGTGCGGGAACGCGTCCCGGAAGAACCCGGAGATGCGGACCGTGACGTCGATGCGCGGCCGGCCCAGTTCGTCGAGGGGAACCACCTCGAAGCCGGTCACGCGCCGCGACGCCTCGTCCCACACCGGACGGCAGCCCAGCAGCGCCAGGATCTCGGCGATGTCGTCGCCCTGGGTGCGCATCGCGGAGGTGCCCCATACCGTCAGCCCGACGGACTTCGGGTACTCGCCGGTGTCCTGGAGGTACCGCTGCACGAGCGAGTCCGCGAGCGACTGGCCGACCTCCCAACTCAGCCGGGACGGAATGGTCTTGGGGTCGACCGAGTAGAAGTTCCGGCCGGTCGGGAGCACGTTGACCAGCCCGCGCGTCGGCGAACCGGAGGGACCAGCGGGAACGTAACCGCCGTCAAGTGCCTTGACGATGTGGCCGATCTCGTCCGTGGTGCGCGCCAGCCGGGGTACGACCTCGTCGCAGGCGAACTCCAGCACCGCGACGGCGTCCGGGATTTCGGTGCCGAGAACCTCCCGTACCAGCGGGCGGCTCTCGGTGACGGTCCAGTCCCGCTGCTCCATGCCCTCCGCGACCCGTCGGCACAGCTGCTCCAGCAGGTCGATCGCGTCGGCGGCCGTACGCGCCGGACCCTCCACGAGATCCGTCAGCTCCACCGGCACCTTCACCGGCGCGCCGGGCTCGGCCAGCAACTCCTTCTCGCTGAGCCCGAAATGGGCCGCCAAGGAGGCCCGGAGCCCCGGCAGCGCGTTGGCCTGCCCGCCCCACACCTGCGAGGCACGCAGCACGGCCAGCACCAGGTTCACGCGCGGCTCGCCGACCGGCCCGCCGCCGAGAATGTGCAGGCCGTCGCGGATCTGCACGTCCTTGATCTCGCACAGATAGCCGTCGATGTGCATGACGAACTCGTCGAAGTCGGCGTCGTCCGGCTGGTCGTCCACATGCAGGTCGTGATGCAGCTCGGCCGCCTTGACCAGGGTCCAGATCTGCGCCCGCACGGCCGGCGCCTTGGCCGGGTCCAGGTCGGAGACCAGCGCGTACTCGTCGAGCAGCTGCTCCAGCTTGGCCAGGTCGCCGTAGGTGTCGGCACGGGCCATCGGCGGGACCAGATGGTCGACCACGGTGGCGTGACCGCGCCGCTTGGCCTGGGTGCCCTCGCCCGGGTCGTTGACGATGAAGGGGTAGATCAGCGGCAGGTCACCGAGGACCGCGTCCGGCGCACAACCGGCGCTCAGCCCGAGTCCCTTGCCGGGCAGCCACTCCATCGTGCCGTGCTTGCCCATGTGCACGACCGCGTCCGCGCCGAAGCCCCCCTCCGATGTTGCAGCCTCCAACCACCGGTAGGCGGCCATGTAGTGGTGCGACGGCGGCATGTCCGGGTCGTGGTAGATCGCGATCGGGTTCTCGCCGAAGCCGCGCGGCGGCTGGATCATCACGACGACGTTCCCGAACCGGAGGGAGGCGAGGACGATGTCCTCCCCGTCGACGTAGAGGGAGCCCGGCGGCTCGCCCCACGCCTCCGTCATCGCGTCCCTGAGCTCCGGGTCGAGCTTCCCGAACCACGCCCGGTAGTCCGCGAGCGGCACCCGCGCGGGCGCGGCGGCCAGCTGCTCCTCGGTCAGCCACTCGACGTCGTGCCCACCGGCCGCGATGAGTCGATGGATCAACTCGTCGCCGCCGGCCGGGTATTCGCTGACGCCGTAATCGGCCTCCTTGAGCGCGTCCAGCACCCGCACCGCCGACGCGGGGGTGTCCAGACCGACCGCGTTGCCGACCCGCGAGTGCTTGGTCGGGTACGCGGTGAACACCAGCGCGACGCGCTTCTCCGCATTCGGCTTGTGCTTCAACTGCGCGTGCCGTACGGCGATTCCGGCGACGCGTCCGGCCCGCTCGGGGTCGGCGACGTACACCGGTACGTCGTCCGGGCCCTGCTCCTTGAAGGAGAACGGCACGGTGACCAGACGGCCGTCGAACTCCGGGATCGCGACCTGCATCGCCGCGTCCATGGGGGAGAGGGCGGCATCGGACTCGTCCCAGGCCTGCCGGGAGGAGGTCAGGCAGAGGCCTTGCAGCACGGGGACGTTAAGATCGGCGAGCGCCCCGACGTCCCAGGCCTCCTCGTCACCGCCGGCCGAGGCCTGCGAGGCGTGGGTGCCGCCGGCGGCCAGGACGGTGGCGACCAGCGTGTCAGCCCCGGCGAGGATCTCGTACAGCCCGGCGTCCGCCCCGCGCAGCGAACCGCAGTACACCGGAAGGGCGTTGGCGCCGCGCGCCTCGATCGCGTCGCACAGGGTGTCCACGAAGGCGGTGTTGCCGCTCAGTTCGTGGGCCCGGTAGAAGAGCACCCCGACCGTGGGGCGGCCTTCCTGGATCTCGTACGAGCCGTGCACCCCGAACTCGGGCATCTTCTGCGGCTCGGTGAACCCCTCGCCGGTCAGCAGCACGGTGTCGGACAGGAACCGGGACAGCTCCAGCAGGTTCGCGGGGCCGCCCTCGACGAGGTAGCGCAGCGCCTCCGCGACCACACCCGCCGGCACCGACGACTCGGCCATCAACTCGGCGTCCGGCACGGCCTCGCCGCCAAGGAGCACGGTCGGCACACCGGACGCCTTGAGCGCGGCGAGCCCGTCCTCCCAGGCACGCTTGCCGCCGAGCAGCCGTACGACGGCGATGTCCGCGCCCTCGATCAGCGCGGGCAGCTCCTCGGCGACGTCGACGCGCGTCGGATTGCCGATCCGGTAGTCCGCACCGGAGGCGGCCCGGGCCGCCAGCAGATCGGTGTCCGCGGTCGACAACAACAACACAGTGCTCATGCGGGCGCTCCCGGTGGGATGAAAGGCAGTCCTTGCGGCGCGCCCGACTCGATGAGCCGCCAGAGCGCGTCGGTGTCCGCGTGCTGTTCGATGAGGTCGCCGAGCCGGTCCAGCTGCTCCTCGCGCAGCGCGGCGAACGAGGTGCCGGGGGCCGGCACGAAGCGGCGGCCCGAGGCGGCCGCGACCTCGCGCAGGAAGGCCCGGCGGAAACCGTCCGACTCCAGGGAGCCGTGCCAGTGGGTGCCCCAGGTCTGCCCGACCCGGCAGCCATCCAGGAAGGGCTCTCCTCCGGTCACTTCGGCGACCCCGTGATGGATCTCGTACCCCTCGACCCGCTCGCCGAGGGCCTCCCCGACGGGCCGGGTGAGGGTCTTCTCCCGGGCGAACCGCACCCGTACCGGCAGCACTCCGAGCCCCGCCACGTGCCCGCGCCGGCTCTCGACCTCGTCCTCGATGTGCTGCCCGAGGACCTGGAAGCCACCGCAGATGCCGAGCACGGGCCGATGTTCGGCGGCCCTGCGCCGCAGCGCGTCCGCGAGTCCCCGCTCCCGCAGCCACTCCAGGGCCCGGACCGTCCCCCGGGTCCCCGGGACCACGACGAGATCGGCGTCGGCGAGCTCCTCCGGCCGGTCCACGAACCGCACCACGACACCCGGTTCGGCGGCCAGCGCGTCCACGTCCGTGAAGTTGGACATCAGGGGGATCGCGCAGACGGCGACCCTCAGCACGTCCTCGCCGACCGGCGGGGCTACGTTCGACTCGCGGACGGTGCCGCGCACGCGGAGCCCGTCCTCCTCGTCGATCCCGAGGCCGTGCCGGAACGGCAGGACGCCGTACGTCCGCCGCCCGGTGAGCCCGTGGAGCATGTCGAGGCCGGGCTCCAGCAGGGAGACATCCCCCCGGAACTTGTTGACGAGGAACCCGGCGACGAGGGCCTGGTCCTCCGGCGAGAGCAGGGCGACGGTGCCGAAGAAGGAGGCGAACACACCCCCGCGGTCGATGTCACCGACGATGAGCACGGGCATCCGCGCGTTGCGCGCGATCCCCATGTTCACGATGTCGGTCCGGCGCAGATTGATCTCCGCCGGACTGCCCGCCCCCTCACAGATCACCGCGTCATACTTGCCCCGCAACTCGGCGAGACAGTCGAGCACGGTCCCGAGCAGCCTCTGCTGCCGCCCGCCGTGGTACCCGCGCGCACTCAGCTCGCCGACCGGCTTCCCGAGCAGCACGACCTGACTGCTCTGCTCGCCACCCGGCTTGAGCAGCACGGGGTTCATGAGCGCGGTCGGCTCGATCCGGCAGGCCTGCGCCTGCATGGCCTGTGCCCGCCCGATCTCGGCGCCCTCGCGTGTGACGAACGAGTTGAGGGACATGTTCTGGGCCTTGAACGGCGCCACCTTGACCCCCTGCCGCGCCAGCCACCGACAAATGCCGGCGGTGACGACACTCTTCCCGGCGTCGGAGGTGGTGCCGGCCACGAGGAGACCTCCGCCGTTCATGACGCCCTTCCCGAGAACGACGCCCGCAGCAGGGACCCGGCCGCGCCGACCACCAACGCCAGCCAGCCCACCCGCCGTGACAACCGCACGGCACGATCGATGTCCGAGACCTCCACCGCACGCCCCTCCCCGTTCAGCACAGGCCGATGCTCGACCCGCCCGCCGTACGACAGAGACCCGCCGAGCCGTACCCCCAACGCCCCCGCGAACGACGCCTCCACCGGCCCGGCATTGGGACTCGGATGCTTCGCCGCATCAGCACGCCAGGCCCGTACGGCCCCCCGGCCGTCACCCCCGGCCACGGCGGCCAGCACGGCGGTGAGCCGGGCCCCCGGCCAGCCCGCCACGTCGTCCAGCCGCGCCGAAGCCCACCCGTACCGCCGGTACCGGGCCGACTTGTGGCCCACCATGGCGTCCAGGGTGTTGACGGCCCGGAACCCGAGCAGCCCCGGCACCCCGCCCACGGCCCCCCACACCAGCGCACCCACGACCGCGTCACTCGTGTTCTCGGCGACGGACTCGACGACGGCCCGGGCGATCCCGTCGGCGTCCAAGGACTGCGGATCCCGCCCGCACAGATGCGGCAACCGGGCGCGGGCCGCCTCGACATCGCCGGCCTCCAGGGCGCGCCCGATGGCGCCGGCCTCGCGGGCGAGTGAAGTGCCCCCGACGACGGCCCAGGTGGCGATCGCGGTGAGCGCGACAGAAGCGGCGGTGGACGGTCGTACGAGCCGCTGGGCCAGGGCACCCACAGTCATGGCGCCGCCGGCGCACACCGCGGTGTGCAGGGCACCCCACCCGCGGTGGTCCCGCCACAGCACCTGTTCGACGGCCCCGGCCGCCCGCCCGAACGCGGCGACCGGATGCCCCCGGCGCGGATCGCCGAGCAGCAGATCGCCGAGAAGGCCGGCGGCGGCGCCGTACGCGAAGACGCGACCGGCACCCATCGGCTCAGCCGGCCGCGGGGTCGGGGACGGGCCGGGTACTCAACCTCGATCGGCAGCCGCGCATGGCGATATGTCCTCACTCAGGGTGTCCACGCCCTGGTTCGACGAGAACGGCGGTGAGAGTTCCTGGCTCCCGGGGATCGCTACCCCGGTGACAGTGGCGGGACCGCGCCGGATTCACACCGGCTTCCTCTCTTGCCGCCGTACTTGGCTCCGGAAGTCCACCACGCCCCCGGAAGACCCGTCAACTTGCCGTTGACCTGCGAGGGGAGTGTGTGGGAAGGCCCACACCGGGGGTCCGGTGGGGCCTGTTGGGCGTGCCGCCTTCGCTGATCAGGCCTTCGCCACGATCAGATGGATGCCGTACGCCACGGCGGCCGCGCAGGCCGCGAAGCAGAGGTAGGCGGCGGTCACGGCCAGGGCCGCGGAGTTGCCCTGGGCCGTGGCGCGTTCGCGGGCGGAGAGGCCCTTGATGCCGAGGGTGAAGAGGGCCACCATGCCCACGGTGACCATGAGGCTGACGCCGAAGACGGAGCCGATGGCTGCCCAGTCGATGTTCATGTCGGTTCTTCCTCGGGGGTCAGACGGTGGCGGCCGGGTCGGTGGCGGCGGCCGGGGCGGGGGACGGGATCGTGGCGGTGAGGTCGTCGGTGACCGTGCCCGCCGGCGGCGGGGTCACGGCGGCGATCGCCGTGGTCACCACGCCGGCCGGCTCCGCGCCGTCGGTTTCGTTGACGTTGGCGCTGTCCACGACCTCGCGGCGGGACAGCTTCCAGATCGCGGCGCTGGAGGCGACGAGGAAGACGGCGACGACCGCCGTGCCCCAGCCACCGAGGTCCGTCACGGACTCGGCGATCGCGCCGACGACCGCGGCCGCGGGAAGGGTGAGCACCCAGGCGACGACCATGCGGGTCGCGGTGGACCAGCGGACCGTGCCGCCCTTGCGGCCCAGACCCGCGCCCATCACGGAACCGGAGACGACGTGCGTGGTGGAGAGGGAGAAGCCGAGGTGGGAGGAGGCCAGGATGGCGGTGGCCGCGCTGGTCTGGGCGGCGAAGCCCTGCTGCGGCTGAAGGTCGGTCAGGCCCTTGCCCATGGTGCGGATGATGCGCCAGCCGCCGATGTAGGTGCCGAGCGCGATGGCGAGGCCGGCGGAGAGGATGACCCAGGTGGGAGGGTTCGAGCCGGGGGCGATGGAGCCGGCCGCGATCAGCGCGAGGGTGATGATGCCCATCGTCTTCTGCGCGTCGTTGGTGCCGTGCGCGAGCGAGACCAGGCCGGCGGAGGCGATCTGGCCGGCCCGGTAGCCCTTGCGGGTGGCCTCGGCCTCGGCGTTCCTGGAGAGCGTGTAGGAGAGCCGGGTGGAGAGCATCGCCGCGATGCCCGCGACGACGGGGGCGGCGACCGCCGGGAGCAGGACCTTGGTGACCAGGACGTCGCCGTGGACCGCGCCGAGCCCGGCGGAGGCGACGGTGGCGCCGATCAGACCGCCCATGAGGGCGTGCGAGGAACTGGAGGGCAGGCCCACCAGCCAGGTCACCAGGTTCCAGAGGATCGCGCCGACCAGGGCGGCGAAGATGACCTCGGGGCGGATGCCGTTCTCGTCTACGAGACCCTTGGAGATCGTGTTGGCGACCTCCACGGAGAGGAAGGCGCCCACCAGGTTGAGCGCGGCGGACATGGTCACCGCGATCTTGGGCTTGAGCGCGCCGGTCGAGATGGTCGTGGCCATCGCGTTGGCGGTGTCGTGGAAACCGTTCGTGAAATCAAACGCGAGTGCGGTCACCACCACAATCGCGAGGATCAGCGAGAAGCTTTCCATTTACCCAGGCAATCTTGAGAGGTCATCGGCCGTTGGACCCTAGGAAACCTGAATGAACGGAAGATGAACTGGAGTCGTCTCGGTGGTGTCTGGGATCGACTTCGGGGGTATGCAAGGGCGGCGACCAGCGAGGCCGCCATCCCGTTTCCGGTCCGGCGGCCCGGTCGCCCCTTGGCTAGTAGCCCCTGGCGAACGACTTCAGCCGGCTCGCCGACGCGTTGAAGAGATTCTGGTCACCCGGCGGGCTGCCGCTGTTGTCGTACTGCCAGAAGGTCCAGTGCGACCAACCGGCCGGCAGCGCTCCCTCGTCCGCCGAGCCGTGCCGGGCGATCCACAGGGCGTGGCTCGCGGCGAAGGCGCTGCTGCCGCCGGTGCAGAGGTTCCACCAGTGGGTGGTCGTGTAGATCACCGGCCGCCGGCCGGTCTGCCGCTTCAGCTCGTCACTGAAGGACCTGATCCACTTGACCATCGTGGAGTGACTCAGCCCATAGCACCTGTGCTTCTTGTCGCACGGGTTGTACTCGACGTCGAGCGCGGGCGGCAGCGTCCAGCCGTCCGCTGTCCAGGCCCCGCCGTGGCTCACGAAGGACGCGGCCTGCCGGGCGCCCGACGACTTGTTCGGCAGGGCGAAGTGGTACGCCCCGCGCATGATTCCGGCCTTGCGTGAACCGTTGTACTGCTGGCCGAAGTACGGGTTGCGGTAGGTGGTGGACTCGGTGGCCTTGACGTAGACGAACTTGGCGCCTTTCGCCTTGGCGCTCGGCCAGTCGACGTTCTTCTGGTGCGAGGAGACGTCGTGCCCCTTCGACAGGCTCGCCGCGGACGCCGGCGTCCCGGCGAACGCGGCTCCGGCCCCCGCCAGGGCGAGCGCCGCCACGGCCGCCGCGAGAACGCGGGCGCGGTGACGGTTGCGGTGGCGGTACGACGGAGAGCGGTCACGGGCCATGTTTCCCACCGGAATGGCAACGTGCACGAAAAATCGTCCAGAGATTATGGGAAGATCGGCCTATGCCCGACGATCTTCTGCCAAGCCATGAAATGGGAATCCTTGAGGTGATTTGCGCTCTACTGGATTCGGGACGTCCGGCTTAAAGTGCCCCACCGCGCAGGCCGGTTGAGGCGCCGCCTGACAGGATCGGGCCATGGCTGAGCAACGGCGCGACGAGCGTGACGGACGGGGTGCACGCAGCGGCGCACAGGGTGTGTCGGAGCCGGGAAGGCGGGATGTACGCGCGGAGGAGGCGAGCGCCTGGCGGGAACTCGTCGCCACGGCCCGCCGCACGGTGACCGACGGACTGGTCGTCGGCACCTCCGGCAACGTCTCGGTCCGCGTCGCCGACACCGTGCTGGTCACACCGTCGGGCGTGCCGTACGACCGGCTCACCCCCGACGACGTGACGGGCGTCGACCTCACCGGCCGCCAGGTGCTGGGCACCCTGGTCCCGACCAGCGAACTGCCCCTGCATCTCGCCATCTACGGCAGCACGGACGCCGGTGCCGTCGTGCACACCCACGCCGTGCACGCGACGGCCGTCTCCACGCTCGTCCCCGAGCTCCCGGCGATCCACTACATGTCCGCCGCGCTCGGCGGCGCCGTCCGGGTTGCCCCGTATGCGACCTACGGCACCGACGAGTTGGCCGAGAACATACTCCGCGCCTTGACCGACCGCTCCGGCTGCCTCCTCCAGAACCACGGCACGATCACCTACGGCACCACCCTGACCCAGGCCTACGACCGCACGGCCCAGCTTGAGTGGATGTGCCGCCTGTGGCTGACCGCGTCCTCGGTACCCGGCCTGACCCCGAGCCTGCTGTCAGCGGAACAGGTGGCGGAGGTGGGGGAGCGGCTGCGGGGGTACGGGCAGCGGAAGCGCTGAGGCCGACGGGGAACCCGCCCGCACCCTCTCGAAAACTCCTCCCAGCGCCCCAAGTGATCCGATCTCCTCCTCCCCCCACTGGCCGTCGCCGAAGTCCGCCCCGACACTGGACAGGTGCGCCCAGTCAAAGTCACCGCCGCCGCCGTCGGTGCCGTACTCGCCGCCGGCGCGGCCAGCGTGGCCGCGGGGCGGTACGCCAGTGACGCCGCGCTGAAAGCGCCGCCCGGCCGGCCCCTGCCGACCGAGCCCCGGCTCACCGTGCACGGCACCGCGCCCGGCCGCATCGCCCTCACCCGGGACCTCGCCTCACTGCGCCCCGGCACCTACGGTCTGGCCGGCGACGGCTCGCACGCGGTCGTCGGCGCCGTCCTGGAGTCCGCCGCCGACACCGCCGACACCGTCGTACGGCGGCTGGAACGCGTCACCCACGGCACCTTCGAAACCGGCGACAAGGTCTGGCTCACCCCCAACATCCACATCGGCAACCCGGGCACGGCGCTGGGACTGGACCACTCCGACGTCGACATACCCGGCGAACTCGGGTCACTGCCCGCCTGGTTCGTGCCCGGCTACCGGGACACCTGGGTGATCGCGGTGCACGGCCTCGGCACCACCCGTGAGCTCGCCATGAACGTCATGCCGTTACTGCACGGCCGGCGCCTGCCCGTCCTCGCCCTCGCCTACCGCGGCGACCTCGGCGCCCCGCGCCCCCCGGACGGCCTGAACCACCTCGGCCAGAGCGAGTGGCGCGACCTGGACGCGGCGATCCGCTACGCCGTGCGCTACGGCGCCCGCCGTGTCGTGCTCTACGGCTGGTCCACCGGCGCCACCATGGCGCTGCGCGCCGCCGTCCACTCGGCACTGCGCGAGCGCGTTTCCGGGCTCATCCTGGACTCGCCGGTGCTCAGCTGGGAGGCCACCCTGCGCGCGCTCGCCCGGGCCCGGCACACCCCCGAGCCGCTGCTGCCGCTCGCGGTGCGCGCCGCCGAGGGCCGCGCCGGCCTGCACGCCGACCGCGTCGGTGAACCCGTCGACCCGGCGCAGCTCACCGTGCCCACCCTGATCGTCCACGGCCCGGACGACACGGTGGCCCCCTGGACGTACTCCCGCCGGCTCGCCGCCCGGCGCCCCGACCGCATCGCCCTGCACACCGTGCCGGACGCCCCGCACAGCGCGATGTGGAACGCCGACCCCAAGCAGTACGAGGAGCGGCTGCGCCGGTATCTCACACCCCTGATGTGATGTTCGTGATATCGGCAGATGTCCCCCTCTCATGTGCCATAGCATGCTTGAAGTGATGTCGCCCTCATATGCATCCCTTCTCGGGTCCCACCCCGACACAGGTCGGAGGCCCTGATTCCAGCCGACCCCGGAGATTCCGTTTAAGGCCGTACCACTGGCCTGAACATGTCTCCTCGCCTCTTCTCGGGTCCCGTGCGTTGGCCAGCCCCGTCGCCCGCCGTGACATTCCGTTTGGGTTTTCGGACCGGCAACCGGAAGACTGCACCCGTGACGTCCCGTATCCCGCGCGACTCAAGGCTTCGACTCGTCCGAACGCGACCCCTGGCCGCCGCCCCCCGAGCGATGAACCAGCGGCCCGCGCGCCGCCCCGCACCCCGCCCGCCCGAGGGCACCCCGGCCCCCGCCGAGCTGGCCAGAATGGCGCGGTTCGGGCTGGCCGGAGCGGCCCGAGTCGCCTACTGGGCCGACACGGCCCTCGGTCCGGGCAGCGACAGTGCGACCGCCGACGGCAAGGCCACTCTCTCCGAGGCGTCCGCCGAACGCGCGTCCGCCGATCTGGGCCTGACCGCTGCTCAGATCCGCGCCGACTGGGACACCGCCCGGCTCGCCGGCCTGGTCGAGGTGCACGGCGACAGCGCCCGCCCCGGCTGGCGACTGCGTGCCTGGGACCGCGACGACAGCGCCGTGCTGCGCGGCTGGGTCGCACTCTTCGACGCCTGGTCGCTCGCCTACCCCGAGCCCGCGGAGTTCGAGGCCTCCGCCGTCGCCGAGGTCGTCTCGGCCATGCCCCAGGTGCTCTCCTTCCTCCAGCTGTCCGCCGGTCCCGTCCCGGTCGAGCAGCTCCTGGACCTGCTGCGGCAGCGGGTCACCGAACTGCGCACCGAGCGCTGCGAGGTCCCCTACGACACGGAGACCGCGAGCGGCACCGGGTCGGCCGTTCCCGTCGCCGCCCTGCCCGCCGCCCGCAGCGGCCCGGCGAACCGCGCACCGGCCGAGGACCCCGCCCCCGCCGAGAACGCCGAGCTCGCTCCCCTCCTCGACTGGGCCCTGCACGCGCTCGCCTCCGTCGGCGCGCTGACCTACGGCGTCGGCCACGCCACCCTCACCCCGCTGGGCAGCTGGGCGGTCTGGGTCAAGCTGGAGCAGATCTGCGTGGCCGCGCAGAGCCCCGCCGGGAACATCGAGGTCGCCGCCGAGGAGATGCTGCGCGGCTGCGCCCAGCTCCGCCCCAACGCGGCCCGCGCCGAGTACCGCGCCTGGCTCGCCGCCCGCCCCGTCGGCAGCGCCGTCGCCGAACTCGTCGCCGCCGCCCGCGGCGAGGACGCGCTGCTGCGCGGCCTCGCCTTCGAGGCGCTGCGCGTGGTCGGCGCCCCCGCCGAACCGGACGTCCGCGCGGTCGTCGACGAACCGACCCTGCGGCCGTACGCCCTGCTGTGGCTGGCCGAGCACGACGGGGTCGACCCGGAGGACGCCCACGAGGTGCTCACCCGCGAAGAGGCCACCTGGCTGTGGGTGGACACGGCCGCCGCGGTCGCCGACCACGGCGAGGCGCCGATGCTGGTCCGCCATCTGGAGTCGGCGCTGCAGCCCACCGTCCCCGCGCTGCTCGACGAGGTGCGTGCCGTCGGCCATCCGCGCACCGTGCAGGTCCTGGTCGCCCTCGCCGCCGCCCACCCCGACCCGGCGCTCGCCAAAGCCGTCCGCCGGGCCGCCTTCCAGGTGCACACCGGCGGATGACGCCAGGGGCGGGCCGGGTGGGTCAGGCCGCTATCTCCGGGGCGTATGTGCCGAAGCTCCAGATGTTCCCCTCGACGTCCCGGGCCATGTAGTCCCGCGAGCCGTAGTCCTGGTCCGTCGGAGGCATCAGGATCTCGGCGCCGTGATCCACGGCCCGCTGGTGGTGTGCGTCGACATCGTCCACGACGATGTACACCCCGGTCGGTCCAGCGCCCTCCATCGCCGCGTCGAAACGGCCGCCGCGGCCCTTGGAACCCAGCATGATCGCGCCGTTGCCCTGCACCAGCTCCGCGTGCAGCACCATGCCGTCCTCCCCCTCGTACACCGACAGCTCGGTGAAGCCGAAGGCCTCCGTCAGTTGCTTGATCGCCGCCTTCGCGTCCGCGTACAGCAGCGTCGGATAGATGCTCGGCCGTCCGCCGGTCGTGCCCGCCATGCCGATCACTCCCTTGTGAGCCAGTCCCCCGAAAGCCGTCTCTCCGGCCTGCTGCGCAGTCTTGCACCCGGCACTGACAACGCCCCCGGCCCGCGCTGACGGCGCAGGCCGGCGGCCCAGCGGTTCACCGGAAGGTGTTGCACTGCCCCATGTCCCCGGTCCGGTACCCCTGGTAGAACCACTGCTGCCGCTGCCGCGCCGACCCGTGCGTCCAGGTCTCCGGCGTCACACGCCCCTGGAACCGCTCCTGGATCCGGTCGTCGCCCACGGCCGCCGCCGCGTCGAGTCCGTCCCGGATGTCGGCGTCCGTCAGGCTGGTGATCAGGGGCCTGCCGGTCGACTCGTCCTTCGTGGTCGTCGCGTGCCGCGCCCACACCCCGGCGTAGCAGTCGGCCTGGAGCTCCACCCGCACCGAATTGCTGTTCACGCCGGTCAGGTTGTCCTGCGACCTGCTCAACGTGCCCGTCAGGTCCTGCACATGGTGCCCGTACTCGTGCGCCACGACGTACGCCTGGGCGAACGGCCCGCCGCTCGCCCCGAACTTGGACCGCAGCTCGTCGAAGAAGCCCAGGTCCAGATAGACCTTCCGGTCACCCGGGCAGTAGAACGGCCCGACCGCCGAGGTCGCCGCCCCGCACGCGGTGCCGACCTGCCCGCTGAAGAAGACCGTCGGGGAGTTCGTGTAGGTGCCCCGGCGCTGCTGGAACTCCTGCTTCCAGAAGTCCTGCACGCTGTTGACCACCGCCACCATCCTGCAGTCCTCCCTGGTGTTCGCGTCCCGCCCGGTACGGCAGCTCTGCTGCACCTGCGCCAGCGAGGACGAGGTGGGCGCGGGCGAGCTGTCACCGGAGGAGAGGCCCAGCTGATCGGGGCCGATACCGAGGAACAGCGCGAGGAGCAGCGCGATCAGGCCTGCCAGGCCGCCGCCGATGGTCGCCTTCCCGCCCGGAACGCGGCTGCCGCGCACGTCCTGGACCTCTGAGGTGTCCAGGTTCGCGTCGTCGTCGAACTGCATGGGGCACCGCCTTCTGCTCGCACCCGTCCCCTGCCTCACCTTGAGCCATCCCCGCCGTCACTTCGCGCCGATGGCCGGACGAACGCCCGATCGGGCGACGTCCCGCCCCGCCCCCGCGTCACGCCCGCCCGTGCCTCGCGGGCGTGGCTACGCTCTGCGCCTGATCCATGGGACAAGGGCGCCCGGTCGGGCACCGAAGGGGGGAGCGCGGTGCCCGTTCTGCCACACGGGAGCACCCCACCGCCCACCCCCGGCACCTTCGCACCCCCCGCAGCCGCCACCCCCCACGACGAGCCCCCTCCAGCCGGCGGCTCCCCGATCTCCGCTGCGGATGGCCTGCGGGCGCCGGTCTCCGCAGCCGATGGTTTCCGGGGCGAGCCCCCTTCAGCCGGCGGCTTCCGGGCGCCGGTCTCCTCTGCGGATGGCCGTCGGGCGCCGGTCTTCGCTGTGGACGGCGTGCGGACCCCGGTCTCCGCAGCCGATGGTTTCCGGGGCGAGCCCCCCCGTTCAGCCGGCGGCCTCCGCCCCCCGGTCCCCGCTGCGGACGGTTCCCGGGACGAGGCCCTTGCCGCGGACGTCCTCCGGGCCTCGGTATCCGCCGCGGACGTCCTTCGGGCGCCGGTCCCCGCTGCGGACGGTTCCCGGGACGAGGCCCTTGCCGCGGACGTCCTCCGGGCCTCGGTATCCGCCGCGGACGTCCTCCGGGCCTCGGTATCCGCTGTGGACGGGCTCCGGGCCCCCGTCTCCGCTGTGGACGGGCTCCGGAAGCAGGCCGGCGGTCTGCCTGCGGACCTCCTTCCCCGCGAGCTCCTCACCCGTCGCCTCCTTCCCGTCGCCCTTGTCCTTCTCCTGGTCGGCGCACTCCTCGGGGCGGTTCAGCAGAGCCGACCCGCCCCCTACGGCGACCACCTCACCCCCGGGCCGACCGCGCACACCGCACGCGCGCGTGGGGAGGTCGTCGAGGCGTACGACGGGCGGACCCTGCGATGGCGGTACGCGCGCGTGGGGCGCCGTCCGCTCAGCGTGCTGCCCGCGCGCGGGCATGCGATCGCCGTCTGGGACGACGGGCTCGTCACCGACACCGACGGCCGTTCCGTGCGCTGGCACCGAGCCCTGCCCGCGGCCACCGACTGGCTCCGGCGACAGGGCGGCGCCGGCGTCCTGCGCCCTCTCGGCCGCGGCATCCTCGCGGTCGTCACCCCGGCCCGCATCGCCGCGTACCGCACCGCCGACGGCGACCTGCGCTGGGTACTGCCCGCCCGCGCGGGCTGCGCGTTCCGCCCCGAACGTGCCCTTCGTCACGGCGCCGCCCTGCTCGTCGCCCAGCCCTGCGCGCACGGCGCATGGACCGCGCAGCTCATCGCCGTGGACGACCTGGGCCCGATCGCCCCGCACCGCACACCCCTCGGCAACGACCTCCCCGGCACCCGCCCCGAACACCCGCACGCAGAAAAAGCGCTTGCGCCACCCCGTTAGACTTGGCCCATGGCCATTCTCCTCGCGCATTAGACGGCGGGAACGTCCTCAGCCGTCCACCCGTCGAACCCCGTCCGCCCTGGAGTCTGTCCGTGATCTCCGCCTCCGGTATCGAGTTGCGCGCCGGTGCGCGCGTCCTCATCGAGAACGCCACCTTCCGCGTCGCCAAGGGCGACCGCATCGGCCTGGTCGGCCGCAACGGCGCCGGCAAGACCACCCTCACCAAGGTCCTGGCCGGTGACGGCATCCCCGCCGCGGGCACCGTCACCCGCTCCGGCGAGGTCGGCTACCTCCCCCAGGACCCCCGTACCGGCGACCTCGACGTCCTCGCCCGCGACCGCGTCCTCTCCGCGCGCGGCCTCGACGTACTGATCCGCAAGATGCGTGACAACGAGCAGCGCATCGCCAACGGCCAGGGCGCCACCCGCGAGAAGGCGCTGAGGCAGTACGAGCGCCAGGAGACCGAGTTCCTCACCAAGGGCGGGTACTCCGCCGAGGCCGAGGCCGCCACCATCGCCGCCGCGCTCAACCTGCCCGACCGGGTGCTCGGCCAGCCCCTGCACACGCTCTCCGGCGGTCAGCGCCGCCGTATCGAGCTGGCCCGGATCCTGTTCTCGGACGCGGACACGCTCCTGCTGGACGAGCCGACCAACCACCTCGACGCGGACTCGATCGTCTGGCTGCGGGACTACCTGAAGACGTACCGCGGCGGCTTCATCGTGATCTCCCACGACGTCGACCTGGTCGAGACAGTCGTCAACAAGGTCTTCTACCTTGACGCCAACCGCTCCCAGATCGACGTCTACAACATGGGCTGGAAGCTCTACCAGCAGCAGCGCGAGGCCGACGAGAAGCGCCGCAAGCGGGAGCGCGCCAACGCCGAGAAGAAGGCGGCCGCGCTGCACTCGCAGGCCGACAAGATGCGCGCCAAGGCCACCAAGACGGTCGCCGCCCAGAACATGGCCCGCCGCGCGGACAAGCTGCTGGCCGGCCTGGACGCCGTCCGCGTCTCCGACAAGGTCGCCAAGCTCCGCTTCCCGGACCCGGCGCCCTGCGGCAAGACCCCGCTGACCGCCGAGGGCCTGTCGAAGTCGTACGGCTCGCTGGAGATCTTCACCGACGTCGACCTGGCCATCGACAAGGGCTCCCGGGTGGTCATCCTCGGCCTCAACGGCGCCGGCAAGACCACGCTGCTGCGGCTGCTCGGCGGTGTCGAGCAGCCCGACACCGGCCAGGTGATCGAGGGCCACGGCGTCAAGCTCGGCTACTACGCCCAGGAGCACGAGACCCTGGACCCGGACCGCACGGTCCTGGAGAACATGCGCTCGTCCGCCCCCGACATGGAGCTCGTCGAGGTCCGCAAGGTGCTGGGCTCGTTCCTGTTCTCCGGCGACGACGTCGACAAGCCGGCCGGTGTCCTCTCCGGCGGCGAGAAGACCCGGCTGGCCCTGGCCACCCTGGTCGTCTCCTCGGCGAACGTCCTGCTCCTCGACGAGCCGACCAACAACCTCGACCCCGCCAGCCGCGAGGAGATCCTCGGCGCGCTGCGCACCTACAAGGGCGCGGTCGTCCTCGTCACCCACGACGAGGGCGCCGTCGAGGCTCTCCAGCCCGAGCGGATCATCCTGCTCCCCGACGGTGTCGAGGACCTGTGGGGCGCCGACTACGCGGACCTGGTCGCCCTCGCCTGATAACCGGTCCTCTGAGAACCGGTCCTCTGAGAACCGGTCCTGTCACCCTTGCTTGATCGAATGCCTGATCCACTGGCTATGGATCATTCGGCTTATCGGTGATCCATCATCTGTGTGAGATCTCCTCGTATCGAGGTGTGTCATGCATCGATTTCGCGGCCGATCCCTTTGTCGACAAGGGGTCGGCCGCTTCTCGTGCCTGACCTGGCACTTCGCGGAAGTACCCGTTCGGCCTCATGGGCAACCCTTGCCGGAATCATGGATTCCACTTGTGGGGATGCACTCCTGTCGTCACAACGATGTCTTACGGACCTTGCCGAATGGGTGGCCATCGCGCCCCGGAGGGGTGATCATGAGGGGACCAGAGCGCACTTCCCATGAGGAGGCACGGGTGGCCGAGACTCTGAAGAAGGGCAGCCGGGTAACCGGCGCCGCGCGCGACAAGCTCGCGGCAGACCTGAAGAAGAAGTACGACTCCGGTGCGAGCATTCGGGCACTGGCCGAGGAAACCGGCCGCTCGTATGGCTTCGTCCACCGGATGCTCAGCGAGTCGGGTGTCACGCTGCGTGGGCGTGGCGGGGCGACGCGGGGCAAGAAAGCCGCGTCCTGACCCCGGGCGGCCCATCGGCTTCGATGGTGGCCACCCGGTCGGTCAGGTGATCGACCGGGTGGTTACTGTGCAGTCACTTAGCATGCCGTACGGCAATGCGTGATGACCGCACACATCGGAGGCGCCCCATGGCTTCGCCCGACCAGGACCTCGCTCCTGTTCTCGACAAGGACGGCGTACGGCTCACCGTCGACGACGCGCTCGCCACGGTGACGCTGACCAACCCGGCCAAGCGCAACGCCCAGAGCCCCGCACTGTGGCGGGCGTTGGCCGAAGCCGGGCGGTCGCTGCCGGGGTCGGTCAGGGTTGTCGTGCTGCGCGGTGAGGGCCAGTCCTTCTCCGCGGGCCTCGACCGGCAGATGTTCACGCCGGAGGGGATCCCGGGCGAGCGGACCTTCGCCGAACTCGCGCGCCGCGACGACGCCGGGCTCGACGCGACCATCGCCGAATTCCAGGAGGCGTTCACCTGGTGGCGGCGCAACGACATCGTGTCGATCGCCGCCGTGCAGGGCCACGCCATCGGGGCCGGCTTCCAGTTGGCCCTCGCCTGTGATCTGCGTGTCGTCGCGGACGACGCGCAGTTCGCCATG
This sequence comes from Streptomyces sp. NPDC005866, assembly GCF_040629895.1. Taxonomy (NCBI): domain Bacteria; kingdom Bacillati; phylum Actinomycetota; class Actinomycetes; order Kitasatosporales; family Streptomycetaceae; genus Streptomyces; species Streptomyces sp. NPDC005866. The sequence goes on from NZ_JBEXWP010000005.1 coordinate 332,196, forward strand.
CGCGAGACCAGCCTGGGGCTGGTGCCCGACCTCGCGGGTACGTATCCGCTGGTCTCCCTCGTCGGCTACGCCCGAGCGCTGGAGATCTGCGCGACCGGGCGGTTCGTGCAGGCCGAGGAGGCGGTGACGTCGGGGCTCGCGAACCTTGCGGTCCCGGGCGCCGAACTCGACGCCGCGGTGCGGGACTTGGCCGCGGCGCTGTTGGCCGCGCCCCGGGACGCGGTGGTGGAGACCAAGGCGCTGCTTCGGGGTGCGGGTGACCGGACGTACGACGAGCAGCGCGCTGCCGAGCGGCAGGCGCAGGCTCGGCGGCTGCGGGACCTCGCCGGGGTGGGAGAGTAGATCGACGTGGGCCGGTGGGGCCAGTCGCCCGCACCCGGCGGTAGCCGCGTGTCGATACAGCCCCCACGCCCCAGAAGAGGCGCTTCAATCGATAAGGGCGCTTCAACCGCTGCTTGTCACTTCGCCGCTTGTCACTTCACTGCTGTCACATCGACGCTTGTTACAAGGACGGCCACCGTCGGCTGATCGTCCAGCTCCCCGCTGACCGCCGTACGGACCCGCCGGGCCACCTCCACGGCTGGCGGGCCGCAGGCCACCGCCACCTCCACCCGCACATGCCGGCGCGGCAACGCGGCCTCGAAGTGCACCTCCCGGCTCAAGGCCCCCGTCACCCGCGCCACCCCCGGCACCGCCAGGGCCGCCGCCGTCACCCTTGCCCCGTCCGGATCGGTGCCCTCCCGGACCGACGGCGGCCGAGGCGGACGTACGACTTCTGACTCCGTGCCGTCCGCCTCCAGCAGGTCGGTCACCCGCAGGTCCACCTCGGCCACCGCCAGCCCGAGTTGTGCCGCCGCCGTGACCGCCAGAACCCGGCGCAGTCGGGCTGCCGTGGCCGGCAGCGGCTCGGCGGCCGTCGCCGCGAAGTCCGCCGACAGAAGCAGCGGTCCCGGTGGCACGGCACCGGGCGGTGGCGGCACGGCGGGTTCCGGTACGTCCTCCGAATCCGACGGCGCGATCCGTACGGCCCCGAGCCGCACCCCCGGCACCTGGGCCGCCGCCCGGCGCAGCACCGCGTCGGCCGCCGCCTCCGTGAGCCACGCCCCGTCGTGCGGCCCGCCCAGCGGGAGCAGTCTGCCGTAGCCCAGGGGGTGCCGCACCGCGTCTGTCCATCGGTCCGCCGTCATTGCTCCAGCCTGCCGCATCACCGGGGCACGACAGGGCATCCCCACTTACCGTGGTCGCAGGACGACGACCGGAAGGGGCACGCGGCGATGACGGAGATGACGGCGGAGCCGGAGAAGGACCCGAAGGACCCGACGGTACAGACCCGGAAGACCGTCAGGCGCGGTGGCGGTGACCCCTCTACCCGCGGACGGACCACGATCGCCGACGGTGTGGTGGAGAAGATCGCCGGACTGGCGGCCCGGGACGTCGTCGGCGTGCACGCGATGGGCAGCGGACTCGCCCGCACCTTCGGTGTGGTGCGCGACCGGGTGCCGGGCGGCTCCAAGTCGGTCACCCGAGGGGTGAAGGCCGAGGTCGGTGAGGTGCAGACCGCGCTCGACCTGGAGATCGTCGTGGACTACGGCGTGTCGATCGCCGACGTGGCCCGCGCGGTGCGGGAGAACGTGATCGCGGCCGTGGAGCGCATGACCGGGCTCGAAGTGGTCGAGGTCAACATCGCGGTGAGTGATGTGAAGCTGCCCGAGGAAGAGGAAGAGGAGCCGGAGACCCGGCTCCAGTGACGGCTGAGGGGAGCGCACCATGAACCTGGCCGTGGTCGGCATGATCGCCGGCATGGCGCTGGGCTTCGCCGGATACTTCGGCGGCTTCGGAGCCTTCCTGCTGGTGGCGGCACTGGGCGCCATCGGGTTCGTCGTCGGCAGGTTCGCGGAGGGCGACCTCGAACTCGGCGACTTCTTCCGCGGCCGCGACGACCGGCGTGACCGGCGGCGATGACCACCGCGAGCAGGGAGACCCGCAGACCCCCGACGGCCGTGGCGCCCGGCGAGCGCGGGGCCATCCGGATCGCCGACCGGGTGGTGGCGAAGATCGCGGCGCAGGCGGCCCGCGAGGTCGTCGGCCCCCTCCCGAAGGACGCCGTGCCCCCGCACGCCACGGTGGCGGTCTCCCACGACACCGCCCGCGTCCGTGTCCACCTGGAACTGGGCTATCCGTCCGACATCGGCGCCCGGTGCGCGGCCGTGCGTCGACATGTGGTCGAGCGGGTAGGCGCGTTGGTGGACATGGAGGTGCGGGAGGTCGTCGTCCACGTCGAACGGCTGCACCCGGCCCAGACCCAGGGGAGGGCGTGATGAGCACCGAGCAGACACAGGTCATCGAGAAACCACCCGAGGCCGCGCCACCCCCGGCCGGCCACGCGGCACGCTTCTGGTCCGCGCGCCGCACGCCCGCGGCCGTGGGCGCCGTCCTTCTCCTATTGACGGCGGGCGCCTTCCTGTACGACATCGCGGCCGTACGGGCCCACCATCCTGCGATGCACTGGCGCCGCGAACTGGCCCGGCAACTCGCCGAGCAGCCCCTCGACAGCACCTGGGTCCTGGTGGGCGCGGGCATCGCCGTCGCCCTCGGCGTGTGGCTGCTGGCCCTGGCCGTCACGCCCGGCCTGCGGCACGTTCTGCCGATGCGCCGCACCCACCCCGACGTCCGCGCCGGGCTGCGCCGCGACGCGGCCGCCATGGTGCTGCGCGACCGGGCCATGGAGATCTCGGGCACACGCCGGGTACGCGTACGACTGCACCGCTCCCGCGCCCGTGTCCTCGCCGTCTCCCACTTCCGTGAACTCGACGAGGTCAAGGCCGACCTGGACACGGCACTCACCGACGCGATCCACGGCCTGGGGCTGGCCCACCCGCCCAGGCTGGCCCTGCGCGTCATCCGCCCCGACCGGAAGGGATGAGCGATGCTCACGGCGATCAACCGCGTACTGACCGGTCTGGCGGGCCTTGTGCTCCTCGCCCTGGGCGGTGCGGTCCTGGCCGTCGGGCTCGGCGCCCCGGCCCCCTCCTGGTGGATCCACGACGGCCGTCACGACGTCCTCCTCACCACCGCCGAACGCACCCGCTGGCGCGACGCCGGCTGGTGGTGGCCCACGGTCCTGGCCGCCCTCGCGGTGCTGCTCCTGCTGTCCCTCTGGTGGCTGAGCGCACAGCTGCGCCGCCGCCGACTGACCGAGATCCTGGTGGACACCGGAGACGGCGAGGGCGCGTTGCTGCGCGGCAGGGCCCTGGAGACGGTCCTGGCGACCGACGCGGCCCAGCAGCAGGGCGTCGCCCACGCCCAGGCGGTATTGAGGGGCAGGCGCACGGCTCCGGAGGTACGGGTGTGGCTCCAACTGCGTCCGGACGTGCCACCGCGCCAGGCCCTGGACGACCTCACCACGCAGGCACTGGCCCACGCCCGGGACTCGGCGGCCCTGAAGAAACTCCCGGCGGTGGTCCGGCTGACGTCAGTGAAACACCGCGCGGAAAGGGTCACCTGAAACACTGTCCAGCGGACCCACGGGAATCTCCGCCGGCGGAACCGGGTTCCTTCCCGTTGCGACGATCACAACGGGAAGGGGACGGCAGCCGATGAGCCTTCGTCAGTTCGAGTACGCCCTGGCCGTTGCCGCGGAGGGCTCGGTGACGGCGGCGGCGGAGCTGCTGCATGTCGCTCAACCGTCGGTGTCCCAGCAGATTCGCGGCCTGGAGCGGGAACTCGGCGTGGAGCTGTTCGCCCGCACGCCGACCGGACTGGTGCCCACCGCGGTCGGCCGCGCGTTCCTGCGCGAGGCGGAGGTCGCGGTGAGCGCGTGGCGGCGGGCGAGGGCGACGGCGCGGGCCGGTGCCGATGAGCTGGTGGGCGAGCTGGTGGTCGCGGTGCAGATGGGCTTCGGCACACGGCAGCTGCCGAGCGCGCTGGGCGGGCTGCGCCGCCGCTTCCCGCGGCTGGAGGTCACCGTCTTCGAGGAGCCGAGCTCCGCCGAGCTGGACCGGCTGTGCCGCCGGGGCGTGCTGGACCTCGCTTTGATGGCGGCGTGCGAGCGGAGCCCGGCCAACGCCCACCACCTCGGCGACGAGGAGTTCGTCGTGGTGCTGGGCGCCGGTCACCGGCAGCTCGCCAAGGACCGGGTCGAGCTGCGCGAACTGGAGGGCGAGCCCTGGGTGAGGTTCGACCGTGACAGCGCGCTCGACGGCGTGCTGCTGAGTGTGCTGCGGGACAACGAGCTGACCCCGGCCACGGCCGCCCGCGTGTCCCAGACGGCGACGGCCGTGCGCTGGGCCGCCCACGGGCTGGGGGTGACGCTCGTCCCGGCCTCCGCGGTGCCCCACGGTCACGAGCACCTCGTGCGCCCGGTGTTCCCGGCGGTGTCCCAGCCCGTCATCGCCGTGGTCCCGCACGGCGCGGGACCGGCGCAGACTTCTCTGCTGGAACTCCTGCGCAAGGAGACCTGGTCCGAGTCCGCTTTCTTCTCACCGCAATCCTGACGGCCGATAAGAAGCCGGGCGCCGCAGAATTCCTTTTGTCGAAGCCCGCGTTCCGGAATGCCCTCGACGTCAACCCCTGGGGAATTCGCCGCCGTCCACGACGAGATTACTTCCGGTCAGCCAGCTCGCCCGGTCGGATACGAGGAACAGCACCGCGTGGGCGATGTCGTCGGGCCGGCCGTCGCGTCCCAGCGGCGTGGTGTCGTCGGCGTTGGTCTGGCTCGGCGCCAGGCCCAGGCGCGCCCACTGCTCCCGCGTCTCCTCGCCGCCGGGGGTGGCGACTCGGCCCGGAGTCACGGTGTTGACGCGGATCCCGAACGGGGCCTGCTCCAGGGCCAGTCCCCGGCTGTAGTTCTCCAGCGCCGCCTTCGCCGCCGTGTAGTGCAGGAACGGTGCCACCGGGGTGAGCACCGCGGCCGAGGAGACATGCACGATCACCCCCGAACGCCGTTCCCGCATCCCCGGTACCAGCAGCGAGTCCAGCCGTACCGACGCCAGGTAGTTCAGGTCCAGCGCGTCCTGCCACTCCTCGTCGGGGATGGCCGAGCTGGCCTGGTGCGGTCGCTCCCCACCCGCGTTGTGGACCAGGACGTCCACCCCGCCGAGCACCTCCCGCGCTGCCGCGGCGAGCGCCTCCGCGCCGGCCCGTGTCCGCACGTCGGCCTGCACGAAGGCGGCCCCCTCCGGCACCGTGCCCGTCGCCGACCTGGCGGTCGTGAGCACCTCGGCGCCCGCGTCCAGGAGCCGGCGGACGACGGCCGCTCCGATTCCGCGAGAACCACCCGTGACCAGGGCCCGCTTTCCCGCGAGTTCTCGCGTTCCCGATCCGTTCTCGATTGTGGCCATGCCACCGGTCCTCTCGATCGCGTGTGAGTCCGCTCGACAGAAAAAGAATCGACGTGCGCAGAGCGCGAATACTCGGAGAAATCGCGGTGAGCACGCCGTCGAGCTGTTTCACGGTACGTATAGAAAAGAACCAGAGGCAAAGACCAAATATCAGCAGGTGCTATAGGGAACCCCTATGGCGTCCCGGGCGCAGGGTCCGGACCGTCAGAACCCGTGCCGCATCCCACCGTCGACAGGCACCATGATCCCCGTCAGGTAGGACGCCCCCGGCGACAGCAGAAACGCGCCCACGCGCCCGAACTCCTCCGGCGTCCCGTACCGCCGCAGCGGAATCCGTGACTCGTTCTCCATCCGCGTGGCCTCGGGGTCGGCCGACAGCGCGTCCAGCTCCCGCACCCGGTCCGTGTCGATCCGCGACGGCAGCAGCCCCACCACCCGAATCCCGCGCGGCCCCAACTCGTCCGCCAGCGACTTGGCGAAGCCGGCGAGCCCCGGCCGCAGCCCGTTCGAGATCGTCAGCCCGGGAATCGGCTCGTACACCGAACCGGACAGCACGAACCCGATGACACCGCCCTCCTCCAACTCGGCCGCGGCCGCACGCGCGAGCCGCACCGCGCCCAGGAACACCGACTCGAACGCGGCCTGCCACTGTTCGTCCGTGTTGTCGGCGAGAAACCCGGCCGGGGGCCCGCCCACACTCACGAGAATGCCGTCGAAACGCCCGAACTGCTCACGCGCCGCCGAAATCACCCGCGCCGGCGCATCCGCATCCGCGTTGTCGACGGCGATACCCGCCGCGTTCGGCCCCAGCTCGGCCACCGCCTCGGCGACCCGCTTCTCGTCCCGTCCGGTCACCACGACCTTCGCCCCGTCGGCGACCAGCTCGCGCGCGGTCGCGTTGCCCAGCCCGCGGGTCGCTCCGGTGACGACGTACACCCGGTCCTTCAGTCCAAGATCCATGGTCCCTATCCTGCCTCGTCGCCACCGAACAGTGTGAGGGCGGTGTTGACCAGCCCGATGTGGCTGAACGCCTGCGGGAAGTTGCCCAGCTGGCGTTGGAGCTGCGGCTCGTACTCCTCGGCGAGCAGTCCCACGTCGTTGACGAGTCCCACCAGCCGTTCGAACAGTGCCTTCGCCTCGTCGGTACGGCCCGTCATGTGCAGCGCGTCGGCGAGCCAGAACGAGCACGCCAGGAAGGCGCCCTCGCCGCCCGGCATTCCGTCGACGCCGATCGCGTCGGTGTCGTAGCGGCGCAGGAAGCCGCTCTGGCCCAGGTCGTCGCGGATCGCGTCCACCGTGCCGATCACCCGCGGGTCGTCCGGCGGCAGGAAGCCGAAACGGGGGATCAGCAGCAGGGCGGCGTCGAGTTCGCGCGAGCCGTAGTACTGGGTGAAGGTGTTGCGTTGTGGGTCGTAGCCCTGCTCGCACACCTCCCGGTGCACCTCGTCGCGGAGCGCGCGCCAGCCCTCCAGCTCGCCCTCCAGCTCCGCGTGCTCCTCCAGGGTCCGTACCGCGCGGTCCGCGGCCACCCACACCAGCACCTTGGAGTGCACGAAGTGCCGGCGGCCGCCGCGCACCTCCCACAGGCCCTCGTCCGGCTGGCGCCAGATCTTCTCCAGGAACTTCATCAGCGAGCACTGGATGGCCCACATATGCGGCCTGGTGGACAGGCCGGCGCTGCGGGCCAGTGACAGCGAGTCCATGACCTCGCCGTACACATCCAGCTGGAGCTGGTCGACGGCGCCGTTGCCGACGCGTACCGGCCGGGAGTCGGCGAAGCCGGGCAGCCAGGGCAGTTCGAACTCGGGCAGCCGGCGTTCGCCCCCGAGGCCGTACATGATCTGGAGGTCCGCCGGGTCACCGGCGACCGCGCGTACCAGCCAGTCGCGCCAGGCCTCGGCCTCCTTGTGGTAGCCGGCGGACAGCAGGGCGCCGAGGGTGAGGGTGGAGTCGCGCAGCCAGCAGAAGCGGTAGTCCCAGTTGCGGACCCCGCCCAGCTCCTCGGGCAGCGAGCTGGTGGCGGCGGCGACGATACCGCCGGTCGGCGCGTAGGTGAGTGCCTTGAGGGTGATCAGGGAGCGCATCACCGCCTCCCGGTGGGGGCCTTCGTAGGTACAGCGGGCGGCCCAGCGCCGCCAGCCGGTGACGCTGGAGCGCAGCGCCTCGTACGGGTCCACGAGCGGCGGCCGCCGCTCGTGCGAGGGGTGCCAGGTGAGCACGAACGCGACCCGCTCGCCCTCCGCGACGGTGAACTCCGAGTGCGTGCCGAAGTCCTCGCCCCAGGTCCGCACGGACGGTTCGCTGCGCAACCACACCGCGTCCGGCCCGGCGACGGCGACCCGGTTCCCGCCCGAGCGGCGCATCCAGGGGATGACCGAGCCGTAGTCGAAGCGGATACGGAGCGTGCTCTGCACGGTGACGCGGCCGCTGACGCCCTCGATGATGCGTACCAGGTCGGGCGCGTGCTCGCGCTGGGGCATCAGGTCGGTGACACGGACCGTGCCCTCGGCGGTCTCCCACTCGGTGTCCAGGACCAGCGTGTCGGGCCGGTAGGCGCGCCGGGTGCACGTGGTGGCGTCCTTGGGGGCGATCCGCCAGTGGCCGTTGTCCTCGTCGCCCAGGAGCCTGGCGAAGCAGGCCGCCGAGTCGAACCGGGGCAGGCACAGCCAGTCGACGGAGCCGTCCCGGCCGACCAGCGCCGCGGTCTGTTCGTCGCCGATGAGGGCGTAGTCCTCGATACGTCGGTCCACGGATTCCAGTTTCCCGGCGCGTCGGTGGGCCAATCAGGCGATGCGCCGGGGGAGTGACCCGGCGCTCAGACGGCGGCCGCCGGTTCCGCTTCCGCCGCGGCCTCCTCCTTCGCCGCCTCCTCGCGGGTGCGGGCCTCACGGCGGACCAGCACGAACCAGCCGTAGGGGACGCCCGCGGCGAACAGCCACCACTGGATCATGTACGCGTAGTTCAGCGGGGCGTCTTCCTTGCCCGGGTCGGAGATCTGCTCCGGGGTGTCGCCCTTGGGCTGGGGCGAGGTCTGCTGGATGTAGCCGCCCAGCACCTGCTTGCCGAGCCGGCGCGCCTGCTCCTCGCTGTTGATCAGCATGATCTGCCGGTCGGGCAGGCCCTTGATGTCCTTGATGCCGCTCGCCGCGGTGGTCTCGTCGGGCATCAGCCGGCCCTGGACGGTGACCTGGCCGGCCGGCGGGGCCGGGATCTTGGGGAACGCGGTCTGGCTGGGGCCGTCGGAGGGGATCCAGCCCCGGTTGACCAGCAGCACCTTGCCGCCGGCCAGCACGAAGGGGGTGAGGACGTGGTAGCCGACCTTGTCGTCGGAGCTGGTGCGGCGGCGGACGACGACCTCGTCGGCGGTGTCGAAGGTGCCGGTCGCGGTGACGGTGTGGTACCGCTCCTTGCGGGTCACCGCGTGCCCCGGCTCGGTCACCCGCTCCACGGGCACGGGCTTGGCATGGAGCGCCTCGGCCACCAGCGCGTTACGGGCGCTGCGCTCCTCGTACCGGTGCTTCTGCCAGAACCCGAGCCGGATCATCGTGGGAATCAGAAGCAGCGAGATCAGGGTGAGGATCACCCACTGCCGGGTCAACAGGAAGCGGTGCACCCCACGACCGTACAACTCGGTCGTGGGGCGCGATCGGGCGGGTACCGGGTCGGTACGGTTCGGTACCGGGTCACACGCGGTCGACGATGCCCGGCTTCCCGGCCTCCCGGGCGCAGCAGTACCACTGGTTCCCGGCCTCGACGCCCTGGCCGATGATCGACACCTCGCAGTGCTCGCAGACGGGGGCCATGCGGTGGATCGCACAGGAGAAGCAGTCGAAGACATGGACTCTCCTCTATGAAGTAGCCGGTACCTCAAAGAGGGGTGGGTGAATGGCGGTTATGACGAACGCTGAGTGGCTTGAGCACTGGCTGTCACGGGCGCCAGTGCTGTCGGAGGATGCTGTGGACGACATCCGGCACGTTCTTACGGCCGCGGGAGACGACGAAGACTGCTCTGATGCGACGTAGTGCCGTGGTCTGCAGGTTCGGGTGCCCTTTGTGGAAGGGTCTGCAGAATCGCCTGACATCAGCGCAGAGGGCTTCGCCGGTACGTCCAGGGAGCTGGTGTCGGCGCGGCTCAGGAGACGGTGCGGGCCTCCTGCCCGGGACAGGCAGGGACACTCGGTGCAGAGTGTAAGGAGGCCGCGTACCCCTGATCGTCCGTACCTGCTTCAGGTGCCATCACGCCGTGGTCGGCGGAGCGCTGTCAGCTTGCGAGGGTCTGTCCCGCCACTGACGATGTGGCTTATGACTCGTTGCGAAGTGTGTGGGAACGATTACGAGCTGGCGTTCACCGTCGAGACCCAGGACGGGGCGCGCCATGTCTTCGATTCGTTCGCTTGTGCAATTCACCGCATGGCCCCGATCTGCGAGCACTGCCGTGTGCAGATCGTCGGCCAGGGTGTCGAGGTCGAGGGTCACTGGTACTGCGGCGCTCACTGCTCGCGTGCGGAGGGCAAGGTTGGCATTGTGGACAAGGTCGGTTCTGCCACATAGCCAAGAGCCCTTGCCGTGTGGACGTTGTCGGTAAGTCTGGGGCTGATGCGGATTCTTGGAAACGGCTCTGGCCGCAGTTCCGCGAAAGCACAGGTCAGCGACATGAACGCAACGTCTCTCGCCTGGGTGCCCACTCCGTGGCGATCAATGCGGTCGGGGACGTATGGACAGCGCTCGGCCTTCTTGTGGTGATCGGCGGCTCGGCTGGTTCACGCCTGGAACTCGGTGAGATCGATGGTGTGAACGAGCAGCGGGTAGTCGTACACCGGGTGCGCCGTCTCTCGCTCCGGCACCATGCCGAGCTTGCGGATGACGTTCTCGGAGGCGTCGTCCCCCACTCGGTTGATGCTGATGACGCGGTCGAGGCCGCGGTCCTGGAGCGCGAACTCCAGCGTGGCATGGGCGGCTTCGGATGCGTATCCCTGGCCCCAGAAGTGTGAGCCGAGCCGCCAGCTGATCGCTACGGCGGGCAGGACCTCCGGCAGGAACTCGGGGACGGACAGACCCGTGAAGCCGGCCAGCTCACCCGAGGCCAGCAGCTCGACGGCAAAGAGTCCGAAGCCTTCCTCGTCCCACTCCTCCTCCCACCGTTCGATGGCCTCTGCCGTGTGGTCCAGATCGCGCACGGAGCCGTCGTCGATCCAGTGCATGACCCGCGGGTCCGCGTTGATGTCCGCCATCGGTGCGAGGTCGTCCTCGTGCCAGCGACGGAGGAGGAGGCGGGGTGTACGGATCTCGGTCATGGCGCTCATCCTGCCTCATCGGTATTCGGCGCTCCCCGTGCCGCCGCTCCGGGAGGCAAGGCGCCAAGCCGCCTGCACCGCGCACCGTGTCGGCTGAATCACCGGGCCGACGCTCGGGCAGATGACGTTCGCCACCTTGGTCGCGAGGTGCGTATTGCAGGGCCCCCAGCCGCCGCCGTGAGAGGCGCAATGCCATCGGTCTGCTCATTCCTCGCCCACGAAGCCGACGGACCGGATCAGAAGCCTTCAAGATCGCCGTCCTCATCGAGCAAACGCTCGCCATGCGCCAAAGGGTGAGGCGGTGGTCCCCGCACGGGCGAGCGGGAGCCGGGCGAGTCGCACGGCAATCACCCGTCCGTACGGCCCTGCCGCGGCGTCACCTCCTGCCACGCCGGCGCCACGTCCCGCAGCAGCTGCCCGAAGGCCGCCTCGTCGACGACCGGCGTGCCGAACTGACGCGCCTTGAGCACCTTCGAGGTGCCCGAGCCCGGGTCGTTGGTGACGAGCAGACTGGTGAGCCGCGAGACGCTCGTCGACACATGCAGGCCGGCCTCGACGGCCCGGTCCTCCAGAAGCTCCCGCTCGATCGAGGTGTCCCCGGAGAACGCCACCCGCATGCCCTGCCTGAGCGGCTTGCCGTCCTCGTACCGCCCCGGGTTCGGATACGGGCACGCCGGCCGTTTGCGTGACGGACGCCAGCTGCTCGGCCGGTAACCGCCGTAGCCGCCGCTTGACTGGTGCCCGATCCGGGGCGTCTCCGACCACTCCGTCAGCGGCCGGCACTCAAGGAGCGGCAGCCGTACGTTGCCCGCCGCGGCGGCCCGCAGGCTGGGCCGGAACGCCTCCGCGAGCACGCGCGCGTCGTCCAGCGCGTGGTGCGCCCGCTGCTGTACGACACCGAAGTGCGCGGCCAGGGTCTCCAGCTTGTGGTTGGACAGCGGCAGACCCAGCTCCTTGGAGAGCGCGATCGTGCACAGCCGCTGTTTCACCGGGGCCTCGGTCTTCGCGCGCGCGTACTCGCGCGCGATCATCTGCCAGTCGAAGACCGCGTTGTGCGCGACCAGCACCCGGCCGTCGAGCCGGGCCGCGAACTCCCCGGCGACGTCGATGAAGAGCGGCGCCCCTTCGAGCGCCTCGCTCGTCAGACCGTGGATCCACACGGGACCCGGGTCGCGCTCGGGGTTGACCAGTGTGTACCAGTGGTCCTCGACCTCGCCGCGCTCGTCCAGCCGGTAGACGGCCGCGGAGATGATCCGGTCGTCCCGGGCCAGTCCGGTGGTCTCCACGTCAACAACCGCGTACCGCTGGGGATACGCGGCCGGCCACGGGGTGCCGGGGGACACTGCGGTCGTACGGTCTTCGAGCATGGTCATTGAGGATACGGGCCCCGACTGACAGCCAGGTCCGTCAGGTCGCCCGCCACACCCGCCCGTTCGCACGTCCTGGTAGCCCTTCACATGGCTTTGGACCTGGGACAGCGCGCAGCGACTGAGGGAACTGCACGGCGAACGCCACTGCGAGGTCGCCCTGTTGCCGGGTCACGGCCCCGGTGGACCGCGGCGATGACCGGCGGCAGCGCGGCCACGTGTACGGCGTCGGCCTCGACCTCCCGGATCCGATCGAGGGGGGCTTCGGTACGGCTCTGGCGACGTCGGTACGCCGCTCGCAGGGACCGGGGTGCGATCCTCCCTGCTGTGATGGAACCAACGCACCACAACGAGGCCCACGCGGGAACGCTCGGCTCGCGGCTGAACTGGCTGCGGGCGGCCGTACTGGGCGCGAACGACGGCATCGTGTCGACGGCGGGCATCGTCGTCGGCGTAGCGGGCGCCACCAGCGACCGGGGCACCCTGTTGACGGCGGGCCTGGCGGGACTGCTCGCCGGCTCGATGTCGATGGCGGCGGGGGAGTACGTGTCGGTGTCCACCCAACGCGACTCGGAACTGGCCGCGCTGGCGCTGGAGAAGCGGGAGCTGAAGGAGCAGCCCGAGGCGGAACTGGACGAGCTGACCGAACTGCTGGAGCGACGCGGGCTGTCCCGGGAGGTGGCGCGGGAGGCGGCGGTCCAGCTCACCGAACGGGACGCGCTGAAGGCGCACGCGAGCGTGGAGTTGGGCATCGACCCGGACGAGCTGACGAACCCGTGGAACGCGGCACTGGCGAGCTTCCTGGCGTTCACGGTCGGGGCGTTGCTGCCGCTGCTGGCGATCGTGCTGCCGCCTTCTGACTGGCGGCTTCCGGTGACCGTGGTGTCGGTACTGGCGGCGCTCGTCCTGACGGGATGGTGCAGCGCGCGGCTGGGGGCGGCGGCGGTGGGCCCGGCGGTGGTGCGGAACGTGGTGGGCGGGGCGCTGGCCATGGGGGTGACCTATGCGGCGGGGAGTCTGCTGGGGGCGGTGGGGGTCTAGCGCGCGCCCTGATGCGGGGAGGAAACGCGTCCTTGCCGAGGAGCGGGTGGTCACGACGTACCGGACCTCGAGTTGGCGGAGATCGCCAACAAGCAAGCGCATACCGCCGGTAATACTTGTGGGTAACAACGTCTAGCCGCAGCCGACCAGCGGCTCTACGGTGCCCCCATGCCGAACCTGCCCGATGTGGTGCTGTGGTCGATACCCGCCTTCGTGCTGCTCACCGTGATCGAGGTGATCAGCTACCGAATCCATCCCGACGACGACGCCGGCGGGTACGAGGCCAAGGACGCGGCCACCAGCATGGGCATGGGGCTCGGGTCGCTCGTCTTCGACCTCGTGTGGAAGATCCCGATCGTCGCGATCTACACAGCGATATACGAACTCACCCCGCTGCGTGTTCCCGTTCTCTGGTGGACGGTCCCGCTGATGCTGTTCGCGCAGGACTTCTTCTACTACTGGTCCCACCGCGGCCACCACGTCATCCGCATCCTGTGGGCCTGCCACGTCGTCCACCACTCCAGCAAGAAGTTCAACCTCAGCACCGCGCTGCGCCAGCCCTGGACCTCGCTGACGGTGTGGCCGTTCTACGTCCCGCTCATCGCCGTCGGTGTGCACCCGGCCGCGCTGGCGTTCTGCTCCTCCGCGAACCTCGTCTACCAGTTCTGGATCCACACCGAGCGCATCGACAAGATGCCCCGGTGGTTCGAGTTCGTGTTCAACACGCCGTCCCACCACCGTGTGCACCACGCCTCCCAGGGCGGCTACCTGGACCGCAACTTCGGCGGGATCCTCATCGTCTGGGACCGGTTGTTCGGGTCGTGGGTACCTGAGGTCGAGCGGCCTGTGTACGGGTTGACCAAGGACATCGACACGTTCAATCCGATCAAGGTGGCCACCCATGAGTACATGGCCATCGGCAGGGACCTGAGGGCGGCGCGCAGTTGGCGGGAGCGGGCCGGGCGGCTGTTCCGGGGGCCGGGCTGGGCGCCGGCGGCCGCCGTGGAGCAGACCGAGGAGTCCGTGGCCGCGTGAGAGCGCCCCGGGCACTGCTCGCCGCCTTCGCCCTCACCGTCGTAGTCGACCTCGGCTGCCTTGCCGTCGGCTTCCACTCCGGGCACGTGGTCGCCAAGGTCCTGCTGATGCCCCTGCTCGCCGCCTGCGCCGCCCGCGCGGGCGGCCCCCGGCTGCTCGTCGCCGCCCTGCTGTGCGGCTGGGGCGGCGATGTGCTGCTGCTCTCCGACGCCGAACCCGCCTTCATGGCGGGTATGGCCTGCTTCGCCGTCGGGCACGTCTGCTATCTCGTCCTGTTCCGCCGCCACGGACCGTCACACGCGCGTGCCCGCGTCCTCGCCGCCTACGCCGTCGCCCTCGTCACCCTGGTCGCCCTGCTGTGGCCGGACCTGCCCGCCGTCCTCCGTGCGCCCGTCGCGGGCTACAGCACCCTCCTCGCCGCCATGGCGTACACGGCGGCGACCCGGCTCGGCCCGGTCGCTGGGCTCGGCGGCGCGCTCTTCATGCTGTCCGACACGCTCATCGCGACCCGTGTCGCCGACTGGCCGCAGCTGCCGAGACCCGACTTCTGGATCATGCTCACCTATGCGGCGGCACAGTTCCTGCTGGCCCGGGGCACGCTCGACGCGCGATCAGCACCGGCGACGGCGCACCGTCAAGTGCGCTCGGCCACACCCTGAGCGCACTCACGACCTCGCACGACAGGACCCTCGCCGTCCGCGCCGGCACCCTCCACGCCCCGCACGACGGCCGGGGCAGCGCATCGGGCACGAGTTCCTCGGCGTGGTCGAGAAGACCGGCCCCGAGGTGAGCACCGTGCGGCACGGGGACCGCGTCGTCGCCCCCTTCATGTGGTCCGACCGCGTCAATGGTTGATCAAGTCCATCTGATCGGCACCGGCAGCGCCGTCAGCACTGCCGAGACCGCGACCACCACCCCCAGCACGGCCACCTCAGCCCGCGCCGGGACGTACGCGGTGAGCGGGTCGGCCGCCCGGCGCAGCCGGAACCGTGCCCACAACGCGAGCGCGGCCACGGCGGCGACGAGGACCACCTTGGCCAGCAGGGTGCGCCCGTACGCCGTCGTCGTCAGCTGGTCCAGGAACGTGCCCGCGGGCATCCGCCGCAGCGAACTCCACACGCCTGTCGCGGTGATGGCCGCGAGCAGCACGGCGGCCACGCGCGCGTAGAGACCGAGCAGCGCCGCTCCGGCCTCCCGGCCGCGCCACCGGCGCAGCATGCGCAGCGCGTGCGGCAGACCGCCCACCCACAGCGTCGCGCACGTCAGATGCACCAGGGTCAGCGCCGAGCCGAGCAACGGGCCGTGCTCGGGCGGGGGATGGGCGCGCAGTGCCTCGGCGACGACCACCGCGGCAAGCGGCCACACCTGGACCGCCGGGCGGCGCGAGCGGGCGCACAGGCCGGCCAGCAGAAAGGCGTTGACCTCGATCAGCGCCAACTTCCCGTCGCGCGACCGGTACAGGCCGCCCACGTCGATGTCGGCGAGACCGCGCGGCACCAGGTTGCCCGTCGACGCGAGCCCCAGCGCGGCGACGAAACCGGCGACGGCCGCCAACACCGCCCAGCTGGACGGCCGTTCGGGCGGTGCGTCGCGCAGCCGGCGGGCCAGCCGGTCCACGAACAGCTCGCCCAACGGCACACACAAGGCGGCGAACAGCACTCCGCGCAGCAAGGCGATGCCGCCCACCCCCGGCGCCGCGGCCTCCCCGGTGTCGTACAACGCGGCGGACGGCCCGAGCAGCGGCACCAGCGCGGCGAGCGCCACCAGGACCAGGACGGCGACGGCCCGGCCGGTCCCGGGGCGTCTCGCGGGGCCGCGCGCGGCCACTTCGGCGGTCGGTCGTGTCAACGTCACCCCATGATCTCCACCAGCCATGACAGAAGCGGGCAAGTAAAGGAAATCAGCTGACGTTACGGCAATCCACCCATTCGTACGGTTCCGGCCGCCCCGGCGCGCACGGACCCGCCGACGGGCCGGATCCGTCCCCCGGCAGTCCCCCGGTCACGCCCACCGCGCCGGATCCGACCCCCAAGGCGTCGGCGGCCGCGCCCAGTCGGCCGGGCCGCCCGCGAAAGACACCGGCGGCCGTGCGTACCGCAGCCGCCCCAGCGCGCTGTCCGTCTCGGCGAGCCAGGCGCCCGGCCCCTCGTACGGCTCACCGGCCTCGGAACCCGGCTCCATCTCCGCCATGAGCCATCGCGCGGTGCGCGCCAGCGCCAGCCGCACGAACCTGCTCCCGCCGTCGCAGGACTGCTCGGTCAGAGCCCGCAGCACTCCGGCCGCCAGCAGATACCCCGTCCCGTGGTCGAGCGCCTGCGCGGGCAGCGCACCCGGCCGTTCCGGCGTGCCCTCGGTCTTCGCGATGCCGGTGGCGACCTGCACGAGGCTGTCGAAGCCGCGCCGCATGCCCCACGGCCCGTACCCGCCCCACGCGGACACCTGGCCCACGACCAGCCCCGGCCGCCGTTCGGCCAGTGCCTCGGGGGAGAGCCCGAACCGGTCCAGGGCGCCCGGCCGGTAGCCGGTGACGACGACGTCCGCCGAGGCCAGCAGCTCCTCGAAGGCCGCCCGCTCCGCCGCCAGGTCGAGCGTCGCCGACCGTTTCCCGAAGCCCGTGTCCGCGTGCTGGTCGGGGAGTTCGGGCAGCCAGGGCGCGTCCAGGCGCAGGACGTCCGCGCCCAGCAGCGCCAGGGTGCGGGTGGCGACCGGGCCGGCGAGGACCCGGGTCAGGTCAAGGACGCGCAGTCCGGCCGCGGGCAGCAGGTGAGAGGCGCCGGTGTCGAGCGGCGGGAGCACGCGTGCGGGGGCGGCGTCCAGGCGGCCCCGCTCGACGAGGGGGCGTGCGGCCACCTCCACCGCCTGCTCGTGGGCGGCCCACTCATCGGGTGAGCGCAGCGCCACGGCCAGTCCGCCGGCGCCATAGACCGCGTCCTCCACCTCCACCGCGGGCCGCCCGGCGATCCGGGCCGCGACTTCCTCCGGCGAGGCGTCCTGCGGCAGGCCCAGCGCGGTCAGCAGCCGGGCCCGGTGGTGCGGGTAGTTGGCGTGCGTACGCACCCATCCGTCGGCCGTGCGCCAGAACCGGGACAGCGGGGCGAACGGCATCGGCGCCCGGCCGTCGACCAGCAACTGCCGCTCGCCGGTGAACGCGGTCGCCACGGCCCCGTCGTCCACCTGAACCGCGGGCGCCTCCGCCGTTGCGGCCCGCCGTGCCCCCAGTTCGGCGGCGGCCAGCGCGCACGCGCCGACACACGCGCGCGCCAGCCGCCCTACCGGGAGGTGTGCCGGGAGCACGCCCTTGCGTGCCACGGTCGTGATCCGCGCGGGCAGCGAGGGGTCGCCGCCCAGCGCGGACCACGCATACTTGATTGCAGTCATGACTGCACTATGCAGTATTGACTCAATCAATATATGTCTCTACCGGGTCACCGCCGCCAGCGCGTCCGCCGTGCCCCAGCCGTAGAAACCGTTGTGGTTCTTCGAGCCCTCGCACACCGCGTCGACCTTGCCGTCGCCGTTGATGTCGTACGGGTCGGTGCACGGCGTGGCGGTTGCCTCGGCGTACAGCAGGGCCTTCACCAGGGCGGCGGAGGCGTGCGGATGGGTTGACTTGATCAATGCGGCGACGCCGACGACATGCGGCGTGGCCATCGACGTACCCGCCATGTAGCCCCACCTGCCGCCCGGCAGCGGGCCCAGGATCAGGCCGCTGGTCGCCGGGGGCGCCGGGGCCTGGTAGGCCGTCGAGTCGCCGCCGGGCGCGGCGATGTCGATCACCCCGAGGCCGTAGTTGGAGAACGACGACTTGAGGCCCTTCGCGCCCGTGGCCGCGACCGTGACGACGCCCGGCAGCTGGGTCGGTATGTCGTAGCACTCGTGCGGGTCGATCACCCGGTCGCTGGGCGTGCCGTCGTTCGGCGAGACCGGGTCGGTGATCGAGTCGGCGTCCAGGTCGTAGCTCTCGTTCCCGGCCGCCGCCACATTGACCGTGCCCTTCCTCTCCGCGAAGCGGGAAGCCCGGGTGATGGCGTCGACGAGCGCCTTCTGGTCCGGGTCGTCGGTGCAGTTGAAGTACCAGGGGTCGGTGTAATAGCTGTTGTTGGTGACGTCGATGTGGTGCTCGGCCGCCCACACGAAGCCGCAGACCACGGCCTCCGTGTAGAAGTACCCGCTCGTGGTGGCGACCTTGATGCCCGCCACCTTGACGCCCGGTGCCACACCGGTGATGCCGACGCCGTTCTTGGCGCCCGCGATCTCACCGGCCACATGCGTGCCGTGCGGGCTCTCGGCGGCGCTGGGCCGCCAGGCCCCGTACGTCGTGTCCGGCTTGCCGGTGACGCAGTTGGTGGACGCGGCCGCGTCGAAGTTCGGGGCGATGTCCGGGTGGGTGTCGTCGACGCCGGTGTCGATGACGGCGACGGTGACCTTCGAGCTGCCGAGGGTCTTCTCGTGCGCCTTGTCGGCCTTGATGGCGGGCAGGTCCCACTGCAGCGGCTCCAGCGGGTCCTGCCCGTCGGCCGCCTGTGCGTCCGCCTGCGCGACCTGCTCCGAGCTGAGCGCCTCGGGTGTGCCGACGTCGGTCGTCGACTGGGCGGGCAGCGGCGCGTTGCGGGTCGCGCCCGCCGACTCCACGCCGGGCACCTTGCGCAGGGTCTTGGCGAAGTCGGGGTTGGACGAGTGGACGACGATCACGCCGATCTCGTCGTACGCGATCACCACCGAACCGCCGGCCCGGTCGATCGCCTTCTGGACGCGCTGCGAGGTGCCGTGCCCGGGGCGGACGTTGACGACATAGCTGAGCGACGTCGCGTCACTCGCGCTCGCGTCCGAGGCGACCGTGGTCGTGGTGTCGGCGGCGGACGCCGAGACGTTCGGCAGGAACGCGAGGGCCGTGGCCATGGCCATGCCGAGCGGGATGGCGAGAGCGCGGCGGTGGCGCGGCTTGGGCGCTGTCATGTGGGTGAGCCTCCGGTTCGTTCGCGAAACGAGCATGCCGTGCGGGAAGTCCTGCTAAAGGGTGGTCACTTGACCGCGCGGAGCGCGTTCACGACACCCGAGCCGTAGAAGCCGTTGATGTGTTTTCCGCCCACACAGGTGGCGTCCACGACGCCGTCGCCGTTCCCGTCGTAGGGACCCGCCGGGCAGCCCGGGTTGTCCGCCTCGGCCTTGAGCAGGGCCTGGAGCCGGGCCGGGGAGGCGTCCGGGTGGGTCGACTTCAGCAGCGCGGCGACCGCGGCCACGTGCGGGGACGCCATCGAGGTGCCCTGGAGGAAGCCGTACTGGCCGTTCGGCAGGGTGGACAGGACGCGGCCGTTCTTCGACGGCGTGTCCGGGATCTGGTACTTGTCGCCGCCCGGGCCCGCCACGTCGATGACGCCCTGGCCGTAGCTGGAGTAGTAGGACTTGGCGTTGTCGACGCCGACCGCGCTCACGGTGACCACACCGGGCAGCTGGGTCGGCACGTCGAAGCACTCGTGCGGGTCGACCGTGCGGGTCGTGGCCGTCGAGTCGTCGGGGCTGGAGGTGTCCGTGAGGGCGCTCGCGTCGAGGTCGTCGTTCGAGTTGCCCGCCGAGGCCACATTGAGCGTGCCCTTGCTCTGGGCGTACAGCTGCGCCCTGTTGACCGCGTCAACGATGGCACGTTGATCGGGGTCGTCCATGCAGTTGTACAGCCATGGATCAACGTAGTAGCTGTTGTTGGTGATCTCCACGCCGTGGTCGGCGGCGAACACGAAGGCGCAGACGACACTCTCCGGGTAGAACAGCTGCGTCGAGTCGGGCTGGGCCACGGTGATGCTCGCGACCTTCACGCCCGGTGCCACGCCCGCCACGCCGATGCCGTTGCGGGCGGCGGCTATCTCACCGGCGACGTGTGTGCCGTGGTAGTGGGCGGCGTCCACCGGCCGCCAGGCGCCGTACGTCGTGTCCGCCTTGCCGCTCACGCAGTTGGCGGACTGCGCGGCGGAGAAGTTCGGGGCGATGTCCGGGTGGGTGTCGTCGACGCCCGTGTCGATGACACCGACGGTCACCGACCGGCTTCCCGGGTTGACCGTGGCGGCCTTGTCGGCGCCGATCGTCCGCAGGTCCCACTGGTCGGCCTCAAGGGGCTCCTGGCCCGCCGTCGACCTCTGCTCGACCTGCGCGGCCTCCGCCTTCGACAGGACCTGCACGGCCCCCTCGTCCGTGGTCCCCGCCGCGCTCAGCGGAGCCGTCCGGGTGGCCCCCGCCGACCGCACCCCGCGCACCGAGCGCATCGCGGCGCCGAAGTCCGGGCTCGCCGAGTGCACGACGATCACGCCGATCCTGTCGTACGACGCGACGATCGTGCCGCCGTTGCGGGCGATCGCCCGCTGTACCGACTCGATCGTGCCGTGGTCAGTCCTGGTGTTGACGACATAGGCCAGGTTCGGCCCGTCCGCCGCCGGCGTCGCCGGGGCCGTCAGCGGTGCCGCCGAAGCCGCCGCCGGCAGCATGCCGAGCGACGCGGTCAGCGACAGGGCGACCGGTACGGCGAGCGCAAGCCCGCGTCTGGAACGCAGATGAGCCATGGGGTCTCCACATCATCCGGAACATCAACCGAAAACGGGGCCGCCCAAGCAGCGGATGCCGCCTGGGCAGGTACATGACGCGTAGTGCAGGGCGAAGCTATCTCCCGCACTCACCGGCCAGCAATGACCGGAGGCGACTCGCGCGAACGACTTCCGAAAGAACCCGGGCGAGTTGAACCTGTCCACGCGTGGCGCCGTGACCTTGAGCAGGGAGCCGCAGCAGGATCGAGGCCCCCTGTCGGTATCACTTACCGGAGCCGCGCCATCACTCCGGGTACGTGATCCCAGCGTCTGTGAGGTCAGAATCCGCATGTCCGTAACGCGAGGAGACTCCGTGGCTACCGAGACACCACCGCCCTCGAAAGCGCAGAACCCGCTCCCCTCCAGCGAGGAGTTCGCCGAGGTGCAGCAGAGTCCGGAGTTCGCCGAACTGCGGCACTCCTACCGCTCCTTCGCCTTCCCGCTGACCGTCGGCTTCATCGCCTGGTACCTGCTGTACGTCCTGCTCTCCAGCTACGCGGGCGACTTCATGGGCACCAAGGTCGTCGGCAACATCAACGTGGCCCTGGTCCTCGGCCTCGCCCAGTTCCTCACCACGTTCCTCATCGCCTGGTGGTACGCGCACCACGCCGCGACCAAGCTCGACCCCAAGGCCCAGGCCATCAAGTCC
The DNA here is from genome assembly GCF_040629895.1 of Streptomyces sp. NPDC005866. NCBI lineage: Bacteria > Bacillati > Actinomycetota > Actinomycetes > Kitasatosporales > Streptomycetaceae > Streptomyces > Streptomyces sp. NPDC005866. The sequence continues at coordinate 353,490 of NZ_JBEXWP010000005.1, forward strand.
CGGATGGAGGACGGCGCATGAGCCCCGCGATCACTTTGGCGGCCGGTGAGGCCAGCCAGCACCGTACGCTGATCATCACCCTGTTCGCGGTGTTCGTCGTCGCGACCCTCGTCATCACCGTCTGGGCCGGCCGCCAGACCAAGGACGCCGCCGACTTCTACGCGGGCGGCCGCCAGTTCACCGGCTTCCAGAACGGGCTCGCCGTCTCCGGCGACTACATGTCCGCCGCGTCCTTCCTCGGCATCGCCGGCGCCATCGCCCTCTTTGGCTACGACGGCTTCCTCTACTCCATCGGCTTCCTGGTCGCCTGGCTCGTCGCCCTCCTCCTGGTCGCCGAGCCGCTGCGCAACTCCGGCCGCTACACCATGGGCGACGTGCTGGCGTACCGCATGCGCCAGCGCCCGGTGCGCACCGCGGCCGGCACCTCGACGATCGTGGTGTCGATCTTCTACCTGCTGGCCCAGATGGCGGGAGCGGGCGTCCTCGTCTCCCTCCTCCTCGGCATCACCAGCGACGCCGGCAAGGTCGGCATCGTCGCCCTGGTCGGCGTCCTGATGATCGTCTACGTCACCATCGGCGGCATGAAGGGCACCACCTGGGTGCAGATGGTCAAGGCCGTCCTGCTCATGGCGGGCGCCCTGCTGCTGACCTTCATGGTCCTGGCCAAGTTCAACTTCAACATCTCCGACCTGCTCGGCAAGGCCGCCGACAACAGCGGCAAGGGCACCGCCTTCCTGGAGCCCGGCCTGAAGTACGGCGCCACCAGCACCAGCAAGCTGGACTTCCTCTCCCTCGGCATCGCCCTGGTCCTTGGCACCGCCGGCCTGCCGCACATCCTGATCCGCTTCTACACCGTGCCCACCGCGAAGGCCGCCCGTAAGTCGGTGATCTGGGCGATCGGCCTGATCGGCGCCTTCTACCTGATGACCCTCGCCCTCGGCTTCGGCGCCGCCGCGCTGATCAAACCGGACGAGATCATCGCCTCCAACAAGGCCGGCAACACGGCGGCCCCGCTCCTCGCCCTGCACCTGGGCGGAGTCGACTCCAGCTGGGGCGCGATCCTGCTCGCCACGATCTCGGCGGTGGCCTTCGCGACGATCCTCGCCGTGGTCGCGGGCCTCACCCTGGCCTCGTCGTCCTCCTTCGCGCACGACATCTACGCCAACGTCATCAAGAAGGGCCAGGCCTCCGAGAAGCAGGAGATCAACGCGGCCCGGTGGGCCACCGTCGGCATCGGCGCGGTCTCGATCCTCCTCGGTGCCCTCGCCCGCGACCTGAACGTCGCCGGCCTGGTGGCCCTGGCCTTCGCGGTCGCCGCCTCCGCCAACCTGCCGACCATCCTCTACAGCCTCTTCTGGAAGCGGTTCACCACCGCCGGAGCCCTCTGGTCGATCTACGGCGGCCTGGTCACCGCGGTCGGCCTGGTGCTGTTCTCGCCCGTGGTGTCCGGCAAGGAGACCTCGATGTTCCCGGGCGTCGACTTCCACTGGTTCCCGCTGGAGAACCCGGGCATCATCTCGATCCCGGTCGGCTTCCTCCTCGGCGTCGTGGGCACCCTGCTGTCCAAGGAGGTCCCGGACGCCGCGAAGTACGCGGAACTGGAGGTGCGGTCCCTGACGGGCACCGGCGCGCACTGACTTCGTACGACTGGCCGCGTCGACGGGATCGTAGGGTCCTACGACGCGGCCGCGTCGCACCTCGTGGCATCGGGCCCATCACGATGTCGGTCCTGTCACGTAAGCTCGCAAGTGACGGTAGAGAACCGGTCCGTAACAAGGGAGGGGGCCCCGTGCTCATCGACACCTACGGCCGAGTGGCAACCGACCTGAGGGTCTCACTGACCGATCGGTGCAATCTGCGCTGCACGTACTGCATGCCCGAGGAGGGCCTGCAGTGGCTGGCCAAGCCCGACCTGCTCACGGACGACGAGATCGTCCGCCTGATCGACATAGCCGTCCGCCTGCTGGGCGTCGAGGAGGTCCGCTTCACCGGCGGCGAGCCGCTGCTGCGGCCCGGCCTGGTCGGCATCGTGGAGCGGGTGGCGGCCCTGGCCCCCCGCCCCCAGATGTCCCTGACGACCAACGGCATCGGCCTGAGGCGCACCGCGACGGCCCTGAAGGCGGCCGGTCTGGACCGGGTCAACGTCTCCCTCGACACCCTCCGCCCGGACGTCTTCAAGACCCTCACCCGCCGCGACCGCCACAAGGACGTGCTCGACGGCCTCCAGGCCGCCCGCGACGCCGGCCTCACCCCGGTCAAGGTCAACACGGTCCTGATGCCGGGCCTGAACGAGGACGAGGCCCCCGACCTGCTGGCCTGGGCGGTGGCGCACGACTACGAGCTGCGTTTCATCGAGCAGATGCCGCTGGACGCACAGCACGGCTGGAAGCGCGACAGCATGGTGACGGCGGGGGACATCCTCGCCTCGCTCCGCACCCGCTTCGACCTCACCCCCGAGGAAGCGGACGAGCGCGGCTCGGCCCCGGCGGAGCGCTGGCTGGTGAACGGCGGCCCGTACCGCGTCGGCGTCATCGCCTCGGTCACCCGCCCGTTCTGCGCGGCCTGCGACCGCACCCGCCTCACGGCCGACGGCCAGGTACGGAACTGCCTGTTCGCCAGGGAAGAGACAGATCTGCGCGCCGCCCTCCGCTCGGGCGGATCCGACGAGGAGATCGCCCGCATCTGGCGGCTGGCGATGTGGGGGAAGAAGGCGGGGGCGGGCTTGGACGACCCGTCGTTCATCCAGCCGGACCGGCCGATGTCCGCAATCGGAGGCTAGAGCGGCCTACTGGGGCGACTCCCACTCCTTCAACAACACAACATCCTTCAAAAACCCCCGCACTCCCAGGAACTGCGAGAGATGCTCCCGGTGCTCCTCACAAGCGAGCCAGGTCTTCCGCCGCTCCGGCGTGTGAATCTTCGGGTTGTTCCACGCCAGCACCCACACCGCGTCGGCCCGACAACCCTTCGCTGAACAAATAACGTCACTCACTGCTTCGTCCCGCAAAAAACCCCGCAAACAAGGCGACGCCGAGCAGCCACGGGGGGAGCTGCCCGGCGTCGGTCCGTCGCTCCGACGGGGGATGCGGAGCGCGTACGCAGTATGTCACGGGTCACCCGGCGCCCGGCACCGGAACAGCACGATTGATCTGAGCTTTTCTTGAGCTTTGTGCGGAGACACCGTCCGCTTAACCCGCGTCCCCGGTGCTCAGACCGACTCCGGCCGCTCACCACGCACCCCCGCCGCCGGGTCGGCCACCGCGTCCTCCGGGACGGATTCCGTGTTCGGATCCTCCGCGCGCGGCGGCGCGATCATCAGCCTCGTCGGTGCGACACCGAACGTCGACGGAAGCGAGGGCGGCCGCTCCCGGCCCGCGTTGGCGATGACGACGGCGACATAGGGGAGCAGCGCCCCGAATACCAACGCGACGATGGCGACGTACCGTTCGACGTTCCACAACGTGACCGCGAGGATCACCGACATGGTCCGGACGGTCATCGAGATGACGTACCGTCGCTGCCGGCCGCGGACGTCCTCCGCAAGGCCGGTGCGGGCCCCGGTGATCCGGAACACCTGGACGCTGCCGCCGCCACGCTGCTTCCGCATCACATTCCACCATCCGCGCGCATCGGACTCTCCCCGGCCCGTACCCTGTCCGCACCCGTACGGGGAACCGGCCGGGACACTCCCCACGTTACGCCGCACCTGCGCCGCCTTCGAGAGCGGGTCGCCCTGCTGCCTGCGTGAACGTCGTGCGCCGTACCGCGTATGGGCGTACCGACATGCGCCGTACGGCGGACGGGCCGAGACTTGGCGTAATGCTCACGTCGAGCCGTACGAGGAGGCAGCCATGGGCTGGTTGTGGGCGATCATCGTGGGATTCGTGCTGGGCCTGATCGCGAAGGCGGTCATCCCGGGCAAGCAGCACAGCCCACTCTGGCTGACGACCATCTTCGGCATTCTGGGGGCCATCGCGGGCAACGCGGTCGCCCGCGCGGTGGGGGTGGCGGAGACGCCGGGCATCGACTGGACCCGTCATCTGTTCCAGCTGGTCGCCGCGATCATCATCGTGTTCCTCGGCGACATGCTGTACATGGCGACGCTGGGGAGGCGAAAGTACCGAGCCTGACCCGAAGCGCCCCTTCAGGGGCGCGGGGCTGTGTCAACACATCACCCCGCACCCCTGTGGCGCTCAGGAACCAACGAGCTCCACGGCCGCCAGATTCTTCTTCCCCCGCCGCAGCACAAGCCACCGCCCATGCAGCAGCTCCTCCACGGAGGGCACGGCGTCCTCGGCGGTCACCTTGACGTTGTTCACGTAGGCCCCGCCCTCCTTCACGGTGCGCCGCGCGGCGGACTTGCTGGCCACCAGCCCGACCTCGGCGAACAGGTCGACCACCGGAGCGAGTTCGGTGACCCGGACGTGCGGCACCTCGGAGAGCGCGGCCGCCAGCGTCCGGTCGTCCAGCTCCGCCAACTCGCCCTGCCCGAACAGCGCCTTGGACGCGGCGATCACCGCAGCGGTCTGGTCGGCCCCGTGGACGAGTGTCGTGAGCTCCTCGGCCAGCGCCCGCTGCGCGGCCCGCGCCTGCGGACGCTCCTCCGTCTGCTTCTCCAACTCCTCAAGCTCCGCACGGGACTTGAAGGACAGGATCCGCAGGTACGTCGAGATGTCGCGGTCGTCCACGTTCAGCCAGAACTGGTAGAACGCGTACGGCGTCGTCATCTCCGGGTCGAGCCACACGGCACCGCCCTCGGTCTTGCCGAACTTCGTGCCGTCCGCCTTGGTCATCAGCGGCGTCGCCAGCGCGTGCACGCTCGCGTGCGGCTCCAGCCGGTGGATCAGGTCCAGGCCGGCCGTGAGGTTGCCCCACTGGTCGCTGCCGCCCTGCTGGAGCGTGCAGCCGTACCGCCGGAACAGCTGCAGGAAGTCCATGCCCTGGAGGATCTGGTAGCTGAACTCCGTGTAGCTGATGCCCTGGTCGGACTCCAGGCGGCGGGCCACGGAGTCCTTGGTCAGCATCTTGTTGACGCGGAAGTGCTTGCCGATGTCCCGCAGGAACTCGATCGCGGACAGGCCCTCGGTCCAGTCGAGGTTGTTGACCATGACGGCCGCGTTCTCGCCCTCGAAGGACAGGAACGGCTCGATCTGGGCGCGCAGCTTGCCGACCCAGCCGGCGACCGTCTCCGGGTCGTTCAGCGTGCGCTCGGCCGTCGGGCGCGGGTCGCCGATCAGGCCCGTCGCACCGCCCACCAGCGCCAGCGGCCGGTGCCCGGCCTGCTGGAGCCGGCGCACGGTGAGTACCTGCACCAGGTGCCCGACGTGCAGGGACGGCGCGGTCGGGTCGAAACCGCAATAGAACGTGACAGGACCGTCCGCGAGCGCCTTACGCAAAGCGTCCTCGTCGGTGGACAGGGCGAACAGCCCACGCCACTTCAGCTCGTCGACGATGTCCGTCACGGTTCTCGTATCTCCTTGGATGATCTTCGGGCAGTCGTGCGACCACCGGCTACGAGGTTATACGCCCTGACTGACAGAGCTCATATTGAAGTCGGGCACGCGCAGCGCGGGCATCGCAGCCCTAGTGAACCAGTCGCTCCACTCCCTCGGCAGCGTCTTTTCCGTGCGCCCGGCCTCCGTGGCCCGCCCCAGCAGGTCCACCGGCGACTCGTTGAACCGGAAGTTGTTCACCTGCCCGGTGACCTGGCCGTTCTCCACCAGGTAGACGCCGTCCCGGGTCAGGCCGGTGAGCAGCAGCGTCGCCGGGTCGACCTCGCGGATGTACCAGAGGCAGGTCAGCAGCAGCCCCCGCTTCGTGGCCGCGATCATCTCCTCCAGGGAGTGGTCCGCGCCGCCGTCCAGGATGAGGTTCCCGCCCGCCGGAGCAGGCGGCAGACCCGTGAGGCCGGCGGTGTGCCGGGTGGTCGTCAGATGCCTCAGCTCACCGCCCGCGACCCACTCGGTGGCGCCGATCGGCAGCCCGTTGTCGAAGACGGACTGGTCGCCGCCGGAGGAGTGCGCGATGACGAAGGGCGCGGACTCCAGGCCCGGCTCGTTCGGGTCGCTGCGCAGGGTCAGCGGCAGGTCGGTCAGCTTCTCGCCGACGCGGGTGCCACCGCCCGGCTTGGAGAACACCGTCCGCCCCTCGGCCGCGTCCCGCCCGGACGCCGACCACAGCTGGTAGATCAGCAGGTCGGCCACGGCGGTCGGCGGCAGCAGCGTCTCGTAACGGCCCGCCGGCAGCTCCACCCGGCGCTCCGCCCAGCCGAGCCGTACGGCCAGCTCGGCGTCGAGCGCGCCCGGGTCGACGTCCTTGAAGTCCCGCGTGGAGCACCCGGCCCAGGCCGACCGGGTGCGGTCCGGCGACTTGGCGTTCAGCTCCAGGGTGCCGTTGGGCTGGTCGTGGCGCAGCCGCAGTCCGGTCGACGTGCCGACGTACGTCGAGACCAGCTCGTGGTTGGCGAAGCCGTACAGCTCACGGCCACCGGCACGCGCGCGGGCGAAGGCCTCGCCGAGCGCCGGGGCGAAGTCGGCGAACACGGTGGAGGAGGTCTCGGCGGGCGCGTCCGTGAAGTCCGGCGCTTCCGGCACGCCGGTGACCAGCGGCTGGGCGTCCTCGGCGGGACCGGCGCCCCGCGCGGCGGCCTCGGCGGCCCGCACCAGCGGTTCGAGGTCGTCGGCGGTCACGGCCGCCCGGGACACCACACCGGAGGCTGTGCCCTCCTTGCCGTCGACGGTGGCGACGACGGTGAGCGAACGGCCGCGCGTGACCCCGTTCGTGGTGAGCGCGTTGCCTGCCCAGCGCAGGTTGGCGGTGGAGTGCTCGTCGGCGATGACCACGCAGCCGTCGGCGCGGGAGAGTTCCAGGGCGTGCTCGACGATCTCGTGCGGCTTATTGCTGCGGGCACTCATCGACCGGCCTCCTGGGTGGTGTTGAGGATGTTGACGCCCTTGAAGAGGGCCGAGGGGCAGCCGTGGGACACGGCGGCGACCTGTCCCGGCTGGGCCTTGCCGCAGTTGAAGGCGCCGCCCAGGACGTAGGTCTGCGGGCCGCCGACGGCCGCCATGGAGCCCCAGAAGTCGGTGGTCGTCGCCTGGTAGGCGACATCCCGCAGCTGTCCGGTGATCCGTCCGTTCTCGATCCTGAAGAACCGCTGGCCGGTGAACTGGAAGTTGTAGCGCTGCATGTCGATCGACCAGGAACGGTCACCGACCACGTAGATCCCGCGGTCGACCCCGCCGATCAGGTCCTCCGTCGACAGCCCGCCCGGATCGGGCTGGAGCGACACGTTGGCCATGCGCTGCACGGGCACATGCCCGGGGGAGTCCGCGAACGCGCACCCGTTGGAGCGCTCGAAGCCGGTCAGCCTCGCGATCCTGCGGTCCAGCTGGTAGCCGACGAGCGTGCCGTCCTTCACCAGGTCCCAGGACTGGGCGGCGACTCCCTCGTCGTCGTAGCCGACGGACGCCAGGCCGTGCTCGGCGGTGCGGTCGCCGGTGACGTTCATCAGCTCGGAGCCGTACCTGAGCTTGCCGAGCTGGTCGAAGGTGGCGAAGGAGGTGCCGGCGTAGGCGGCCTCGTAGCCGAGCGCGCGGTCCAGCTCGGTGGCGTGGCCGATGGACTCGTGGATGGTCAGCCACAGGTTGGACGGGTCGACCACCAGGTCGTACAGCCCCGCCTCCACGCTCGGCGCCCGCATCTTCTCGGCGAGCAGCTCCGGGATCTGCTCCAGCTCGGCGTCCCAGTCCCAGCCGGTGCCGGTGAGGTACTCCCAGCCGCGGCCGGCCGGCGGCGCGATGGTCCGCATCGAGTCGAACTCGCCGCTCGACTCGTCCACCGACACGGCGGTCAGCTGCGGGTGCAGCCGCACGCGCTGCTGGGTGGTCACGGTCCCGGCCGTATCGGCGTAGAACTTGTTCTCGTGCACGGTGAGCAGCGAGGCGTCGACGTGGTTGACGCCGTTCGCCGCCAGCAGCCGCGCGCTCCAGTCCGTGAGCAGCGCGGCCTTCTCCTCGTCGGGCACGGTGAACGGATCGATCTCGTACGACGAGATCCACGTCCGCTCCGCGTGCACCGGCTCGTCGGCCAGCTCCACCCGCTCTTCGGACCCGGCGGCCTTGATGACCTGCGCCGAGAGCTTCGCCATGGCCACCGCCTGCGAGGCGACCTTGGCGGCCGCGTCCAGGGTCAGGTCCACCCCGGAGGCGAAGCCCCAGGTACCGCCGTGCACGACCCGGACCGCGTATCCGAGGTCGGTGGTGTCCGACGATCCGGCGGGCTTGGCGTCCCTGACGCTCCAGGACGCACTGCGCACCCGCTCGAACCGGAAGTCCGCGTGCTCGGCCCCCAGCGCACGCGCGCGTGCCAGCGCGGCGTCGGCAAGGGCCCGTAGCGGAAGCGCCGTGAAGGCTTCGTCGATGGAATGAGGCACGGAGGTCTCCCTGCTGTCGTGGCCTGTCCGTCCGATCATGTCGCGCCCTCGGCCAAACGGACCACAGGTTTCGGTACGGCATCGGGCCTTTCTGTAGGGACCCGACAGCGACACCCCCGAGCCACTGTCGGTGCCCGATTGCTCGCGGCGATGGCGGGACCGATAGGTTTTTGATGAAGCCGCCTGTCGTGCCAGCTCTCGGGCGGGTGGTCAGACCGAACGAAAGGGTGATCCGTTGAGCCGCTCGGTTCTCGTCACTGGAGGCAACCGGGGCATCGGCCTCGCCATCGCCCGCGCTTTCGCCGACAACGGTGACAGGGTTGCCATCACGTACCGCTCGGGTGAGCCGCCGGCCGTCCTCAAGGAATTGGGCTGCCTCGCCGTCAAGTGCGACATCACCGACTCCGAGCAGGTGGAGCAGGCCTACAAGGAGATCGAGGAAGCCCACGGCCCGGTCGAGGTCCTGATCGCCAACGCCGGCATCACCAAGGACACGCTTCTGATGCGGATGTCCGAAGAGGACTTCACCTCGGTGGTCGACACCAACCTCACCGGCACCTTCCGCGTGGTCAAGCGTGCCAACCGCGGCATGCTGCGCGCCAAGAAGGGCCGCGTCGTCCTCATCTCCTCGGTCGTCGGCCTCTACGGCGGCCCCGGCCAGGCCAACTACGCCGCCTCCAAGGCCGCCCTGGTCGGCTTCGCGCGGTCCCTCGCCCGTGAGCTGGGCTCGCGCAACATCACCTTCAACGTCGTCGCGCCCGGCTTCGTCGACACCGACATGACCAAGGTGCTCACCGACGAGCAGCGCGCCAACATCGTGTCGCAGGTGCCGCTCGGCCGGTACGCGCAGCCCGAGGAGGTCGCCGCGACGGTGCGGTTCCTCGCCTCGGACGACGCTTCGTACATCACTGGAGCCGTCATCCCTGTTGACGGCGGACTGGGAATGGGTCACTGATCACCATGAGCGGAATCCTCGAGGGCAAGCGTGTCCTGATCACAGGTGTGCTGACGGAGTCCTCCATCGCCTTCCACACCGCCAAGCTGGCCCAGGAGCAGGGCGCCGAGATCATCCTCACCGCGTTCCCGCGGCCCACGCTGACCGAGCGCATCGCCAAGAAGCTTCCCAAGCCCACCAAGGTCATCGAGCTCGACGTCACCAACGACGAGCACCTCGGACGGCTGGCCGACCTCGTCGGTGAGGAACTCGGCGGGCTCGACGGTGTCGTGCACTCCATCGGTTTCGCCCCCCAGGACGCGCTCGGCGGCAACTTCCTCAACACGCCCTTCGAGTCCGTCGCGACCGCGATGCACGTCTCGGCGTACTCCCTGAAGTCGCTGACCATGGCCTGCCTGCCGCTGATGCAGAACGGCGGTTCGGTCGTCGGCCTCACCTTCGACGCCTCCTTCGCCTGGCCGCAGTACGACTGGATGGGCCCGGCCAAGGCCGCCCTGGAGGCCACCAGCCGCTACCTCGCACGTGACCTGGGCAAGCAGAACATCCGCTGCAACCTCGTCTCCGCGGGCCCGCTCGGCTCCATGGCCGCCAAGTCCATCCCGGGCTTCACCGAGCTGGCCTCGGTCTGGGACCACCGCGCCCCCCTGGAGTGGGACCTCAAGGACCCCGAACCGGCCGGCAGGGGCATCGTCGCCCTGCTGAGCGACTGGTTCCCGAAGACCACCGGCGAGATCGTCCACGTGGACGGCGGTCTGCACGCCATCGGCGCCTGACCCGCACGGACGTTCCGAGGCCCGCGTCCCCTGAGGGGTGCGGGCCTCACCCGTTCGGCCCACCGGCCGGGCCGTCGCCGCAGCCACGGCGCACCCTGGATTAAGCGTTCACCGCGCGATTCCCTCCCCAGCCCGGCCGAGGAGGTCCCCTTGTGCGCCTGTCCCGCAGCCTGGCCCCAGTGACCGTGGCGCTCGCCCTTGTGCTGGCCCTGCCGTACGACGCCGTGTCCCGAGTGCGCGTTCCGGGCGGCCACACGCCGGCACCGCAGCTGTTCGGCGCGTCGTGCCGGACGACCGTCCGCGGCTCCCATGTGGTGGCCTACTGCCACAACCCCTACGTCGACACGGATCGGGTGCGGCTGCATATCGAGTGCGCCGAGTGGTGGGACATCGACACCGACGGCTCCCCGGTCGACACCGGGCCCGCGATGACCGTACGGCTCACCGGCCGCTGCTGGAAGGACGTCCGCTCGGTATGGGTCAGTCACCAGAAGGCGGGCTGAACCTGCCCGGACGGCACAGGTACGGGTAGCTGGCCGCCTCCTTGGCGGCCGCGTCCGCGTCGCCCGCGCGGATCGCGTCGACCAGGCGGGTGTGGTCCATGTACGTCTCCGGCGTCAGCTCGGCGCCGACGTCCGCGCGCAGCCAGTCCCGCAGCACCTCGCCCAGGTCGGCGTACATCGCCGTCATCACGTCGTTGTGCGAGGCGGCCACCACGGCCAGGTGGAAGGTCGCGTCCGCCGTCACGAAGGCCTCCGCCTCGCCCGACTCCCAGGCCTGCTCGCGGCGCACCAGAAGGGCGTCGAGCTGCCTGAGGTCCTTATCCGTGCGCCGGGCCGCGGCCAGCCGGGCCGCCGACGACTCCAGCGTGGAGCGCAGCTCGGCGATGTGCCGGGGGTCGGCCCCGGCGAACCGGCGGTGCATCACGCCGGCCAGCTCACTGGTCGCCACGACGTACGTGCCGGAGCCCTGGCGGATGTCCAGCAGGCCGTTGTGCGCCAGCGCGCGGACGGCCTCCCGGACGGTGTTGCGGGCCACCCCAAGCTGCTCGACCAGCTCCGGCTCGGTCGGGATGCGCGAGCCGACCGGCCACTCGCCGGAGGCGATCTGGGTTCGCAGCTCGGCGATGACCTGCTCGGACAGCGCCGAGCGGCGCGGGTGGCTCAGAGGCATGACACACCTTCGCACGCGAGGGCCGGGCGAGAGCGACCGGGTCCGCCGAGGCCTCCGCCCGAGACTGGACAACCAATCATCCCACGATTCTAGTATGGGCGTCATGGGAGCTGAGGAAACCACCACGACCGCGTCCACGACAGCCGGCCCGACGGCACCCGGCGGGAGCCCCGCCAACGCCACGCGCGCGTGGACGACACGGCTGTTCGTCGTCGGCATCCTGCTGGCCGCGGTCAATCTCCGGCCCGCCATCACCAGCCTCGGCGCGCTCCTGGAGGAGGTCCGTGACGGGCTCGGCATGAGCGGCAGCGTGGCCGGGCTGCTCACCTCCGTGCCGCCGCTCTGCTTCGCCGTCTTCGGCGTCACCGCCCCCCGCCTCGCCCGCCGCTTCGGCCCGGCGGCGGTGGTCTGCGCCGGCATGGTCGCCATCACGGCCGGCCTGCTGATACGTCCGTACGTCGGAGGGACGGCCGGGTTCCTGGCCGGCAGCGCGCTCGCGCTCATGGGCATCGCGGTCAGCAACGTGCTGATGCCGGTCATCGTGAAGCGCTGGTTCCCCGACCGGGTCGGCTCCATGACCGGCCTGTACTCGATGGCTCTGGCCGTCGGCACCTCGATCGCCGCCGCGGTGACCGTGCCCATGACCGACGCGCTGGGCGGCGGCTGGCAGGCCGGGCTCGCCGTGTGGGCGGGGCTGGCGGCGGCCGCGGTGCTGCCGTGGCTTCCGCTGGTCCGGGACCGGGGAACGGCGTCTGCGCCCGTGACCGAGGCACGCGCGCGTGCGGACCGGCAGCCACCCGCCCTGCGGATCACCCGCAGCCGTACCGCCTGGGCGCTCGCCGCGTTCTTCGGGCTCCAGGCCACCGCCGCCTACATCACGATGGGCTGGATGGCGCAGATCTTCCGGGACGCGGGCGTGCCCGCGGGCACGGCCGGACTGCTGCTGGCCGTCACCATGGTGATGGGCGTACCGCTGGCCTTCGTCATCCCGCGCGTGGCCACCCGGCTGCTGCACCAGGGCCCGATCGTGATCGTGCTCGGCGTCTGCGGCCTCGCCGGATACCTCGGCCTGTGGGCCGCACCCGCCGGCGGCGCCTGGGCCTGGGCTCTGCTGCTCGGCGTCTCCAACTGCGCCTTCCCGCTGGCCCTCACGATGGTCGGGATGCGGGCCCGGACCGGCGCGGGGGTCGTGCAGCTCTCCGTCTTCGCCCAGAGCGCCGGCTACCTCATCTCCATCCCGGGCCCGTTGCTGGTGGGCGTGCTCTACCAGCACAGCGGCGGCTGGGGCCTGCCGATCGCCCTCATGACCGCCCTCATGATCCCGCAGATGGCCGTCGGCGTCCTCGCGGGCCGCGACCGCACGGTGGAGGACGAGACGGCCACGACCGCCTGACGCCGATCCGGCCTGGTTCGACCGACGCAGTCCCGGCCTGGTTCCGCTGACGCCGTCCCGGCTGACGCCGACGCCGACCTGTCCCGGCTGATGCCGACGCGGTTGGGCTTCGCTGACGTGGCCTGGTTCAGCTGACCCGTTCCGGCTGGCCGACGCCGACCCCGTCCCGGCTGACGCGGCCCGGCTTCGCTGACGGGGCCGGGCTTCGCTGAGGTGGCCTGGTTCCGCCGACCCGTTCCGGGTTCGCCGGCATGGCGCGGCTGAGGCGGGCCCGTTCTGGTTCGCTGGCTCGTTCCGGCTGAGGCTGACGCGGCCCGGCTTCGCTGACGGGGCCGGGCTTCGCTGAGGTGGCCTGGTTCCGCCGACCCGTTCCGGGTTCGCCGGCATGGCGCGGCTGA
>NZ_JBEXWP010000005.1:366714-397179 GCF_040629895.1 Streptomyces sp. NPDC005866
AGGCGGGCCCGTTCTGGTTCGCTGGCCCGTTCCGGCTGAGGCTTGTCCGGCTTGGCTTCGCTGGCCCGTTCCGGCTGACGCCGACGCCGTCCCGGTTCCGCTGACGCCGGCCCGTCCCGGTTCCGACGACCCGCCCGGCGGGCTGTCGGGGCACCCCGCCCCACCGTCCGCTTCGGGGGGTGCCAGACTGGTCCCATGCCAGTGCTCGACCCGAACCCCCAGAACGGTCAGAAGAAGATGCTGATCGTCTTCGGCTCGTTCTTCGCCATCTTCATCGTCATCGCCGTCATCGCGACCCTCGCGTCACCCTGACCATCGCCCCGGCGGCCGATGGTGGGGCTAGCACCACCATCCCCTAGGGGGTGAGGGTCAGGGTCAAGTGGGTGGATCACCGGATGGGTTGGTGACCGTGGATTCCGTAACTTCGAGGTGTGGCCGCGAGGGGCGGTCACCGAAGCCCGGAGACCCGCGGAGGCGATCATGCCGGCCCGTACGCACACCCTGCCCCACCCCGCCACCCCGGGCAGCGTCGACGCCCGGCTGCCCTGGTGGGCCCTCGCCCTCCCCGCGCTCGCCTTCATCGCCCTGCTGGCGCTGATACTGAACCCGGCGGACGCCCACGCGGCCACCGGCGACCCTGCCGTCACCCACCTCGTCGAGCGCGTCCAGCAGATCGTCACCCGCTAGCGCCCGCCCCCGCGGACCAGGCGAAGCCGCATGTCAACTCCCTGCGCCCGATGGCCTGTTTCATGCGAAGCTGGGTGACATGAGCGTCGCAGAACCCCGCAGGATTGTCTTCTTCCGCCATGCGAAAGCCGACTGGCCACAGGTGACCGACCACGAGCGACCGCTCGCTGAGCGGGGCCGAATGGACGCTGCCGTCGCCGGACGCAAACTGGCGGACACCGGCATCGCCTTCGACCTGGCCCTGTGCTCCACCTCCGTGCGCACCCGGGAGACCTGGAAGCTCGCCGTCCAGGAGCTCCCGCACCGGCCGAAAACCGTCTACGAGGAGCGGGTGTACGACGCCTCCCCGGGCGAGCTGATCGCCGTGCTCAACGAGGTGCCCGACGACGCCCACGACGTTATCCTCATCGGCCACAACCCCGGCGTGCACGGCGTCACCGAGATCCTGATCGGCAGCGCCGAGGGCGACGCCCGCGAGCGGATGAACCGCCGGGGCTTTCCCACCGCGGCCTTCGCCGTCGTGACCTTCGAGGGTTCCTGGAAGAGCCTGGAACCCGGTGTGGCCACGCTCGTGGACTACTGGGCGCCCGCCGACTGAGACCGCTGTACGACCGCCGCTCTCCGCACGGGACGACAAGGGCCCGGCACCGATCTGCTCGGTGCCGGGCCCCTCGTACCAGGACTCCCGGGCTGTTCAGCTCTCGTCGTGGGTGTCCGCCGCCTCGACCTCTTCGCGGGTGACGCCCAGCAGATACAGGACCGTGTCCAGGAAGGGGAAGTTCACCGCCGTGTGCGCGGCCTCGCGGACCACCGGCTTGGCGTTGAAGGCGACACCGAGACCGGCCGCGTTCAGCATGTCCAGGTCGTTGGCGCCGTCACCGATGGCCACCGTCTGTGACAGCGGTACGCCCGCCTCGGCGGCGAACCGTCGCAGCAGCCGTGCCTTGCCCGCACGGTCCACGATCTCGCCGGTCACCCGGCCGGTCAGCTTCCCCTCGACGATCTCCAGCGTGTTGGCCTGGGCGAAGTCCAGCCCGAGCCGCTCCTGCAGATCGTCGGTGACCTGGGTGAAACCGCCCGAGACGACGCCTACTTGGTAGCCGAGCCGCTTCAGCGTGCGGATCAGGGTCCGGGCGCCCGGCGTCAGCCGCACCTCCGCGCGCACCTTCTGCACGACCGATTCGTCCAGCCCCTTCAGCAGCGCCACGCGCGCGTGCAGCGACTGCTCGAAGTCCAACTCCCCGCGCATCGCGGCCGCCGTCACCTCGGCGACCTCGTCCTCGCAGCCGGCGTGCGCGGCGAAGAGCTCGATCACCTCGTCCTGGATGAGCGTCGAGTCCACGTCCATGACCACCAGACGCTGGGCCCGCCGGTGCAGCCCGGCCGCGACGACCGCCACGTCCACGCCGAGTTCGGCGGCGTCGGAGGCCAGGGCGGTGCGCAGCGGCTCGGTCGCCACGCCGGACACCGCGAACTCGACCGCGGTCACCGGGTACTTGGCGAGCCGGAAGATACGGTCGATGTTGCCGCCCGCCTTGGCGATCCGGGCGGCGATGGCGGCCGTCGACTCGGCGGTCAGGGGGCGGCCGAGGACGGTGACCAGGGAACGGCCGAGACCGCGCGGACGGTTGTCACCGCGGCCGGAGATGATCTCCGCCTGCATCTTCATGGACTCGGCCCAGCTGTGCACGGTCGCCCTGAGGTCGCCCTCAAGTCCCGCCGCGGGCTGGGTCACGAGCGCGCACAGCACCAGCCGGCCTCGCGTGACGACCTGCTCGATGTCGACCACGTCGACCATGTACGCGGCAAGGGTGTCGAAGAGGCCGGCCGTGATGCCCGGCCTGTCCTTGCCGAAAATCTTGACGAGGAGAGTGGGGACCTCGGAGGTCTGCGGATCGCTCATGGTGTAACCACCGTAACGGGCACCCACTGCCTGCGGCGCAGGTGGTCCGCCTGACGGACACGGAACAGTGAGTGTCGGGTCGGTGTCGGAGGTCTTGCTTCCGCACTACGGGGGAACGTGCGTGCGATGTCGACGGCCGGGAGCGAGGCACTCCCTGGCCGCGCCTTCACGCACAGTTCTGCGTCGGGCCACGCACGGTGCAGACGCGGTCGGCCACGTCTCGCACCGCCGTCCACGTGCCATGGCCACCGCGCCCCGGCCCGACGGCGACCTCACCGATGGGGCCGCCTGGGCGGTGGGGGCGGTGGTGGCGGGGGAGGCGGGGGAGGCCCCCCGTCCGGACCGTCCGGACCATCCGGCACCCCGTCGGTTGGACGCGCCCCTGGGCCGCGCCGCGAGGAGCGAGGTGGCGGGTCGACCGGGCGGGCCATGGTGGGAGCGCCGTATATATCGCCGGAGTCGGGCGGAACGTCGGAGGGGTCGTCGCCGCTAGCGGGCCGCCACTCCTCCGACGACCGGCGGTCGTCGGCAGGCAGGCCGTCCACCGCGTGCGGTGCGCCCGACGGCGACCGATGGATGGGCCCGCCCGGACCGCCCGCCGGCGCCACCCCCGACCCCGGCACCCCACCGGCCCACGGCCCCGGGCCGCCGTAGGGCCCCGCCGAGTCCCGCGGGTCCTCGGACCAGCGGCCCCGACCACCCCGACCACCCCGTCCGTCTGCAGACCTGGAGCCCTGCGGCCCGTCGGGCTGGCGCGTCTGCCTGTCGTAGGGGTCCGGGGTCTGTGGTTGCCGCGGCCCGTCGGGCTGGCGCGTCTGCTTGTCGTACGGGCCCAGGCCCTGCCGTTCCCCCGGCCTCCCGGGCCAGGGATCCCGGTCGTTGCCCCCTGTCTCGCGTAGTTCGTTCGGTACTCGGAGATAGGGGTTCGTGTGCGGATTCGGCGGACGGTACGGAGTCACCGGCGCGTAAGGACCCGCCGCTCCGCTTCCCGCCTGTTCCGGAGCCCCGGGCCCTACCGGATACGTCGGGCCGCCGCCCGCGTCACCCGGTGCCGGCCGCGCCGTGCGTGTGCCGGCCGCGCCGGTCGCCCATGCCAGCAGTGCACCCGCCGCCCCCGCCGCCGCACCCCACGCCGCCCCGAGGAGCAGCGCCATGCCCAACTGCCCGTGCAGTGCGATCCCGGCGCCGAAGGCGTCGAAGCCCAGCACCGACAGCGAGGCGTCCACGGACACCTCCGCCTGCCAGGCCAGCAACGGCAGTGTGAGCGCGGTCGCGATCCCCAGCCGCACGGCACACCTCCCGGCGAAACCGAGCGTGCCGGGACGGGAGCGTGGCCCGCCCGCGCCATCGGGCGAGCTCCGCAGCGCACCCGCCACCGCACGGGAACCGGCCCCGCTTCCCACCGGTGTCCGAACCGCCGTGAACACCCCGGCCAGCAGCATCAGCAGCGCCGCGGCGACTCCCAGCAGCCACACCCGTCCGTCCAGGTCGGCCAGGTGTCCCAGCGTCACCGACTGGTCGGACGTCGAGTTCAGAAGGTCGTCCAGCGGGTGCGGCAGGAACATGGTGAGGGCACCCGTCGCCCTGCCGTCGAAGGGGACGAAGAGGCCGATCGGAATGCCGAGCCAGACGCCGTTCGGGGCGCCGAGCAGGGCCGCGCCCATGATCCGGGCCGGGTGCGGGTCGCCGACCGCCGCATAGGCCGCCGCCGCCCAGCCCGCCGCGACCGCCACCAGCAGTACCGTCACCAGCGCCGAGACCGCCGGCCGTACCACCCGGTGCACCACTCCCCAGCCGCGCGGCAGCGGAGTGCGGCGCGAGGCCAGCAGGGCGATCAGCAGGACGCCGACCGACCAGCCGAGGCCGCCGAGCAGGGTCGCCGCCGTGTCCACGCTGAAGCCGACCGCCGCGTTCGCGTGCACGAGGTTGCCGAGGCGGTCCGGCAGCAGCTCCCCGACATCCCCGATGCCGGGGATCTCGAGACCCCCACCGCCCCCGGTGCCCGGCAGTTTGTCCAGCCCCAGCGCACCGCCGTCGATGGTCACGACCGAGTGCCCCGCCCAGGCCAGTCCGCCCAGCGTCGCCACGAACAACACCACCACCGAGGCGGTCCGGGCGAGCAGTTCGGCCGGTGCGATCACAACTCCCGTCGTGCGCAGGGACCGTAGGAAGAACCAGGACAGGAGCAGGGCTCCCACCAGGCTCACACCCAGCGGCGTGATCTGGATGGCCGTGGTGGCCTCCGCCCCTTTCAGACCGAATGCAGACAGATCTCCGTTCGGCGTGACGGAACCACCCGCCCCGAGCGCCACAACCGCGGCGGTCATCGGGCCCAGTGAGCCCGCCGCGTCGGCCTGGAGCAGATGCAGACCGAGCGCCGCCGTACCCGCCATACCGATCAACGCCCAGCTCACCGCGGCGATCGCGGACAGCAGGATGTCGCCCCACGGCAGCCCTGCGCCGTGCCTCGTGTTCTCGACTCCCGTGCCGGACGTGCCAGAACTCATGGCCGACCCCCCGATCCGCGAACGCGCCGGGCCGCTCCGTCGCGCTTGTCCCCCTCGCCTGGATTACCACTCTCCGGGCCGGTTTCAACCCCGTCAACGGAAAGAGTTGAAGCGCTCGTACGAGCCCCCAACAAGGCCCGACTTCCGGTCAGAGGGCCGAGCCTGAAATAGTTCCCGACGATGTTCGACATCCCTAGACTCCCTGTGATGGGGGTAACTCGGGGGACTACTCATGGGGCTTGGAGTGCCGGAACTCGTACTTGAATCAAACGGACGTACCTGGACGCTCGACCGGTCCAGGTCTTACACCCTCGGACGCGATCCGCAGGGGGACCTCGTGTTCGACGACGCCAGGGTCTCCTGGCGGCACGCCACGATCAGCTTCGACGGCCGCAGTTGGGTCATCGAGGACCACGGCAGTACCAACGGCACCTTTGTGCACAGCCAGCGGGTCCAGCGGACGGAGCTCGGCCCGGGCTCGGCCGTGCACCTCGGCAACGCGAACGACGGACCGCGCCTGAGCCTCTCCGGCGCCGCGACGGCCGTCGCCCAGCCCCAGCAGCAGCCGTACGCGGCGCAGGGCGCGGGCGGCGCGGGCTGGTCCCAGCCACCGGCTCCGCGGCAACAGCCGGCTCCGCAACAGGGCTGGCAGCAGGCCCCGTCGGCGATCCCGCAGCAGCAGGGTGCCCCGGCCATGGCCTCCGGTGGTGGCGCGGGGGCGCCGCCGGTCTACGGCGACCGCAGCCCGACCACGTTCCACCAGTTCTCCATCGGCCGTGTGATGCGCATCGGCCGTGCCCTGGAGAACGAGCTGGTCGTCTCCGACCTGCAGGTCTCGCGCCACCACGCCGAGTTCCACTCCACGCCCGACGGCCGCATGGAGATCCGCGACCTGGGCTCGCACAACGGCACATACGTCAACGGTATGCCGATCGCCAAGGGCGGCAGCGCGCTGCTCGGCCCGAACGACGTCGTCGGCGTCGGCCACTCCACCTTCCGGATCGTCGGCGACCGGCTCGAGGAGTTCGTCGACACCGGTGAAGTCTCCTTCTCCGCACGCCACTTGACCGTCACGGTCGACGGCGGCAAGCAGATCCTCAAGGACGTCTCCTTCGGCGTCCCGGAGAAGTCCCTGATCGCGGTCATCGGCCCGTCGGGATCCGGCAAGTCGACGCTGCTCAAGGCGCTCACCGGCTACCGGCCTGCCAACGAGGGTGAGGTGCTGTACGACAACCGCAACCTCTACAAGCAGTTCGCCGAGCTGCGCCAGCGCATCGGTCTCGTCCCGCAGGACGACATCCTGCACAAGGAGCTGACCGTCAAGAAGGCCCTCAAGTACGCGGCCAAGCTGCGCTTCCCGGCCGACACCACCGGGCAGG
Organism: Streptomyces sp. NPDC005866; assembly: GCF_040629895.1. NCBI lineage: Bacteria > Bacillati > Actinomycetota > Actinomycetes > Kitasatosporales > Streptomycetaceae > Streptomyces > Streptomyces sp. NPDC005866. Next base: position 373,191 of record NZ_JBEXWP010000005.1, read on the forward strand.
AGCGCGACGCCCGTATCGACGAGGTGCTGCGCGAGCTGAAACTCGACATCCACAAGGACAAGAAGGTCACGTCCCTCTCCGGCGGTCAGCGCAAGCGTGTCTCGGTGGCGCTGGAACTGCTCACCAAGCCGTCGCTGATCTTCCTCGACGAGCCCACCTCGGGCCTCGACCCGGGCATGGACCGCGATGTCATGCAGCTGTTGCGTGGCCTCGCCGACGACGGCCGTACGGTCCTCGTCGTCACCCACTCCGTGGCCGAGCTGGCGCTGTGCGACAAGCTCCTGGTGATGGCGCCGGGCGGCGCGGTCGCCTACTTCGGCCCGCCCGAGGAGGCGCTGAACTTCTTCGGCTACGACACCTGGGCCGATGTCTTCTCCGCCTTCGAGAACTACCGCGACTACGACTGGGCGGGCCGCTGGAAGGGCTCGCAGCACTACCAGATGTACGCCGCGGACATCGACGCGATCGCCCCGCAGTCCGTACAGATACCTGCGATGCAGGCGATGAAGCCGCCGAAGCCGCAGGGCTGGATGAGCCAGTTCGGCACGCTGGTGCGCCGCTACATCTCGGTCATCGCCTCCGACAAGGGCTTCCTGATCCTGACGGTGGTCATGCCGCTCGTCCTCGGCTCGGTGAGCCTGCTGATCGAATCGGGCAAGGACCTGCTGGTCAACACGGAGATCAACCCGTCGACGCAGCAGCCCGTCCCGAACAGCACGGCCACCACGGTCCTGCTGATCCTCGCGGTGGGCGCCTGCTTCGCCGGTGCCGCCAACTCCGTCCGTGAGCTGATCAAGGAACGGGTCATCTACGAGCGGGAGCGTGCCACCGGCCTGTCCCGCTCTGCCTATCTGATGTCCAAGGTCTTCGTGCTCGGCATCATCACGGTCCTGCAGGGGCTGCTGGTCGGTGTCATCGGCTTCGCCAGCCGGACGATTCCGGACCAGGGCGTGGTCCTCGGCCATCTGACGCTCATCGAGCTCTGTCTGCCCGTCATGGCGCTGGGCTTCACCTCGATGATGTTCGGCCTGATCATCTCGGCGCTGGTGAAGACCTCCGAGAAGACCATGCCGCTGCTGGTGATGTTCGCGATCGTCCAGGTCGTCTTCACCGGCTGTCTGTTCGCCCTGAACGGCGCGATCGGCGTCAACCAGTTCTCGTATCTGATGCCGTCGCGCTGGGCGGTCGCCGCCGCGGGAGCCACCCTGGACTTCAACGGGATCAGCCCGCCGGGCAAGGGCAAGCCCGACGACCCGCTGTGGGCGCACACCGCCGGCGCGTGGAGCCTGGACATGATCGCCCTGATCGCGCTCGGTGTGATCTGTGCCTTCTTCGTGGCCCGCTTCCTGCGCCGTCACGAGCCCGAGGTCATGCGCAAGTAGTCGCCCGTACGACGTCGAAGGGCGGCGCCCCGCAGTGGGGTGCCGCCCTTCGACGCGTGCGTGAAGAGGTCCGCGCCGGCCTCAGTACGCGCTGTTGACGTTGTCGATCGAGCCGTAACGGTCGGCCGCGTAGTTGGCGGCGGCGGTGATGTTGGCGACCGGGTCGTAGATGTTCCAGGACGTGCCGTTGACGTGGTACGCGGAGAACGTCGGCGGGATGACCTGGAGCAGGCCCTTGGACGGGACGCCGTTGATCGCGTTGATGTCCCAGTTGTTGATGGCGTTCGGGTTGCCGGCGGACTCCCGGATGATGTTGCGGTGCAGGCCGTTGTAGGAGCCCGGGATGCCCTTGGACTTCATGATGTCGAGGGACTGGCGGATCCAGCCGTCCAGGTTGTTGGTGTAGGTCTTCGCGGCGACCTGCTGGATCTGCGGGCGCTGCGCGGACCGGCTCGCGGCCTGCTGGGCGGCCTGCTTGGCGGCGGCCTGCTTCTTCGCCTGGGCGGCGACGCGCTTGACGTGGGCCGCGTGGGCCTGCTTCACGTGGGCCACGTGTAGGGCGTGGGCCGTGGTCGCCTTTTTCTTGGCGGCGATCGCCTCGACCTTGACGTTCTGGAGCGCGAGCTGGTCGGTGACCGTGCCCTTGACGTCCTTGATCTGCTCCGTGCCGTAGGCCACCTGGGCCGCGGTCTGGGGGGACCCGGTCACGACGGTCTCCGCGCCGCTGGGCACGGCGGAGAAGGCGAGGGCGGCGGCGCCGAGCGTAGCTACACCGGCGAGCGCGATCTTGTGATGCTTGGTCAGCGCGGGACTGTGGGTGTTCTTGGGCATGGCGGTGGACCTCTTCGAATAGCGCGGAGGTCGCTCGTTGTCCGCGGGGGAGACCGGCTCCTCCTGCACGAACACCGCGGGGGGAACCCGGGGTGCTGAGCGACGGCAGCCATTCTTAGCGGCCGCAAAATGCCCTGGCAAAGGTGTGACGTACGATCCCCGGTAGTAGAGCCCGGAAGGGCAAAACGGGACAGACCAGGTCGTCTGTCCCGTTCACTGAGGGACTCTTTATCTCCTATGTCCGTTCGTACGTGATGTGCGCCCTATGTGCGGCCTCACATCGGCCGCGGACAAATCTCACCAGGAGTTGCTGACGCAATGCTCTGTGTGAGGCTCCTCCTCCGGGAGGATGAGGTGCACGTCCCCGAACTCGTGCCACAGATAGAGCCCACGCAGCGCCTCCTCATAGCTGCGGTCGACGGCGGCCCGTCCCGCGACCGCCTCCAGCATCAGCAGATGCGAGGCCTCCGGCTCGTGCAGCCCGGTCAGCAACCCGTCCACCACCCGCACCCCGCGCTCGGGTGTCACCACGAGCTCCGTCCACCCCGCGGCCGCCCGCACCAGCCCATCCGCCCCGGCGGCCGACTCCACGGCCCGGACGGCGGTCGTCCCGACGGCGATGACCCGCCCCTCACCCGCCCGCACGTCGTTGATGAGCCGCGCCGACGACTCGGGCACGGCGAACCGCTCCGGGTAGGGCGGCTCGTGCGCCTCCGCCGACGACACCCCCGTGTGCAGCGTGACCGGCGCGAACCGCACGCCCCGGCTCACCAGCTCCGCCACCAGCCGCGCGGTGAAGGGCCGCGCCGCACTCGGCATCTCCGCACTCCCGGCCCCGTCCGCCGAGGGCAGCGCGAACACCGTCTGGTACACGGATAACGGCTGGTCCCGCTCCGTGTAGGAGTAACGAATGGGCCGCCCGTGCTGCCGCAGCACCCCCGGCACGTCCCCCGAGGCCCGCGCCCACCACAGCCGCTCGCCCCGCGCGCTCAGCGGCTCCGCCAGGACCAGCCGCCCGCCCCCTGGCAGCCGCACCTCACTCCCCGCGGGTGTGCCCGCACGCGCGCGTGTCGTCCCCCTGCCGTCCGGCTCCCGCAGCTCGACCGCCCACCGTCCGTCGTCCCCGCGGGTGGAGAAGTGCACCACCACGCGCGCGTGCCCGACCCGCCCGTCCACGGCGGCCGCCAGCGTCGGCGAGGTGTTCACCACCAGCAGGTCCCCGGCCCGCAGCAGCACCGGCAGCTCGGCGAAGGCGTGATGCGACACCGCCGTCCCGCGCGACACCAGCAGCCGTACGGCATCCCGATCCAGCCCCGGCCCGCGCTGCTCGGCCGGCACGCGCGCGGACAGCTCCTCCGGCACCCTCAAGGGGGTCGTCATCGCCCCTGCACCAGCGCCGGCGCCGCGTACCGCCCGCTCGCAGGCCGCTCGTCGAGCAACCGCAGGAACGCCGGTACGACGCTCTCCGGCGCCGGCCGTGGATCGTCGTCATCCGGTACGGCCGCCGCGTACAGGCCGGTCGCCATGTCCCCGGGATCCACCGCCCACACCCGCAGCCCCGGCTCCTCCACGCCGAGCACGGCCGCCAGCTGGTCCAGGGCCGCCTTCGAGGCGCCGTAGCCGCCCCAGGTCTCGTACGCCTCCGCGCCCGCGTCCGAGCTGACCGCGATCACCGCTCCCGCCGCCGACTCCCGCAACAGCGGCAGCGCCTCCTGGACCAGGCCCAGCGCGGCCACCACATTCACCTCCAGCGCCCGGCGCAGCCCCGCCAGCCGCAGCTCGCCGAGGCGCACCAGCGGCTCGGCACCCAGCGCGCTGGCGTTGCTCACCAGCAGGTCCACCCCGCCCAGCCCACGCGCGGCGGCCACCAGCTCGGCCCTGTGCTCCGCGTCCGTGACATCGCCGGGCAGCGCCGTCACCCGCGTCCCGAACCCCGCGACGGCCTCCACCGCGTCCTTCAGGGCCCCCGCACCCCTGGCGTCCAGTACCAGATCCCAGCCGCGCGCGGCGAGCGCCTCCGCCAGCGCCCTCCCCAGCCCCTTCGACGCCCCCGTGATGATCGCTACCGGCATGACAACCGTCCCCTCGGCTCCGTCCGCCTCCGTCGGCGGTGACCTCAACCTAGGAACGGCACCGCCCGGCCGCCTCGGACGCGGGCCGCAACCCGGCGGGGCCCTTCGGACTACGCCGCAGGTCCGGACCCTGCGTCCTAGGTCCTCGGGCCTACGCCACCGGCCCCGGTCCACCCCGTCAGTGGTCCGATCCGCGGTGTCACACCCCGCCGGTACCGTGAGGGCATGAGTCAAGGTCCCCGGTCCGGCCTCGCCGCGGTGAGTTCCGCGCTGCTGGCCATGAGCAGGCACCTGGAGGTGCGCGACGTCCTCAAGACGATCGTCGCCTCCGCCCGTGAGCTGCTCCACGCGCAGTACGCCGCGCTCGGGGTCCCCGACGACCACGGTGGCTTCGCCCAGTTCGTCGTCGACGGTGTCAGCGACGCCCAGTGGAAGGCCATCGGCCCGCTCCCGCGCCAGCACGGCATCCTCGCCGCGATGCTCCACGAGGCGAAGACCGAGCGGCTGGCCGACGTCCGCAAGGACCCCCGCTTCGAGGGCTGGCCGTCGGCCCACCCCGACATGTCCGACTTCCTGGGCCTGCCGATCCGCGACGGCGAGGAGATCATCGGAGCGCTGTTCCTGGCGAACAAGCTGCGTTCTGTTGGGGGACACCCCCCACACCCCCCGAGCCCCAAGCCCGACGGAAGCTGCGGCTTCACCGCGGAGGACGAGGAACTGCTCTCCATCCTCGCCCAGCACGCGGCGATCGCCCTCACCAACGCCCGCCTCTACGAGCGCAGCCGCGAGCTGACCATCGCCGAGGAACGCTCCCGCCTCGCCCACGAGTTGCACGACGCGGTGAGCCAGAAACTGTTCTCCCTGCGCCTGACCGCCCAGGCCGCCGCCGCCCTCGTCGACCGGGATCCCTCCCGTGCCAAGGGCGAGTTGCAACAGGTGGCCGCGCTCGCCGCCGAGGCCACCGAGGAACTGCGCGCGGCCGTGGTGGAGTTGCGCCCCGCCGCCCTCGACGAGGACGGCCTGGTCGCCACCCTCCGCACCCAGGTCCAGGTCCTGGACCGTGCCCACGACGCACGCGTGACCTTCTCCGGCAGCGGCTTCCGTGCCCTGCCCGCCGCCCAGGAGGAGGCGCTGCTCCGGGTGGCCCAGGAAGCCCTGCACAACGCCCTCCGCCACTCCGGTGCCGAGCACGTCGACGTCACCGTGAACCGGCGCGGCAGCGGGGCCGTGCTGCGGGTCACGGACGACGGCGGCGGCTTCGACCCGCACCTCACCCGCAGTGCCGGACGCCACCTCGGCCTGGTCTCCATGCGGGACCGGGCGAGCGGAGTCGGCGGCACGCTGACCGTGGAATCGGCGCCCGGCAAGGGCACCACGATCGAGATGGAGGTCCCCGGTGGCTGACGCGATCAGGGTCCTGCTCGTCGACGACCACCAGGTCGTCCGCCGGGGCCTGCGTACCTTCCTGGAGGTCCAGGACGACATAGAGGTCGTCGGCGAGGCCGCCGACGGCGCCGAAGGGGTCGAGCGGGCCCAGGAATTGAGCCCTGACATCGTCCTCATGGACGTCAAGATGCCTGGCATGGACGGCGTGGAGGCCCTGCGCAAACTCCGCGAACTCGACAACCCCGCGCGCGTGCTCATCGTCACCAGCTTCACCGAGCAGCGCACGGTGGTCCCGGCCCTGCGCGCCGGCGCCGCCGGGTACGTCTACAAGGACGTCGATCCCGACGCGCTCGCCACCGCCATCCGCTCGGTGCACGCCGGGCACGTCCTGCTCCAGCCCGAGGTGGCCGGCGCCCTGCTCTCCCAGGAGGAGAACAACTCCGGGCAGGGCCGGAGCGGTTCGCTCACCGAACGGGAGCGCGAGGTGCTCGGGCTGATCGCCGACGGCCGCTCCAACCGCGAGATAGCCCGCGCCCTGGTGCTGTCCGAGAAGACCGTCAAGACGCACGTCTCCAACATCCTGATGAAACTCGACCTCGCCGACCGCACCCAGGCCGCCCTGTGGGCCGTTCGCCATGGCGTTACCGGCTGAAACGCCCTCCGCAACGCTTCACCGACGGCAACATGGAGGGTCGCCTTCCGGGCTGAGATTCATACCGTCGTGGGAATGTCACCCAGACGGCGCATCCTCTCGCGGTCACCGCCGTTCTTCAGTGCGTGCCGCGGCGACCGCCGCGGTGATCGCCAAGGAGGCTCAAGAAGTGAAGAACCTGAAGAAGGCAGCGGCCGTGACGATGGTGGCCGGCGGGATCGTGGCCGCGGGCGCGGGGATGGCCTCCGCCCACACCGGCGGCTCCCACGCCGACGGCGGGGCCAAGGCCTCTCCTGGCATCGTCTCGGGCAACGTCATCCAGGCCCCGGTGCACATCCCGGTCAACGCCGTCGGCAACAGCGTCAACGTCATCGGCGTGCTGAACCCCGCCTTCGGCAACCTCGGCCTCAACCACTGAGACCACGCCGCACGGCGGCATCGACCTCCGGCCTTCCGGGCGCCCCCGGAAGGCCGGTCGGCTTTTACTCCCAACGACTCTTGGGCCCAATGCCTTTTACGCCCGGCGACTTTTACGCCCAACGACTCTTACGCCCATTGATTTTTACGCCCGGCGACTTTTACGCCCAATGATCGAACGGGCGGTCACGGCCCGGCGCCCCGTACCACCGAGGACCCTCTCAGGCGTTGATCAGCGCACGACCCACGGCCGGGTCGGACACGCACACGCAGGAGGAACCCTTCCCATGGACATCGCCAAGAAGGCCGCCGTCGCCATGACCGTCGCCGGTATCGCAGCGGCGCCTCCTGAACCCCGCGTTCGGCAACACCGTGGTGAACAAGTAGGAGCGGCGCGACCGTCGAGGGCCGCGCCGGCGGGCGTAGCCCTCAGCCGTCCCGACGCCCCCGCTCGCGCTCCTCCACCACCGAGTTGTACGCCGCCACCTGCGCCCGCCGGGCCGTCCGTTCCACCGGCCGCAGCGCCAGCGACCGCGCCGCCATCTCCGACGCGCTCACCGCGCCCCCGTGCCCGTTCTCGTACGCCAGCGAGATCAGCAACCCCACCCGTTGGGCCAGCTCCAGCACCCGCACCGCGCGCGGTGGATAGCCGGGGGCCAGCACCTCGCGCCCCCGCTCGGCCCGCGCCCGGTACGCCTCGACCGCCGCCTCCGCCACCGGACCCGACCCGGCGACATCCAGCTTCGACAGCATCTCGGTCGCGTCCCTGAGCGCCTCCGCCAGCTCCCGCTCCGCCTCGCCCAGCGAGGGCACGTCCGCGGGCGGCGCCTCCCGCACCGGCAGCACATGCCAGACCACCTGGACATGCACATCACCGGCAGTACCGGCCTCGTACACCTCCGGCACCAGCCCGAACGCGGCGCCGTAGCAGATCACCGACTCCTCGGCCTCCAGGGCCCGCGCGTTGAACTCCGGCGGACCGCTCAGCCCCAGCGGATGCCCCGGCGCCGGCAGCGCGACCCGCAGCCCGGTCGCCCCCAGCGTCCGCAGCCGCCCCAGCGCCAGCGTGAGCCCGACCGGAGCGGGCTCCCCGGGCAGCCCCTCCACCCGATGCACCGCGTCCTCACCGACGATGGCGAGCACGGTGTCATCCGGAGAGACAAGTCCGGCCAATAGGGCATTTCCCCAAGCGGCGAGGCGTCCTGAGCGCGGTTCCGAGAGCATGCCTCCACCCTAAGGACCGGACCGATGGAATGGAGCGCCGCACCCGTGGCGTAGATTTCATAAGGGCTGCGCCCACTGGCGCCGCCGCCCGAGCCACAGGCGTAAGCGACAGCCGAGACCGGCCACACTGCAAGGGGAGACAACGCGCTCATGAGCGATGTTCTGGAGCTTCAGGACGTATCCGTGGTCCGTGAGGGCCGGGCTCTGGTGGACCAGGTCTCCTGGTCGGTGAAGGAGGGCGAGCGCTGGGTCATCCTCGGCCCCAACGGCGCCGGCAAGACCACCCTCCTGAACATCGCGTCCAGCTACCTCTTCCCCAGCAAGGGCACCGCCACCATCCTCGGTGACACCCTCGGCAAGGTCGACGTCTTCGACCTGCGCCCCCGCATCGGCGTGGCCGGCATCGCCATGGCCGAGAAGCTCCCCAAGCGCCAGACCGTCCTGGAGACCGTGCTCACCGCCGCCTACGGCATGACCGCACACTGGCACGAGGAGTACGACGAGGTCGACGAGCAGCGCGCCCGCGCCTTCCTCGACCGCCTCGGCATGACCGACTACGTGGACCGGAGGTTCGGCACCCTCTCCGAGGGCGAGCGCAAGCGCACCCTGATCGCCCGCGCCCTGATGACCGACCCCGAGCTGCTGCTGCTCGACGAGCCCGCCGCCGGCCTGGACCTCGGCGGCCGCGAAGACCTCGTCCGCCGCCTCGGCCGGCTTGCCCGCGACCCGATCGCCCCCTCCATGATCATGGTCACCCACCATGTCGAGGAGATCGCCCCGGGCTTCACCCACGTTCTCATGATCCGCCAGGGCAAGGTCCTCGCCGCCGGCCCGCTCGAACTCGAACTGACCTCCCGCAACCTCTCCCTCTGCTTCGGCCTCCCACTCGTCGTCGAGCAGGTCGGCGACCGCTGGACCGCCCACGGACTGCCCCTGTCCTGACGGCTTCCATACGGCAAAGCACCCTGTCGGGGACGGTACCCCGGCCCTACCATGACAATGTGAACAGCATCGACGCATGGGTGTGGTGGCTCGTCGGCGCGGCGGCGCTCGGAATCCCGCTCGTGGTGACCGCGATGCCGGAGTTCGGCATGTTCGCGGTCGGCGCCGTGGCCGCCGCCGTCACCGCCGGACTCGGCGCGGGCGCCGTGATCCAGGTGCTCGTCTTCGTCGTCGTCTCGGCCGCCCTGATCGCCGTGGTACGGCCCATCGCGAACCGGCATGCCAACCAGCGCCCCCGACTCGCCACCGGCGTCGAAGCGTTGAAGGGCAGACAAGCCGTCGTGCTGGAACGCGTCGACGGCGCGGGCGGACGGATCAAGCTGGCCGGAGAAGTCTGGTCGGCCCGCTCGCTCGACCCCACGAACGCCTACGAAGCGGGACAGGAAGTGGACGTCGTGGAGATCGAGGGGGCCACGGCCATCGTCATCTGACCTCGTAAGACTCAACTGAACGGAACAGTCCCCGAGTTGCGCGAGTGTCTGTCAGACTCGTCCAGCAAGATCTTCGACAACCATAAGATCTGCCGAAGCGCCGAGGCGGAGAAGAAGGGTACGGGGAGCGACGATGGAACCGGTCATCATCGTCCTGGTCATTCTGGTGGTGTTGGTCTTCATCGCCCTGATCAAGACGATCCAAGTCATCCCACAGGCGAGCGCCGCCATCGTCGAGCGCTTCGGCCGCTACACGCGGACCCTGAACGCGGGCCTCAACATCGTGGTCCCGTTCATCGACAGCATCCGCAACCGCATCGACCTGCGCGAACAGGTCGTACCGTTCCCGCCCCAGCCGGTGATCACCCAGGACAACCTGGTCGTGAACATCGACACGGTCATCTACTACCAGGTGACGGACGCACGGGCGGCCACCTACGAGGTCGCCAGCTACATCCAGGCCATCGAGCAGCTCACGGTCACCACGCTCCGTAACATCATCGGCGGCATGGACCTGGAGCGCACCCTGACCTCCCGCGAGGAGATCAACGCGGCCCTGCGCGGTGTCCTCGACGAGGCGACCGGCAAGTGGGGCATCCGCGTCAACCGCGTCGAGCTCAAGGCGATCGAGCCGCCGACCTCCATCCAGGACTCGATGGAGAAGCAGATGCGAGCCGACCGCGACAAGCGTGCCGCGATCCTCACCGCGGAAGGTACGCGCCAGGCCGCGATCCTCACCGCCGAAGGTGAGAAGCAGTCCCAGATCCTGCGCGCCGAGGGTGAGGCCAAGGCGGCCGCCCTGCGCGCGGAGGGCGAGGCCCAGGCGGTCCGCACGGTCTTCGAGGCGATCCACGCGGGCGACCCGGACCAGAAGCTACTCTCCTACCAGTACCTCCAGATGCTCCCGAAGATCGCCGAGGGCGACGCCAACAAGCTCTGGATCGTCCCCAGCGAGATCGGCGACGCCCTCAAGGGCCTGTCGGGCGCGATGGGCAACTTCGGCCCGTTCGGCGGCGGTTCGGGCGGCGGCAACGGCAACAACGCGCAGGAGCGCAGGGAAAAGCCGAACATCGACTGACGGCGACTGACGGCGACTGAGAACAAGGGTTCCCCGCACCCCGTGAAGGGGCGCGGGGCGCTGTTCAATGTGCGGCTCCGCCACGTGGGCGCGACAAGCCACGAACGACCCGCACTTGCCCGACAGCCTCAGCCAGGCAGACGACACCCCCTAGGCGGCCACATCCCCCGCCAGCCACTCAGGAAGCGCCGCGAAGTCCTCGGCCCCCAGCGCCAGCAGCATCGCATCCTGAGGAGTAGGCTCGAACGGCTCCCGAAGCAGCTCCATCCCCGCCTGGTCCGGCGTCCGGTCCGCCTTCCGGTGATTGTCCTCGGCGCACGAGGCCACCGTGTTCAGCCACGAGTCCGCACCGCCCTGGGCCCGCGGCACCACATGGTCGACGGTCGTCGCCCGCCGCCCGCAGTACGCGCACCGGTGCCGGTCCCTGACCAGCACCCCGCGCCGCGACCAGGGCGCCTGTCTCCGGAACGGCACCCGTACATACCTGCAGAGTCTGATCACCCGAGGCGCAGGTATGTCCACCTCGGCACCGCGCATGCGCAGTTCGGGGTGGGCCTGCTCGACGACGGCCTTGTCCTGGAGCACCAGAACGACGGCTCGATTCAGAGTCACCGTAGACAGCGGCTCGAAGCTCGCGTTCAGCACCAGCGTGTCACGCATCCAGCCCACCTCCCATGTGCACCGTGCCCACCCCCGGCGGGCTTGGATCAACTCTGGACGGGCGCGCCGAGATGGACAACGCAATAAAAACTGCCCGCCCCCGATCACTTCCAAGACCAGGGACGGGCAAACGTTCAATGAACGCTTGGCTGATTTCGCGCGGTGCGTCAGCCCTTCTCGGGGTTCTCGTACTCGCCGATCAACTGCGCACGGGCGATCGCGTGGAACCGCAGATTGAACCCGACGACGGCAGGCGACACATCGGCGTCCGGACCGAGCTTCTCCTGGTCCACCGCGTACACCGTGAAGACGTACCGGTGCGGCCCGTCCCCGGGCGGCGGCGCGGCACCGCCGAAGTCCTTCGACCCGTAGTCGTTGCGCACCTGCACCGCGCCCTCGGGCAGGCCCTCGAACTTGCCGTTGCCCGCACCGGCAGGCAGTTCGGTCACCGAGACGGGGATGTCGAACACCACCCAGTGCCAGAACCCGCTGCCCGTCGGGGCATCCGGGTCGTAGCAGGTCACAGCGAAGCTCTTGGTCTCGGCCGGGAAGCCCTCCCACCGCAGATGCGGCGAGGTGTTGCCCTTCGCCTGGACCTGAGCGTCCTTGAGCGTCGCCCCTTCGTCGATGTCCTCGCTCGTCACCGTGAACGATTCGACGGGCGGGTGGAAGTCATGGGGAAGAGGCCGCCGCTTGGGCTCGGTCACCTCGGTACCTCCTGATCGATACTGATCGCTTACGGAAGCCGTTACGGAATCCGCAGTTCCCGAGCCTAGAACCAGTTGCGCTTGCTGCCGACCTCGGACAGCCACTGGTTGAGATAAGCCGCCCAGTCAGTCCCATGGAAGTCGTGCAGACCCACCTGGAACGACCGGAAGGTGTCACTGCCCTCGCTGAACAGCCCCGGCTTCTTGTCCATTTCGAGGATGACGTCCATGGCGTGCGCGTCCGCCACGAAGCTCAGCTCGACCTGGTTGAGACCCCGGTACTGCGCCGGCGGATGGAACTCGACCTCCTGGTAGAACGGCAGCGTCTGCCGGGTCCCCCGGATGTGACCGCGCTCCAGGTCCGCGTTCTTGAAGCGGAAGCCCAGCTGGATGAAGGCGTCCAGGATCGCCTTCTGCGCCGGCAGCGGGTGCACGTTGATCGGGTCCAGGTCACCGGAGTCCACGGCACGCGCGATCTCCAGCTCGGTCGTCACCCCGATGTGCATCCCGCGCAGCGCCTGCCCGTCGATCATCGTGACCGGCGTCTCCCAAGGAATCTCCAGCCCGAACGGCACCGCGTGCACCGCCCCCGCCTGAAGCTCGAAGGCACCGCCGAGCCGCACCTTGCCGAAGTCGATGTTCTGCTTGTACTCCTCGTCGCCGCTCTCCACCTCGACCCGCGCCTGGAGACCCACGGACAGCCCCTGGATCTCCTGGTTCACCGAGCCGCCCTGGATCCGCACCTCGCCCTGGACGACACCGCCCGGCACGACGTTGACCTCCGTGAGCACCGTCTCGACGGAAGCCCCACCGGCCCCCAGGCTCGCGAGCAGCTTCTTGAACCCCATGACTCTCCCTTTACGTACGGACCCTTGATCCCTACAAACGCGATCCGGCCGCGACCGGTTCCGGCCCAGACCCTGGCAAGCAGACGGATCCTTGACCACCCCTTGGCATCGCCGGCCTCGACTAGGCTCGGACGCCATGATCGCGCCCCCGGACCGTATGCCACTCCCCAGGGACTTCTTCGACCGCCCTGTACTGGAGGTCGCCCCCGACCTCCTCGGCCGCATCCTCGTCCGTACAACCCCGGACGGTCCGATCGCGGTGCGCCTCACGGAGGTGGAGGCGTACGACGGCCCGAACGATCCCGGATCGCACGCCTATCGCGGCCGCACACCCCGCAATGACGTGATGTTCGGTCCGCCCGGACATGTGTACGTCTACTTCACCTACGGCATGTCAAGGCGGTCAGCATGAACGTCATGGATCTTGCTCACCCCGCTGAAGAAGTCGCCCCCAAGCTGCTCGGTGCCATCCTCACCCACGAGACCCCCGAGGGAACCGTGAGCATCACCATCACGGAGACCGAGGCGTACTCCGGTTCGGCCGACCCTGCCTCCCACGCCTACCGAGGCAGGACACCCCGAAACGCCGTCATGTTCGGACCCGCGGGACACCTGTACGTCTACCGGTCTCACGGACTCCACTGGTGCGCCAACATCGTCACCGGGGCAGACGGCATCGCTACAGCTGTCCTCATCCGGGCGGGCAGGGTCATCGAAGGGGAAGAGTTGGCCCGCGAGCGGCGAGGGGGCAAGGTCGAGAGTCCACGTCTCGCGCGGGGGCCGGGGAACTTCTGCCAAGCGCTCGGCATCACGGCAGAGCACAACGGCACAGACCTGCTGACAGGCGCCTCGGTCACGCTGTCCGAGGGTGAGCCAGTACCCGCCGCACTCATCCAGGCTGGTCCTCGGGTAGGCGTGAGCGAAGCCCACGACTGGCAACATCGCTTCTACCTCGCTGGTGATCCAACGGTCTCGGCGTACCGACTGAGCCCGAGAGCTAAGCCGCCCGCCGGAGCCTGAGCCGCTGTGCGCCTTGCTCACGGCCCGCCGGTGAGTCGGCGCGGAGTTGGGCCAGAAGATGCGTGATCGTTCGCGAACGCGGCGCGTGACGCGTTCCTGGCCGGTCGAGTGACTACCGACATGCGCCGACTCGCGCCGACAGGTGGGTGGTGACTGAGCGCGAGAGTTGGCCCTTGAGCGCGGTTTCTGGCCCGCAAGACAGCGGGCGGGCTTTCGCCCGAGGTGCTACGGACCCCGACAGTAGACTCCGGCACCATGATGGCCGCCACTCCCGTATCGCCCGTCCCGGTCGCGCCGTCCGGTTTGACCCGCAGGGCTAAGAGGTTCGTCGAGGTGGAGGGCATCCGTGTTCCTCGGCAGGGTATCGAGCGTCACCGCGACGCCTGGATCGAGCACGGTATCCCGGCCGCGGAGATCGACCGTGCAGCGGCCTTCCAGGACCGTTGGGGCGGTCTCGCGCTGGCGCCGGCACCGTTTTACGAGAGCGGTCCGCGCATCTTGGGCACGGACGTTCCCGAGGGCTCGGCCACTGAGGGCTGGTGGATACCGGCCGGCGACTGTCGGGTGTCCATGGCTTACGGATTCATGATCGGCCCTGGTGGTGAGTTCGGGATTCACGGCTCCCGTTGGGCACCCCTGCATGCCAGTACCGAAGGCTGGGTGGAATCGTTGGCGCTGGCCAGCCACGCGAGACGCTGGGCCAAAACCATCACGAGGATCACCGGTAAGGCCGTCAGCTCTCTAGACCTCGAAGGGTACGAGCCGGTACCTGAAGTGCGGGGTTTGACTGACACTTGGTGGCGGGGCAAGGACTCACTCATCGCCCTTTACCGGGGCGAGGCCGTCGGCATGGACGCCCCGGGATGCCTTGAAGCCCATATCTACGGTGGTCTCGACGAGTGGGGTCTCCATGGCGACTGACCGCTAGCTGGCGCTGCCGGACCTGAGCCCCCACTTGGCCAGACGGGCCAACGATCGCGCTCAGCCGCAGTAGGGGACAACCCCGGTGGTGCGTTCTTCCGCACCGCCAGGATCACGGTCGCGTGCGCAACGACGAGCGGAGTGCATCAGCGTATGGCCGAACAGGGCAGCACCACATGGGAGGGCGGCTCCCTGAACGGGATCCTCCCTCCTTCGTGTAAGGTCCCTCGGCCAGGTCGCCGCCGTCGCTCCCGACTGCACGAGACCGAGTTCAGGCCCGAAGGCCTGGGCGTCCACCTGTGATGAGAGACCGCGCCATCCGCGCCGTCTACCCCCGCAACGAAAGGGAGGCACATGTCCCGCCATCCGGCGGGGGTCACTGGCGTACCCGTGTGCGCCTCACAGGAAGGAGCCACACTCGGTGGCTATTAGCTTCGGCCACGACCGCCCGTGGGGCCGGAGTCTCCCAGCACGAGTATCGGCGCATGGCGCAACACCCCGGGCACCCGCTCGCCTACCGCGTCCACTTCGCCGCCATCGGATGGGCGGATCGGCAAGGACACGCAGGCTTCGAGCCGGGCCGGCTGGCCGTACTGCTGGGCCAGGAGGGCAAGCCGCTGTCCGACCAGAGCACCCGTAACGCGGTGGCCCGCGCCAAGGAGCTGGACCTTGTGTCACCCCGCTCTGGGGCCGCCTGCCTCGTCCTTCCTCCCCACCTCTTCCAGAAGGTGAAGGGTGCGCCGGTCCCCTGCCGCCTCCATCAGGGCCGGTGACTACATCCCGGACGTGTAGCCAGAGCACGTCTGGCGTGTAGCGGCATGGGTCCTGAGCTGCGGAAACGTTCGCTTGCTCTCTTATCTATTTGGCACGAGTGCAGTGCGGCCCCTTTGGGGCCGACTGAGGGAGAGAGGGGTAGCCAGCCGCAAGGGAAGGCGGGGCGCGGCAGCGCCCCGACCAGGGTAGTGCGACGGCGAGGAGGGAAGCGGCAAGGAGGCGGCCTATCGGCCGCCACAGTCGCAAGCGGCCTACGACAGTGCGGCCCCCGAAGGGGCCGACAGGAGCAAGCCGGCAAGGCCAAGGGGGCGCTCCCGGGCCCCGCAGCAGAAACGCCCTGTTCTCCACACGTTTCCGCCTTTGCGAACAAGATAGGGCAAGTCTGTGACCAGGTCATATGCTCTTGCCGTGGCGATCCGCGGGCCTGGACAGACGGACCGTGAAACCGTGGCGGAATCTTGGCTGCTATGACATGGCGGTTGTGCTTGCCCCTCCAAGGGGTCATACCCCCACCCCCATGGGCTTCGCCCTGCCCCCTGCCGTCCATCACGGGGCCTTCTGGTCCCACGGAAAAGCAGGTTGTTTCGGTTCAGGCACGAATTCCGTGAACCGCCGTCAGCCAGGGGGATGGCCTCAAGACCGTCATCACCAGGCGGGATACTTGCCTGATGGACATATCGAGGGCTTCCTGGGTCAACACGACGCACGATTGGTCCAGCGTCGTTGATGCGGATCATCTGGCACAGATCCGACAGAGTCCCGCGGAGTTCGCTCCGGATGGACCTTGGCACCTCGTCCTTGAGGTACTTGCCTATGCCGTTGACGAAGCGTCAAGCAAGGGCGGGGGACACTGCGTCGTCGTTCTCCATCCCGACGATTCCCTGTCTGTCCGGGATGACGGACGGGGCACTGACACCCGTGTGGACGAGCATGGCCGGAGCGTGAAGAAGCCGGTCATGGCTACGAAGGATCTCCGGTTCTTCGATTTCCCGCAGGTCGAGGTGCTGCCTGACGGCCATCCTCGGCGCGGCATTTCCGTGGTTGCGGCGCTCAGCGAGTGGCTCGCCCATACCAACCGCCGCCTCAACGGGGCCTGGACTCAGCGCTACGAAAACGGCGTCCCCGTCACCGATCTTGAGCCCGTTGAGGTCGACGGCACGACCGGGACACTGGTCCATTTCAGGCCGGACGGGTCGTTGGGTTCGGTGACCGTGCCATCGGCCGGCGACCTGTCGCGCCTGGCCACGGCCTGGCCGCATCTGGAGGTTCACGTCGATGACCGGCGTAATGACTGACGGATTCGGCGGCGGTGACCGGTCTCTCATCACAGTGATCAGCTCGCTGCGACGACCGTCGCGGTCTGTGGTCGGCGGCTGGCGGCGGTCGGCAGGAGCCGCTTGCGCAGGAGGGGGAGGCGGGCACGGCCAAACATGCCGCGCTTGAGAGCCTTGAGGTCGTTGACGCGGCCCTCGACCGGGCCGGAGGACCAGTCGGTGCTCATGCCGAAGACGACTGCGCCGAGGTCGGTGATCAGCCCGGCGGCGAAGGAGGCCAGGCCGCACTGCTCGTCCGCACAGACGTCGGCGATCCAGCGCGGTAGCCGGTCTCCCTCGCGGTTGCTCATGATGGTCGCGAACGTCCGGACGTGGCCGGTGGCGGCCGTGAGCTCGGGCGAGCGGGTCAGCAACGCCTTGAGCTGCAGTTGATCATCCGTGCGCAAGTGGTCGGGATGGCTCATGATCCAGCGGGTGGCCTCGCGGGGCGAGGGCGGCCGGCCCATCGGCGGCTGGCCGGAGGCGGATCGACATCCGGGACGCAGCGGGTGGACGTAGTCGCGCAAGGTGCTGTAGCTGCAGCTGGCCCCGCGTTCCTGGATCTCGCGGTGGAGCCGGGACAGGTTCGTGCAGCCCTCGGCGATGCGTTGCTCCAGGTAGGGCCGGTAGCGGTCGAGCTTGCTGGTCCGGTCCTGCCACTGGCCGTGCAGCATCGCCTCCGGGGTGGCGGCGCGCGCGTACTTGCGGACGGTGTTACGGCCCAGGCCGAGCCGGCGGGCAACTTCGCGCAGGCTCAGGCCCTGCTCAACCTGGGCGCGGACGGCGGCGTGGGTGTCGCGGAGCCGGTCGAGGAACCTTCCCTGCGGGTAGGGCTCGGGCGGCTCCGCGTCGGCCGTCGCCGGCTCGGCCTCGGGTTCTGGTGAAGGCTCCGGCTCGACGAGGTCGCGGAGGAGAGCGCGGTGGCGGGAGACGAGGCGTTCGACAGCTTCGCCGAGGTTGTGCCAGACATGCCATTTGTCCGCGCAGTGCTGGGCCTGCGGGGCGCCGGTGCGGGCGCCGTCGGCGAAGAATGCCGCGCGGTCACGGCAGACGATCTCGACGCCGGGGTGCTCGCGCAGCCAGGCGGCCAGGGTCTCGGCCTCGCGGTCGGGCAGCAGGTCCAAGGGCTGGCGGGTCTCGCAGTCGGTCAGGATGGTGCCGTACCGGCGGCCCTTCCTGGTCGCGAACTCGTCCACCCCCAGCACCCGCGGCCCCGTCCAGGCCGGCTCCGGCAGCGCCATCACCACGCGTAACACCGTCATCCGACTGACCGCGATGCCCAGCAGCAGCCCCAGCCGGGCCACGGCGCGAGCGGCCAGGACGACACCGAGAGCGCCGATCACCCGCTGCAGGACGGGCGTTCGCCGACCGTATCGGCTGGTCAGCCCGTCGACCTGCTCGGCGAACGTCACCCGCGCGCAGCCGCTGCTGTCGCAGAACAGCCGACCTACCGACAACTCGATGAGCACCGGCCGGGCGCCGACGGGCGCTTCGACGACTCCCCGCACCCCGGACAGACGGCTGCCGTCCCGTCCTTCGTGCTCGCCGTGATCCGCAGCACGCAGCTCTCCACCACCACATGCTCCACCAGCACCGTCACCAGGTGCGGGAACACCATCTCCCGCAAGGTCTCACACAGCCGAAGGATGACGCCCCAGATGACGAAGCGTCACCGGCGCACGGCAGCACGATCCATTTCACGAAATCCGTGCCTGAACCGTTGTTTCAGCCCCACTCTGAGTGCTCCAGTTGGCACCGCACGAAAGGAAGGACCCACCCGTATGACAAACCCGCCACCTGAACACACCCTCACATACGCCGTCGATCTGACCCCCGAGAACGTCCGCGCCCTGGAGGCGTTCCTCAACGCGCAGTTGGGGCGAGTGTCCGAGGAAGTGGGTGAGACCGGCGAGACCTCTTTCGCGATGCGATCCCTGCTCATCCTGGTTTGTGACTCAGCGGGTTTCCTGCATCAACTCCTCACGGTGGAGCGGCCCGAGCCATGGCAGCGGACTGCGATCGTGCGCGAGTGGCAGCGACTCCGTAGCACCGCCTTCGACTTCAACCACTGCGACGGCTACGACTACGAGCGCTGGTGGAAGCAGATACGGCACTACGACGCCGCCGACGAAGCCGCCGAGCAGGAGCGAATCCGTCACTTCGCCACCCTGTATCCCTGGACGGACGATGAAGCTGACCAGGGCAAGGAGGATTAGCGAGACACTCTGCCCCTTGACGAGTGGAGTCACCCGATCAAAGTCGGGTCGGTAGAACTTGGAACCCTGGCCCCAAGAGAAGTGCGTACAGACGGCGAGCGTCCCGAGGGGGGTGCGACAGTCGCCCCGCACAGGCCAGCGTGGACCGTCTCGAAAACCAAGGTTTGTGAGACGAGAGACAGAGCGACCCTCACGGGGGCACAGCTCTGTTCAAAACCCGTCTCGAAACCTGCGCCTCGGACTTGATATTTTGAGACGAGTTCTGAGACGGTCGGTGCCATGACGACGAACACCGCCACCGGCCAGCTCATCGGGTACGCCCGCGTCTCCACCGACGACCAGGAAGCGCAGCTTCAGCGCGACGCACTGACGGGCGCAGGGTGCGCCCGGATCTTCGAGGACAACGCCAGTGGCAAGAACACCGACCGGCCGCAGCTCACGGCCGTACTGGACTACGCCCGACCGGGCGACGTCCTTTGCGTATGGAAGCTGGACCGGCTCGGCCAGTCGCTCATCGACCTCGTGTCCATCGTCGACGGCTTGCGTGAGCGCGGCATAGGTTTCCGCGTGCTCGATGGTGCGCTCTCCTCCGTCGACACGACGTCGGCCGATGGTCGCCTGTTCTTCCAGATCATCGCGGCCATGGCGGAGTTCGAACGTTCGCTCATCAAGGACCGCACGCGGGCCGGGCTGGAAGCGGCCAAGGCGCAGGGCCGTACGGGCGGCCGGCCGTCTGTGGTGGACGAGGATGTACTCACCGTGGCCCGTGCGAGGAAGGCCAAGGGGGAGAGCGTCAGCGCCATCGCCAAGGCCCTCGGAGTCTCCCGAGCCACGCTGTACCGGCACCTGGGAGAGAGCGCCTGAGACAGGCGCACAGGAGTTCAGACAGGCCCTCGGCTCTACGCCAAACTCCTTCAGGTACGCCTGAACATCTCGGCCGTCGCGGAGTACGAGACTTCCTGCCGTCGTCTCGATGGTGACCAACGCGGCGTCGTAGACGGTGAACGTACTCAGAGGGGTTCGGGGCGTCGGTGCCCCTACGGGGATCACCCCGATTGAAGGTTCGGGAGGTAGGACAGGGATGCCAGTCGGTCCATCTGCTCGGCCAGTGCCAGTGGAGAGACGACCGGCCAGCGAACCGCCTGCTCGGTCAGAACGAACGTGAACCGCTTCGAAGCGTCGTAGAGGACGGCTTGCCGTCCCAGCTTCCCTGCTACGGCCTTGCTCGTGTCGGCCGTCGAGTGGGCCAGGCTCGCCCGCACGTACTCCGGTGTTGCGAGCAGTCCGGTAACCATCGAAAGCAGGAAGTAGCGCATGTGCGTAGAGGACGCTTCGAGCGACTTCAGCTCGGCCTGTCTGGTACCGAGCCCCTTGCGCCGAAGTTCTCGGAGGTTCCGCGACTCGGTGTTCGCCATCCTGGCGAGGGCGGAGACCTCGGCGACCAGTTCCGGCGGAGCGTCCAGCGCTCGCAAGATCTGCTCGACGTCGACCAGGGACGGCCGTGTCCGGCCGTTCTCGATGCGAGACACCTTCGACTGGGACATGTTGCAGCGCGCTGCGAGCCGGTCCCCTGAGAGGCCAGCTCGCTTGCGCAAGTCCCGAAGCAGAGAGGCGAGTTCGGTACCAGACTCGCCAAGCTGCTCAGCTCCGAACGTCACTCCGTCACGCGCTCCGCGTACTCCAGGAAGGGAACCGACTCGGCAACGGCGATGCCCTGCCACTCGATGAACGGCGCAGGGTCACCCTCGTACAGCTCTCGGCTGACCTGCGTGCCGTCGTCCTCGTAGTGCATCAGGACGACCGTCGAGCGATCGAACATCCAGAAGTCCCCGACATCCGGCAACGGGTTCGTCCGCTCGGTCACGTCAAGGATGCGGATGTCCTCCCCGGCGAGCACGTGCGGTGCCTAGTACCGGGAGAACTCGAAGCGCAGGTACTCGGAGATCGGTCGAGTCAGGACGTGCACTCGACCCTTGCTCCTCCCCTCGCCGCGCAGCCGCCTCAGGTCCTCCGTGTAAGCCGACGAGTAGGTGTTCGGGTCGACGCGCTTGCCTGCGCGGAAGGCTTCGAGTTCTTCCGCCTCCTGCGGTACGAGGTACTGGGGCAGGGTCTCCAGCCGCCACGCTTCCGACTGGAAGCCCCCGGAGCGTCGCCCGCCACTCGTCACCATCCAAGGGCACGAACGACCTCCCGAAGCACGTTTTCGGGGATCTCCACGAGCCCTTCCCCCTGTGGGGGAGTGACGGCGTCGAACACGTCGCCCTGAACCACGGTGGAGCCGGAAGCGGTGCGGTAGACGTTCGGGCAGTCGTCCTCTCCGCACGTGCCGTTGCCGTTGCCAGTGAGCCGAGTCAGTTCTTCGCGTGCCATGCGGACTTGGCGGCCCGGTCAGGCCGCCTGAGACGACCGTACGGGCGCCGTTTGCGGCCGTCCATGCACGGACGTGACTCATGCACGTTGTTGCATGAACTGAGGAGCGAGAGGGGCGCTCTTCCTCGCCGGGCATGACGAAGGGCCCCGCCCGACTCTCGTCAGACAGGGCCCGTGCTCACTGAGTGCCGGAACGTGATCCGGCAGTGCTCGGTCTTGAAGGCTCGGACCCCTCGACCGCGCGGCATCAGCTCGACGCGCTCGCAGACCTGCATGACGACGGTCCGCACGTAGTCGATCCGGTCGGGGTCCTCGTAGTCCAGCTCCTCCCACAGGTACTCGATGTCCCCCAGGTCGACGCGCACCCGATTCGCGGCCAGGTCTGCAAGCTCGGCCCGGATCTTGGTCAGGTCGGCGTCACACCTGCCGATGCCCGTCCGCAGGGTCGACGCGTCGATGTCCCCTACAGCGAACATCTCCGCCAGGGCGGTGCGCCTCTCGGATGCGGCAGTCTCCTCGGCCAGCAGTTCGTCCTCTCGCTCCTCGTCTGCGGCATCCGTGGCCGGTGCCGCGTTCCACTCCTCGGCCTTGTCGATGACCTTCCGGACCACGAAGGAGTCAAGAGCGTCTGCCGGGCAGGTGATGCATCGGCCACCTGAACAGGTGTAGATCCGGTACCGCTCGCCTGCCGCGTTCTTCTTGCTCCATCCCTGAGTGGCGACGGCCTGACACTTCGAGCAGCGGACCACGCCGGACAGCAGGGCCCTGCGCTTGCCGCCGCCGCCCGTGTTGCGCTCGGGGTCGCTCAGGTAACGGACCAGGGCCCGATACATGCCCTCGGAGACGATCGCGTCCCAGTTGCCCGTGCCGGTCTCCTCGGTCAGGCGCACGCGCTTCCCGTCCGGCTTCTCGACCCACTGCGTGTACGTCTGGATTCCCGCGTTCCGCGGTTTCAAGAGGACACCCCGAAGGTTCGAGCTGCGCCACTCCTTGCCGTGCGGTGAGAGCAGTTCACGGGCGTTCCAGTCCTTCGCGATGGACCATAGGGAGACACCGGTCAGGACATCCCGGTACGCCTGCCGTAGTGCTTCTGCCTCTGCCTCACGGTGCCTGCCGTCACGCTCGAAGCCGAACGGGCGAGTACTCCAGAAGGGCCTCCCCGACTCTCTACGGCGCTGGTGTCCGAGCACCTGACGCTCTACTCGCATCTCGGTCTCGTTGCGAGCCACCACAGCGCCGATGCGAGCAGCGAGCCGGCCGGACGGGGTGGACAGGTCGAGCACTCCCTGAGCCTGCGCGGCGGCCAGCGTGACGCCGGTTGCCTCGGCCAGGTCCACCAGGTCCTCAAGGTCCCAGGGGGTGCGGTACATGCGGTCGTAGTGGCGAGACACGATGGCGTCTGCCTTGCCATCCTCCACCAGAGCCTTAACGCGCTCCCACTCGTCGCTTCGCTTGGCTCCCCGCTTGGTCGAAGCTGACGTGTCCTTTTCGACGATCACGGCTACGACTGACCAGCCGTTCCGGTCGCACAGCGCCTGACTCAACTCGACCTGCTGTGTCAGGTTCCCGCCCTTGGACTCCTCGCCCCTCGGGGTGGGGCTGAGCCTGGCGTAGATGATCGCTCGCACTGCCTGTCTCCTGCTTGCCGTTGCCGTGCCGATGATGCCGGGTCTAACGACATACATGCCTGATGAGTCACCTACGGCATGTGGTTCTGCATGAACCTCGTCTGCGGTCCGGACGGCACCGCGAGCGCGGTCCTGCTCCGCGCCGGCGAGATCGTCGAGGGCGCCGCGCGCGCACGCAAACGTCGACTTTCGGCCCGATATGACAGAGAACTGGCCAAGGGCCGGCCCGCCTGGCCACCGCTCTGGGCGTCGACCGGGCCCTGGACGGCACGGACGCGTGCGCCGCCGGTGAGACGCCGTTGCGGATACTGACCGGCACTCCCGTGCCCTCCGACCAGGTACGCAACGGTCCGCGCACCGGAGTCGCCGGCGAGGGAGGCAACGGTGACGTCCATCCCTGGCGTTACTGGATTGCCGACGACCCGACGGTCAGCCCCTATCGGGCCCATGCACCCCGGCGCCGCTCAAGTTGACGCGTCCCCGGGAGGTGCGTAATGTGGCCCGAGCCGCTTGAACCGGGTACGGCATTCGCCAGCAGCCGGAAGCGGCCACCCACTACCTACGACTTCCCTTGGCGGGGTCGAATTCGTCATGCCTGCATGTCCGAATTCGAACTCACGGAACTCGATTATGAGTCTCCACGGGAATCGGCTAACGTAGTGAATGTCGAAAGGCCGACGGGCGAAAGCCGGAAAGCCGCAGACAATCCCGCCGACCGGGAATCGGACGCCGAAAGGATCTGATAGAGTCGGAAACGCAAGACCGAAGGGAAGCCCGGAGGAAAGCCCGAGAGGGTGAGTACAAAGGAAGCGTCCGTTCCTTGAGAACTCAACAGCGTGCCAAAAGTCAACGCCAGATATGTTGATACCCCGTCTCCGGTCGTCATGATCGGGGCGTGGTTCCTTTGAAGTAAAACACAGCGAGGATGCTGTGTGCGGGGGGATTATTCCTCCTCTCGCACCGCTCTCGTGGTGTTCGACCGGATTACCGGTAGACATTCACGGAGAGTTTGATCCTGGCTCAGGACGAACGCTGGCGGCGTGCTTAACACATGCAA